>NZ_AXWQ01000006.1 GCF_000482745.1 Oleidesulfovibrio alaskensis DSM 16109 | reverse complement strand
CGCCGGTTGCAGAAGCGGTGTCTCTGAGGCTTGGGAAAAGGCTGTTAGGCGAAGTGGATGACTTGAGTTCACCAGTAAGGTTCCGTATGGCATCACCGGCCCAGTCGCCTGCCGCTTTACCCGCCGCACCATTCTGCGCGGCCGAGAAGTAGTGTCTGTAGCAAGGCAGAATGATATGCGTATCCGTCAGGCAGTACTTGCCGCAGGAGCCTTCCTGTGCGGCGGCCTCTGCGTCCCATTCCGCCTCTGTGGCCAGGTAGCCCCCGCAGCTGCGCACCCATGCTTCCAGCTGGGGGTAGGTGCCCAGTGTAAATTTTTGTTTAACATTGACCGCCACTGTGCCGGGCAGCGGTGTGCCGGTGGTGGAAAAAAGCAATGCGCCCACAGGCATACCGCCTTCGCCGGAGCCTACCACCCGCCAGTCGCTCCACTGGCCGGTGGAGGTACGGCGGCGGTTCCAGCCGGGGTGGTCAGGGTCGTCAGCAGGCCAGCACACCTGTGTGCGTCCGGCATCGGCAGGCAGAACCATGGTATGCACAAAAGCCCACGTACCAGCAGGCAGCTCCGGTGCATTCTGCACTTTGGCCCGGTCACAGGCGTACAGACTGTTATGGGCGATGGTGTTCAGGTCACCTTCAAATGACGCATGCTGCCCTCCGGCGGAAAATCCCCTGAAACGCTCCGGTCCCAGTTTGAGAATGGCTTCTTTCAGCTGTGCGTTATCCGCTTTTTCCGGCTGTATGCCCGCCTCTGCCAGTACATTCAGAATTTCATCCTGCACGGCATTCAGCCAGTCGGCGCTGACCACGGTGGCAGGTTCCGGTATGGTGGGGTTACCTTCGGTAAAGCGCCCCTCCGCGGTGGCACCTTGTGAATCAATCCGGTGCATTGGTTCCTCCGTATGAAAAAAGGACTTCGGTATGGGCCGGTTTCAGCCTGCGGAAGACACATTCCAGCAGATGATCGCCCCATGAGGACAGGGTTTCGCCCGCGGCGCTGCGTCCGGCGCTGAAGCGGCGTTCGGTAATGGCAGGTGCGGCTACCCCCCATGCCCATTGCCAGTCGCCGTTGGTCAGCATGTCGCCCGCATGTGAACCGGCGCAGAACGGCGGGTATTCGTGCACCACCACTCTGTAGCCAAGCAGCATGGCAAGGCGCGTAAACCATGCCCGCGACAGGCCGGCCTGTTCCTGCACGGCTATGGCCAATGCCATGATGCGTTCCTGCAGCGTGGTATCAGGATGGGAACAGGCATCGGGCAGGCCGTAAACACGCTCCCAGTCCGGCAGCCATTCCTGCGCGCGGAACGGGTCTATGCCCATGACGGCACGTACAGAAGCAGCCAGCGCGGCATCAAGGGCGTTGCCTTCTGCGTGCAGCTGCGCCCGCAGGCGCGGGGCTTCCGCGCTGTAGCTGGTGGGGGGCAGCAGGTGTTGCAACAACCGGATATGGCCCATTTACATGGCCTCCAGCGTCACCTGCCCCGGTCTGGGCCATTGCAGGCGGGTGGCATCCACCACGGCCTGCACGTTAGCGGCGGGGGTTATCAGCTGTCTGTCCTGCACGCCTGCCATGCCGGATATGAGCGCCTCCAGATGGGAACGCACCACAAGGTCGCCCGGCAGCAGTGCGGCGAAAAATACGGCAAGCGACTGCTGAAGCTGCGCCGTTACCACGGGCAGGGTGGTGCCCTGCAGCCGCACGGCGGCGTGCACGTCTATCATCAGCGGCTGCGGGGCCAGCACGGTGACGCCGGCGGCCGTAACAGGGCGCTGTGCATCAATATGCGCCTGAACCGCCGTTACCAGCTCTGCAGCGGGCAAACCGTCGGCGGACAGCACCGCCACGTCCACTGTGCCGAGGCCGCGGCGCAGGGGATACACAAAAGCCGCGGTAACGCCGGGCACCTCCAGCGCCCAGCGCTGATAATCGTAGCGGTTGCCGCCGCCCGGCGGAGTACGCATATGCAGCAGCAGACGCTCCAGCAGCTGGGCGTCGCTTTCGGCATCGGTGCCGCCGGCAAGGGACAGCTGTGCGCCGGAAAGTATGCCGGATGGCGCATTGACCAGCGTTACCGGCTCTGCCGTGTAATCCGGCAGGGCCTTGGCCGTTACGGCCCGGCAGGGCACGGCCGCGGTGCCGGTTTCATCCAGCACAGCCGCCGCCGTGGTGGCAAATTGTTCTCCTGATGCGGGGTGTGCGGCACGGATGCCTGCCGCTGCGGGTGTCTGCGGTGCACCGTGCAGCGTCAGGGTGCCTGTGGCTCTGGTAGCCGGTTTGCGGGTGATGCCGCGCAGGCCGCAATGAATTTCAAGGTATTCGGTATCCGCCGTGTCCGGCAGAATCTGGCGGGCAATCCACAGCTGGTGCTGGTACAACCCTTCGATGGCCGATGCCGTGGCACTGGCCCGCACGTAGTTGTCGCTGTCGGGCAACGTCGCGGCATCGGGCTGCAGGTTTTGCGTATCGCGCAGAATACCCTGACGGATAGCGGCGAAGTCTGGCGTGATATACGGCATGGCGAATCCTGTAATCTGTTCAGATAACACGAACAGGGTATTGGAACGTCTGTTGATTACCGGTTGAATCAGTGGCACAGATAATCAACAGGCATACACCGTTATGCGGCTGCATGGCCGTCACCTGTATGGACTGTGCTCTGCCTGCCTCAACCAACGGGGCCAATGCCTGCTGGGCATATTGCTGTGCAAGGGTACGGATGCGGGGCAGGTCTTTTTCGCGCGCTATTTCGTGCAGGCGCGAACCTACCGTGGGGTCTGCCCACCATGTGCCCAGAGGCGTCATGATGCGCAGATAGATGGCGTTGCCCAGATGGCTGATGCGCTCTCCGGTGTAGTCGCCTGTATATGGATTTAACCCTGCATCGTTTCCCATGCCGCCACTGTAGTGGCGGCCGAGATACAGGACAGGTGGAAGGGGTTCAGAATGTCACTGGAAGAATGGCAGGCGAATCTTGCCGAGTATCGAAAGATTATCATCCTTGCGCTAGTTACCAGAGAGAAAGCGCAGCCGCCTCTCAGGGTCTGGTATCTGAAACATTCCCTGTCTAAAAATGAGCATATCGATTTTGACGAAGCCCTACGCTATGCTGTAGCAGACGGCGAAGTGATTATGCACAAGGGTGATGTGATTATGCGCGGCCCGAACTTTGACCTTGCGGTTAGTGATATAGCTGATCGATAAAATTACTCAGGTTCCCCGGTAGTCCCGCCGGAATCCCCCTGATGGCGGTGATGCCTCTGGCTTATGCCACCGGCGACATGATCTCCCTGCGAGGTTATGTCGCCGGTTGTGTTTATGTGGGCATTTATGCTGGCCTGCGCCTGTTCACCGTCCATGCCGCCGAAGGCCAGCGTGGGGCTGGCAAAGGTTGTGCCCTCAGTCGCCGTGGCCTGCCATGACTTTGTCTGCATGGTGATGCTTTGGGCCGCATTGATGCGGAAGTGGTCGCAGTCGGCTTCTATTATGCGGTCTTTCTTCAGATGGATGCGCGCCCCCCACTGGTTGTAGATACAGGCCTCGCCCTGTGTAACGTCCATGCGGTAGTTGCCGTGTTCTGTGGCCACAATAACGCTGTGGGCGGTACGACCGCCCAGAGGCAGGACAATCAGCTGGGTGCCTTCCGGCGGAGCGCTGGTAAACCCGAAATGCTGAAACAGCTCTGCCGCCTGCAGGCGTTCACCCGCCAGCGCATCGGCCTGCACCAGCTGAACACGCGGGGCGGTGTCCAAGCCGGTAAGCCGCGCCCTGAAGGCAAGGCGTATGGTGGAAAGCGCCCGCGCCACTGCCTGCTGAACCTGTCGCATTACCATATATCCACCACCTGCAGGGCCTGACCGGTTGTGCGGCCGTTGCGCAGGCCGGTATCCGGCAGCCACAGACCGTCCGGCTTTAATGTAAGTTCTGTCACACTGCCGCGCTCTTTACCGCCTGTGAATGTACGGGCGGTACAAAAAAACACATCATCAATATGATGCGGTTCTGAGCAGACGCGCACGCGCTGCCCCGGCTGCCACAACAGGCCCTTGCCTGCGCTGTCTGCAATGCGGTGGCCGCGCACCGTGGCCGTGATGGTAAGCCCGGCACACATGCCGTCTGCCAGCAGTTTGCGGGCACGGCGGGCGGCCAGCGGCTGGGTGTCGCATTCCGGCTCTACCACTATGCGCGGGCGGTATGCTGCCGCGCCGGTATCCGTTGCCTGTGCCCGCAGGTTATGCTGACCGTCCGCGCCTTCTGTCCCGTGAGTCTGCCCCAGTACCGTGACGGTGCTGTACCGCTCCGCCATATCGCGGCGTACAGACATGCCGGTAACGTTATTGCCTTTACCGTCTCTGCGCAGAATAAGGTCTGCCACCGGCGGTGCTGCATAGTCCGGCCCGCTGACAATCAGTGTACCGTCCGGAGAAAACCACGGCCACATGCCGTTGGCCTCTGCCGCGCGTTGCAGCGCATCCCATGCCGTCATGCCAGGCTCCACGGTGATTTTTTCGCGCCGGTCGCTGAAGCTGCCGCC
This sequence comes from Oleidesulfovibrio alaskensis DSM 16109, assembly GCF_000482745.1. Taxonomy (NCBI): domain Bacteria; kingdom Pseudomonadati; phylum Thermodesulfobacteriota; class Desulfovibrionia; order Desulfovibrionales; family Desulfovibrionaceae; genus Oleidesulfovibrio; species Oleidesulfovibrio alaskensis. The sequence continues at coordinate 338,557 of NZ_AXWQ01000006.1, read as the reverse complement.
GCCGATGCGCACTTTGGCTATGCCCAGCGGCCGGACAATGGTGCTGACTATATCTGTCAGGGTAACCTCGCGCGCCACAAACAGCGGCGCGGAGCAGTCCACCAGCACGGCGGCATCATCGCGGCCGGTCAGGGCAAGAGTGTGTTCGCCTTTGCTCACGCGCTGTTCCACGCTGTCCACCCTGCCTTGCAATACGGTTTGTCCGCCCACGGCCACATGCACCCGCGCCCATGGTGTCACCTCCCGCGGCAGCTTGCCGTCAGGCAGGCCCAGTGTGACATGCCAGCCATCCGCCGGTGTCATAAGATCGCTTTCAATCTCATAGGTCAGCCAGTCGGTGTGCCCGCGTCCGGCAATGGTTACGGATACACGTTGTTCAGAGGGCATAGACATGCAGCACCTCGCCCCGTGCGATAAAGTTGGGGTTGCGGATGGCAGGATTCAGCCGCGCCAGCTCGGCGGCACGGGTATGGTCGCCGTACAGCCTGTGGGCCAGCAGATGCAGGTTGCACGGCGCCGACACCGTATGCGCCACCAGCGGCGGCCGCTGGTTGATGACGGCGGCCGCCGCCTGCTGTACGGCAAGAGCCGCTGTGCGCAGCGCCTGTGCCGCCGCGTAGCCATCCGGCGGAGACAGCACGGTGCGGGCCTGCGTTATGCAGTCCTGCAGACGGGTACGGGTATTGCCCGTGAGGGCTTCTATCTCGTGCGGGGTCATGGCCGGGGTATCTGCCTCTGCAACCAGCATGGCGGTGGCCTGCGATGCCACAATCTCCGTCTGGGCAATGTTGGCATGTACCGCCACATGGGCCTGAGTCTGCGCTGCCACATCCGTTTGTGATTCTGCCGGCGGGTCTGCCGGCGAGTCTGGCAGACCGGCAAGCAGATCTGCGCCGTCAGAGGGCGGTACCGGCGGCAGAAAAATACCGGGGGACGATTCCGGCAGTCCGGATGACGGCCCCGTGGTGATGGTGCCTGCGTAGCTGCCGACACTGTCGGAATACGGGCGCGTGCCGCCGGACAGCGTGCGTGCCGGAAAAAGACGCGAAAGCCGCTGCCAGTTGCGGTACCCCAGCCCCTGCAGGCCGAGGCTCCGGACAGGGTCGGCCAGCAGCTGCTGTGCGGCTTCCATATCTGCCAGATAGGCTGAAGGCAGATCGAAATACGAGGCTGCATCGTGCACCGAGCGTACGCCGCCCGCATAGTCCTGCAGCGCCCCTTGCAGTATGTTCAGCACCGCAAGGCGCTGAGCAGGAGAGACGTTTCTGGCCACGGTCACAAGCCAGCGTGACAGCGATGCGCCGGACTGTTCCGCCGCGGTACGGGTGGCTGACTGCACGCTGATGTCAGCCGCCTGTGCCCGGGCACGGTGGCCCTGCGCTCCGGCAGCAAAAAACGGCATATCCCGGCCGGCCTCGGCAAATTCCATCTGCACTTCGGCATAGTCCGGCCGTTCACCGTCAAACGAACAGTCCCATGTAAGCACCACCACTTCCACCGGCCCGAACACAGGGTGCATCAGTTCGCCTTTGCCATGCTCGCGCAAGGCGGCACGCAGTGCGTTAAGGCCGGTTTCATACTGCGGCCCGTAAAAAACGCCGGTCAGGCTGATACGCTGTGCGTCGGTGCCCATATCTTCCTGTTCTGCCCCGTCACGGTACGGGTACTTATGTTCCTGCACTGCATGGCTGCCTGTGTCCCGTATGCGCAGCACCTCAAACGTCACGTTACGAAAGCGGGCGTCCTGCAGCGAGTCCTTCCAGCTCATAACCGCCTCCTAGTGCCTGCGTGCATTACGCAGCTGCACAGATTCAACCGCGCTGGCCAGTTCGCGGCCATCTATATTGATATGGGTGTGTACCGTGGTGGTGGAATCGTCGGAAAAAATAAGATTGCCCAGCATATCGCCGAGGCTCTGGCCCCCCCACGCGCCAAAACCTGCACCAATCAGCCCGCCCACACCGGCACCTATGGCGGTACCTACTCCGGGCGCAAAAAATGTTCCGATGGCTCCACCCATCGCAGCACCCGCTTTACCTCCGGCCAGCGCTCCTGCAAGGCCTCCGGCAGTGCCCACGTGGGCTGCATTTTTCTCGTTGCGGGTCAGATCGCCACTGGCTTCTGTGGTAATGATATCGGCTGCGGTCGCAGCAAGGGCAAGCGGGGCGCCGCCCCGCCCGAAAATCCTGCCGAGTGATTTTACCGCCCCTTTGCCTTGCCTGCCCACAGCGCGCACCATACCGGCAACACCGCTAGCACGGCCTCCGCGCAGGGCACCGCCCCCGCCGCGGCCGGTAAGCATGTTCCAGCCGCTCATTGCGGCAGCGGTGGCACCAAACATGGCGATTGCAGTGGCCGCACCGGTAACAACAAATGTGAGTTTAGGAAAACTTTTCGCCGTTTTTACAGCTGTATCAACGATAGAGGCGAGAGGGGTTTTTATGGATTCCAGCACAGCAGAATACGCTATCTCCACCTCTGTCATCAGTCTTTGAAGTTTAAACATGATTGTTTCAGAAACAACATCGTATGAAGTCCCTCCGGCTCCTGATGCGTTCTGCATGGCAGCTTGCACATCTGCGATGTACTTTTTCTGCGACATTTCAGCCACCAGAGCCATCAGGGCTTGCCTGTCCTGCACTATCTGGCCGACCGCTCCGGCCTGCAGTATGTCTGCCATGTCGTTGAGTATGGCTGTCCGCTCCGGTCCTTTTTCTCCGGCGGCGCGCTGCTGCAGGGCGGCAAAGCGTTTATCACCGGCAACAATGCGGGTTTCCAGCAGGCGAATAAAAGTATCCAAAGGCAGAGCACCCTTATCTCGGGCTGCGGCAAGGCTACCGGCAAGGTCGATACCGAATTTTTCAAAATTCCGCTGGGCGTCCTGGCTGTTCATCTTGGCCAGCAGGTTGACCAGGTTGTTGCCCGCCTGATCTTTGCTGCCGGCGGTAATGGCCGATGCCTGCGCTGATGCCAGCAGACGTTCATAACCGGCCATGCCTTTCATGCCCTGAGCGCTGGCCATCATCTGGGGCAGCCAGCGGGCCATGTCTTTCAGCTCGAACCCGCCCTGCTGACCTGCCACAATGGCTTTATCCAGTGCTGCCGGTGCCTGATCGGGTGAAAAAAAGCCCTGTTGGACACCGCGGATGACAATGTCTGCCAGCTCTGTAGAGGCCGCGCCGGAGGCCTGTGCGTATCGCTGCAGCACCGGCAGCAGACGCATGGCCACACCGGTTTCCAGAGCACCGGACGCCAGCATGGCGTCCAGTGCCTCAGCAGCCTGTTCGCGGTTGCCGCCCAGCCGGGCGGCCATATCCACGACTTTTGCCAATTCCGCCATGCCCGCACTGCGTCCTGCGGCATCGCGGTCTGCATACGCCGTGTTTGCCATACGGGCCATGCGCAGTTCAAAATCTACGGGCCGGGCCAGTGCCCGCTGCCCGACATAGGCTCCGGCGGCCAGCCCTGCACCCAGCTGTGCGGTGGACCGGGCCACACCGGCAGCGGTGCGGCCCAGAGCTTTCATGCTGTTTTCCGCCCTGCGGCTCAGGCTGTCCACCGTGCGCAGGCCGTGTACAAGACGCGAAAAGCCCTGCCTGTCTGCTGAAGCTGTGGCCCGTGCAAGCGTATGTGCCGCGTCAGAAGCCTTGCCTGCGCCGCGCGCAACCTCGTCAAGGGCACGCCTTGCCTGCGTGCTCATATTGTCCCGCAGGCGCAAGGCTATCTGTACATCCATACCGGACATGGGCACCTCATCTGAGTATCATTACTTGCTGATGTGTTTATTTTTCGGGACCAGCCGCCGGTTTACCACTCTGCGGGTCCCCGCCGGTTCGCCTGTTTTTCTGCCGCCGAGCAGCTCGATAAAATGCAGCATCTCCGGCTGCGTCATGGCCTGCACCTCGGCATAGGCAAAGCCATGACGCACCAGAACCAGCTGGGCCTGCCTTATCCGGGCAAGGTGGCGCTCGCGGCTTTCAGCTTTTTTCGCAGCGCTTCTTCCGCGGCCAGCAGCACGCCGTATTCCGTATCGGCCAGCGAGGCCAGCATATCGGCGGTTATGTGGGTCACAGTGCCTATGCGCACCAGCGTGCGTGCCCATGTGTGGCGGGTTATGGCGGCCAGCGATGCGCCTTCGCCGGCTTGTGCCATGGCCACTTCCACATCCAGCATGGTAGGCAGACGGATTTCAAAATCCTTATGCCATGTGCCGGATTCGTCACGGTAGCCTATGGTCAGGGTGCCCCGTTCTGTCAGGGCACCGCGGTGCGCCCCCAGAGGCGGGGGTACCGGCTGGATAACGGTGCGACCTTCTACGATGCCGGGACCGGACTGGCTGTCCGGTGCGCCGGGCGTTTGTGCGGGGTGTGTCATGTCTGGCTCCTTGGGGGTTATTCTTCGATTCTGTCCAGAGCGGCCAGCGTGACGTCCACCTTAGCCTCGTTATCCACGCTGTATTTGCGCGAATCTTCCATGCTGACGCAGTCAAGGTAGGATTCGCGCCTGCCACCGGCTGATACGGGATAAATGGTCAGCTTTGCGCCGACAATGTTGTCCCAGTCGGGGGCGCCTTCTTTGGGCACGGGCGCAGTCACACGCAGCGAAAATTCATGAACACCTTCGGAATAGCCGCTGGCGCGGCCTGTGCGGTTCATGGTTTTTACCAGCTTGCGGCCGCTCTTATGGCTGATGTCCACGGATTCAACTTCGTATTCCTGTCCGTCCACTTCCAGTACAATTGCGCCTAAATATTCTTTCAAAGCCATCTGGATGCTCCTTTACTGTAAAAATGAAAGCCCTCGCACCATATATATCTATGATGCGAGGGCTAAGCTGCATGAAGCTATTCAGTATATATTAACTATCTTCAAATTGTATAATTGTTAATATAGATTTTAAAAAATCATATATAATCCACAGTTGTACAAACATAGCTTCCACAAATAAAACATCTATTGTTACCTTAAAGACTATATTTGACTCTATACTAAACAACTCGCCACTATGGATTATATTTATCACCAATGTAAAAACAATAACAATGATAAACTCTAGCATTGCTCCATGCATGGTGCGTGAAATTTTTTTAATATCTACTGGGCAAACTTTATGTAGAATTTTTATTTGTGTCGCAAGAATTGAAGCTAATGAAATAAATATCGCAAACAACGTTATTGATACTTCAAAGGAATTTTTGATGAGAATTTTTTCTATAAAATCACTCTTTGCATACATTGAAAAAAGAGAGATGATCAATGCAACTATTGCAAAAAGAGTATATCTACCTAAAGTAGCCATTTACATATTCGCTTATTTGTTTCGGCAACTGTTCACGGCTTTCAGAGTCAATAGAACTTGAAGGAATATCAATCGTTACTTGATTTTCCCCTAAAACGAATCTGGCTTTTTTCCCAGTAATTTTAACAAAAACATCTCCACCGCCTTGAGCTGCATAATTCACTATATCCGCAAGTTGCTTGTTTTCCCTTGAAACTTCGAGGTAATTTTTATGTTCGGACTTTAATTTTACATTCGTTGTGGCTGCACGAGTTCCTTTTGCCACACTCTTTAGCTCTTCTGACAACATTGCAGACATGTTTGACATGTTTGGAGTAACCAAATGGAACTCGATAGATGTCACTTTACCTTCATTTTTTTTTGCAAAATCCCAGAACGAATTTTTATCGGTTATTGCACTAAACTTCGCAGTTAAATAGTTTTTTTTAAGATAACGGTTTATTTCGGGTGCAATTATTTTATTAACAATCACATCGGTATGAGAAAAGTACATATTTCTCTCTACAGCACATATTTGAACGTCACTTCTGTTTATAATGAAAATTCTCGTAGGCGGGAAACTTTCAATTTGTTCTTTTTTAAAATCTTCAGTATATCTCGATACCTGTTTTTCCCTTGCAATGGTTAGTAAAAAATTTTCTGATGGAGTAATTACATCAAGAGAATGTACAAGCAACTGACGTTTATATCGAAACGTTGCAGCTATTAACGCCTCAGCAAAATGCGAATTCTTTTGGCGAATGACTTTTTCGTAGTCAACCTCACGGTCTAAGTGCAACTGAAATTCGCGTGCAATAGGAATTATCTGATAACGATAAAGATCAAAGCACAACACGTTACTCATCTACTTTTTCTCCAATGGCTTTTGGTCAATCTATATCCGTTTTTTATAAAAAACTAAAGCCATAGGAAAGAGCGCTGCCGCTAGCGGTAACAACGCAGAACAGCAGCGCTCTCTGCTGCTATAGTGGAGCACTCCGCCGTTACAGCAGTAGGTCGATGCGTCCGGCAAACACATGCAGGCCGTTGACCACGTCCACCGGAATTTTGGCGTTAAGCCTGTTGGGGTCCTGACTATCGCGTTCCACGATGACGCCGGACTTGTTGGCTTCCACTTCCTCCACAATTTCCAGCTCTTCCATCTTGACCAGCACGTCCAGAATCTCGCTGCGCACTTTGGGCGCTGTGCGGGCGGACAGCTTTTCACGCGGAAAGCGCAGACTGATGCGTTCGCGCACGGCCTTGCGCACATAGTCAAGGGTACGGATGGTGGTCACATCAAGCAGTGCGATGTCGTCTATGCCCTGGGGGTCCAGCGTATACGTGCTGACGCTGCGTACAATGCGCACGATTTCACCCGGCGCCACTTCCAGCGGGGTGATGCCGTTATGCAGGGCTGTTTCCTGCTCCATACGGCTGAGGCGCCGCGGCACAGGCGGCGCAACAATGCCGGTAAGCGGCAAGGTGTTGAGGGGCCGCGCGGGGTCTTCTTCTCCCGCAATCTGCGCGGCATAGGCCGCTGCCACTTGCCATGAAGTACTTTCCGTACCGGGCAGCAGGGCCATGGTTATACGGCCGGAGTTAATCTGGCCGGCCAGCGTGGTGGCCTGTGCCAGAGTGCCGGTAAGGCCGCACACACCTATGGCGCCGCGCTGTTCCAGTGCGTGGGAAACGGCATCAAGGTGCGTGCGCAAGGCTGTCAGGTTTTCCTGATCCGTGTAGGGGCTGACAATGATGTGGTGCCCCCCGCCGAATACGGCAGCCAGTGCAGCGGTGATATCGGGGTCGGCCTGACCGCCGCTCATGGCCGCGATTTCCGCTGCCACTCCGTCTGCAGTCTCGCTGAGGGCCAGCGGAATACGGTTGCCCAGCGTGCCTTTGTTGCGGGCTGTCAGGGTGACGGTGCCTGTCTGCGCGGTGGCCGTTACGGGCAGTTCCGCACGTGCGTTGACGGCCGCTGCCAACGCGGCGGCCACGGCGGCAGCGGCATCACCTTTTGCCACGGCAATGCGTACACTGCTGTCGGCCACAGCCAGACTGACAACGCCCGCACTGGCGGCTGTGCCCGTGACAGTAACCGTACCGCTGGCGGCAATACCGGCGGCATCATCGGCAACAGGCAGCACATCGATCTGCAGGTACGGGTTGCTGACAATGGCCGCTTTTACCATGGCGTGGGCAATGCTGCCGGTGCCGAACAGAATGCGGGCTTCATCATCTGAAAACACGGCCACGGGCTGACCGGCGGGCTGGGCACCCTGTGCCGTACTTTGCGCCACAATAAGCACGCGCTGCGTGTTGGCCGGCAGCGTGCGTACAGCAAGACGGGTGTTAAACTCTATGTACTTGCCCGGCTTGCGGATGGAAGCGGGCAAGGTGTCGAAACTGACGTTAGGACTTGCCACGGCGGGCCTCCTTGCTGACGGTTTTGGGGACGGAAGCGGCGGATTTGACATCTGCAACTTCCACCAGATCGCCATCCGCCATGCGGCGGCGATAGTACGCTGTATCGGGCACCTCCACCGGTGCACTGTCGTCTATGTGGCGGCGCGGGGTATCTTCCGCGGGAACACGCACGCCTCGGACTGCCTGTACAAGCATGGTTTACTCCTGCTGAAAGGTAACGGAATCACTGGCATCTGCCCGCCCGTCGTCCGGATGCAGATGATACCGCAGGTCAATGCCGCACAGATCATGCGGCGGGGTGCCTTCGCCATCCGGTGCAAGGGGCTGCAGCGGAGCACGCAGTGCATAACGGGTGTGCCATTCCTGCGAATAGACGCTGATGGCACTGGACTGCAGACGGCCATTGAACAGGCTGCGCACCCTGCCCGGCCGGAGCGGTGATATCTCCAGCCCCTGGTCTTCAAAGTCCTGCCCCAGAAGCAACGCCGTTACGTCGTGCAGCATCTGATACGTGCCGGGGGTTGCACCGTCGCCCTTGCGTCCGGCGGCTTCGCCGCGCAACGAGCGCGAGACGGCCAGCACAACCCACGTGGCGGGCACATGCCATACATCATGCGAAGTGCCTGCCGGTGCCGGTTGCCCGGCACCCTGAAACGCCACCCATATGGCCGGCAGAGCCTGCACGATATGAGAGGCCACACCGTCCAGCTGGCCGCCGTAGGTGCCGACCGTACGCAGGTACGGCAGAGCAGCCTGACTGATACGGCCCGCTATTGCATCTTCTATGGCGGCAATGGTTGTCTGCATGGTTGCTCCTGTAGCGTCAGGCCAGCCAGCCGCGCGTGCCCGTGTATATGTCCACGCCGTCTGCCTGTTCCTGCTCCGGCGGGGTGACCTCGGGCAGTGAAGCCCTGCCTGAGGCAACATCGCGCAGCCACGCCACCGCAGCCTTGTAGCGGGTGGCTATGACCTCGGTCTGGGTGGCGGGGCCGCCGGTAAGCCTGTACAGCGCGATGTCGCATACCGCAGTACGCAGCACCGGCGGAACAGCCTGCAGCGGCAGCGCATAGCGCACAGACAGATAGCTGTCCGCTTCGCTGGAGGCCTCCTCCAAGGCCCCCAGCGCAACAGCGGTATCCGGTTCTCCTGACTGGGCGCGATCAGTGACGGCTATCACCTCGTCCAGCCCGAACGCTGCTATCAGATGGTCAATGGTGGCATATGACATTACTTTTTGTTTTTCCCCGATTTCTTCCCGGAAGCAGCTTTCTCCGCTTCGGGTTCAGGTTCTGCTTCGGGCACCACATCAAGAGGCAGTTCAGGCACCGCGGCCTTTGTTTCCTCTTTTCCGGCATCTGCTGTGCCAAGTGGAGTAACCTGCAGATAAGGGTCACTCTGCAGAGCCTGCAGCTGACTTTGCTGCAGCGCATCGCCGTCCACCGTTTCCGGTTCAGGCCCAAAGCACAGGCCGGCCCGAAAGCGACGGCCTATACCTTGAGTAGTGCGTACGAGATACCGCATGTGTCCTCCTACAGCAGCCACGGGATGGAACGGATAGTTGCGGCATCGTACCAGGGGTTGGTGCCGCCGCCGGGCAGCTCGGAAACGCCTATGACTTTGCGGGCCGCGCCGTTCAGGGTGGACGGTACGACCAGCAGCAACGTGTTTTTGCCGCCGGTGCCGAGGCCCAGAGGCCGCCCGCCGTCCGCCTTCATGGTCTGCAGAGCTTGCAGAGCCTGCTCAAAGCTGTCGGCGTTAAGCGCATGCTGGCTGCGTACGGCCATCTGCCAGAACCCGAAACCGGCATTGCAGCGATACCGCACGCCGTAAGGAATTTCGTCTTTGATAAAGACATGTTCATTGTCGGCGTTGGTAATGACCTGCAGCTCGGGCTTGGTACGTTCCTGAAAGATCAGCGGCTTGAGCGGGCGGGATACATCGAGCAGGAACCAGGCGGGTCCGGCATCCGCTGCGGGCACCAGATTGTTGCTGACCAGAGAAACGGCACCGGTGCCGTCCACTTCGGCATAGACGGGGTGGTCGGTGTCAAAGAAGGACTGCCCGTCAAAGCAGTTGGTTGTGTGACCGTTTTTCAGCAGGCCGAAAACCAGCTCGTCGGGATGCGTGGCCGCCCCGTAGCCCATCTCTTCAAACAGCGGGGTATAGATGCCCAGCTGGTCGTCCTCAATGGCGGTGCGGGTTACGCCCACAGTGCCTTCAAACAGCTTGTTGACAATGGCGTAACCTTCTTCCTTCATGTTGCGGAAAACACGGTCGCCCACCCATTCACGCAGCTTGGGAAACTGCCCCAGCCAGCCGTAGGTGTTTTGCGCGTTGCTGCTGGGGATACGCGTTGCGACCTGCGACCACATGGGCTGCGCTCTGGACAGGCCGCGCTGGTAGGCCGCGACAAAGCCGGTACGCAGGTTGGCAAGCAAAGCATTTGTGACAATGGCCATGGCTAGTTTCCTTTACCGCTTTTTGCGGCGTGGTATTCCTCGGGCGTAATCCCGAGCTGGTTGATGACGTAATCTTCTTCTGCCGTCAGGGCCGCGCTGGAGTCCTGCGTACCGGCGGGCGGTACGCCGCCGGTCTGCATGGCCCCAAGGGCCGCCACAGGCACGGCGCTGCTCAGGAAGGTACGCAGTGTGTCGGGGGCATCCTTGGCCAGGCCGCGTGCCCAGCCCTCCACAGCCTTGTTCAGCCTTCCGTCGCTGAGCGCGGCGTCGATTTCCGCATTCAGCGCGTTCTCAATGCTGCTGGTTTCAAGCTCGGCAACACGGTTTTTCAATGCCGCGTTGGCCTGCTGCAATGCGGTGAGGGCCGCTACGGGTGCAAACCTGGCAGGGTCAGGGGTTGCGGCCTGCTGCGTCAGCGCCGCAATCTGGCTGTCTTTGTGCTGCAACACGTCCAGCAGGCTTACGGGGGTGCCCCCGGGCTGGTCCGACGCTGCTGCCGCATCGCTTGCCCCCAGCATGTCTTTGAGCTTGTCCAGCTGCGCCGTGATGTCGGCTGCTGTTGCCGTTACCGGCAAGTTGAGCATCCAGCGCAGGCGTTCCAGTAGTTCATCCATGGTTGTCTCCTGTTCTGTTGTCTGTGCGGCCTGTACGTGCGCAGAGGCCGCGTGCACATTGCCCAGCGCCAGCGCCACGGCGTCTAAGCCGTCCAGCGCGGGGGTGTTGGTCAGGGCCGCGTTGATCAGCGCCAGCACGGCGCCGGTTTCGGGATCAAAAGAAAAGTACGGGGATATGTATTTGTATTCGCCGGCATCAATGTAGCCGCGCGCCTTATCCGTCCAGCTGACGGAGGCGAACAGACCTTTGCCGGCCACATAGACAAGCCGCTGCAGCCAGCCGGAAGCGGGCGCGGGCTGCCCGTTGGCACGGGCGTTCAGAGACTGATGCTCGTAATCTATGACAATGGGTGTTTCGCGGGCCTCTGCGGCTGCGATGATGGCTTCGGCAATGGAGGCATCCATCTGCCAGTGGGTGAGCCTGCCTTCTGTAATGGTGGCAGGGCGGCCGTCACGCGCGGCAAAGCGGCCTTCCGGAAACAACTGGATGTTGCAGCCCGCCGGCAGCTCTTTTTGCGATAGCATTTCCGGCAGATCAGAGTGCCCGGCACCGCCTTGTGACAGCGGCACCGCAAGACTGGCGGCAGGGTATGCGGTATGTCTGGTGGATAAATGCGTCATGCCCCCGATATACGGGGGCACGGATGGTCAGGACAGGTGGAAGGGGTTCAGAAGGTAGGAGTACTTTCTTTGTCGCTGGATAATCCCTTGGCAAAGGGCGTTAGCCCTGCGTTAGATTTTGCGAAGCCGCCTGTTTGCAGACCGATGTCCGCAAGCGGCAATATCTTCGCTCTAATCGCCGCCAAGTGCTTTTCGTACATTGTCACGAAGCACTCCCATAATTTCTTCTTCATCATCCGGCCCGATACCCAGAAACGGGCGGGGCACAACTGTGCCCCATGGTATAGGACCGCCGCGCCCGGTGCGGCCATGGGCACCGCGCAGAGCGCCGAACTGGTGCGTACGGGCGTGGGGTTCGTTGGTGCCTGCCACGGCGAAGTCCGGGCCGTACGCTGTCTGGATGCTGGCTGCCAGCAGGCCCCGCACCTGCAGGATGGGGCTGTCTTCATGTCCTGTTTTTGCGCGTTGGCCTATGGTGACCGGCGAAAGCGGATGCCATGCTTCGCCGCTGACGGGGTCGCGTTCTTCTGCAAAGGCCCGTTCCGAGGCGTCTGCCAGAATGCCGGCCAGCTGCATGGTAACGGGACTCATGTCGCGGCCCAGGTCTGCCAGTCTGGCGAGCTGCTTTTCTAACGCGTCCAGATTGACCGTGATTTCAATCATGGCTATTCTCCCCTATACAGATGAGCGGATGTGACACGGTGATATTCTGCCTGCCGTAGCACGGGCTTTTTTGTCCGGAGCGCTTTGTGGGGTTTCCGCGTTTGCGGGTGGCAGGCCCCACCGTCCGCTCCCTTTTTTACCTGCCTTCTTTCCCGCCCTTATCCTTTGCCCGCAGCTGCCGGATAATGCGCTGCCTGCCTGCGTCATCGGCGCTCAGCCGCCAGAAGCTGACCACATACAGCTCGTCTTTTTTGCGGGTGGCTTTGACCACTGTTACATACCCTTGCGGGTCATCCATAAAGAACAGCAGTTTCTGCGGATTTTGCCGGACAACTTCTCCCCGCTCCACCACATCCTGTATGCGGGCGTAATCGGCCTGCTGCAGTTCCGGATGCTGACTACGCTGTTTTGCATATGTCTCAGATGAAAGCCGTGCAACCGTGGCGCCCGTATCCAGCTGTTCCGCGTGGTGCGGTGCCAGCTTTGCAACAGGAAAACTGCCCTGCGGCGCGGCCTGCCATTGCGCAAAAGCCGGTCCGGCTGTCAGGTGGCGCACTGTGGCGGCTGCTGCAGGGTGGCTGGCGGCTTCAAGCTTTTGCACTGCCTGTGCCAGCATATGTTCCATACCGGCGGCACCGGCGTTGTACGAAAAGCCTAAGTCTGTCCAGGCAACAGCTTCTTCGCCGCCTTTGCGGGTTGCCGTGCCGGGCAGGCGGTATCCTGTGACTTCGCGGTTATGTACCTCGCCGGTGCGGGAGTCTGTGACCTGCTGCTGTCTGGTGACCATACGGCCCGCGCTGCTTTCCACCTGCAGGCCCTCGCGCTGCAGGCGATGGCCGGACAACGTCCGCACGCGGCAACGGCACCCCCAGCCGTTAGGCGGGTAATGGCTGCCCCAAAAGGCATCATCATGGGCAAACACTCTGCCGTGCAGGGCGCTGTGCGCCGGGCGCGTTTTCGCATCCAGCACCGCCACATACTGCCAGTACGGGCGGGCAGCAGCATTTTGCCGCTGCTGTCTGTACCGGCCGGCCATGTATGCTGTCTGTACATTCTGACGAAAGATAAGCCGCAGCCGTGCCGGACTGCCCATGCGCACGACACGCGGGGTACCGTCCGCGCCTTGTTCCAGCCGTTTGCCCCACCAGCCTTTTTTGCGCAATACGGGTTCCAGCTGCTGCATGAACCAGCGCTCGCTTTTGCCTTCGCGCAATTTTACCGCAAGGGCATTGCGTATATCTTCCAGCACATCCAGCTTTGCCACACCGGCCACGGTAAACGCACGGGCATGGGCCTGCTGCCACATCTCATGCCAGTTGGCAGTTACGGCATAGCCCTTTGATTCAAAGTAGGCGATGGCATCGGCGGGCGGCAGGCCGATGGCATAAGAAAGGTTCACAGGCTGCGGCATACTATGAGTCCGGACGCTGTTCGTCAGAGGCACTGAGGCTGCCCCACACTTCGGCCACAAACAAGGCCCGCGCCAGCAAGTCTTCCAGCTGCCCGCCGTCCATCTGCGGATACAGTTCCCCCAGTCTTCCGAGCAGATCAGCGGGGTCAGCTCCCTGCCGCACCTCATCCATCAAGGGGGCCAGCATGGCTTCCATAGCCTTATGCAGCTCTTTATCCGGCACGGGAACAGCGTCCACCGCAGTCTGGTCGGGGTAGGCATCACCACCTGCCGGTGCTGCAACAGCAGACAACGCTGCCAGAGCTGCAGGCACTGCGGGGCTGGCTGCAGGCGCAACAGGCATAAGAATGTCTTCATCCTTGCCGGCCACAGGAATTTTAAGTTTTTCATGCACCCATGACGCCGGAATGCGCATGACCGCAGCGAGCTTCGGCAGCGCATCGGCATACTGGGTCAAGTCTTCTGCCTCACGCGTATCAAAGCGGAACCACGGCAGCAGACGCGGGTCGTTTACACCGCTGTTGAGGATGGCCAGCGGCGCCAGCACCTGACGCGTCAACGTACCGGCCAGCTGCAGCGCATCGGAGATCAGCAGGTCATGCCTGATTTCGTTATGCACGTTGCCCAGGGCATTGGTGCTGGTTTTTCCGTCGGCCTGACTGGTCAGCGTGCCCCCCAGAATGGCTTTGCTCATGCCGCGTTCGCAGCGGTCTGCCAGCGCCCCGAAATGATCATGGCTGCTGTTGGCCGGCGTTTCAAACAGGATTTCCATCCCCTGAGGAATAATGCCGGAAGCATCGCGCCCCAGATACTGCAGCGCCCGACGCAAAGCGGCTTTATCTTCCTTGCTGCTGCCGGGGGGGTATTTGCCCAGGCGGAACGGCAGGCCATGCACGTCAACATATGCGGCATGGGCGGACAGTGCATATTCACGCAGCAGAAAGCTCCACGCCAGTACACGGAACAGACCGGCACGGGGCAGCCAGCCGGAACGTGAACGGTGCACATGCAGCACCCAGCCGAAGGGGAGAAGCTCTGCGCCTTCTGATGTGCCATCACGCAGCCGGAGGCTGTTCAAATTATTCGGGTGCGTCTGAAACCACGTCTGCGGGCGGAAATGAAAAGCCTGCGGCAGGTGCAGCGATCCTTCGCGGCCCCATTCGATTTCAAGCGCGGCAAAGCCGTGGCCTATGGCGTCAGCCATATCCAGCATCAGGTCTTCCACATTGCTGAGGGCTTCAAACTGTTCTTTAACCGCTTCCGCTACCCGTTCCGCCTTGGCATCTCCTGCACGCCCCGGCTGAATGTCCCAGTCCAGCGTCAGGAGAGCGCGCTTGCGCTTGGACAACTCTGCCGCCAGATGGTCGCAACGGTCTTCCATATCGGCAAACAGTTTGTGCTGCTCCAGTATTTCACCTTCATCGGCCGACTGCAGTATGGTGCGCAGGCGTGCAGGCGTCAGCCCGTGTGTCAGGTTGGCCCATTTGTTCAGCACTTCCAGCGTGCCGACGGCGGAGTATCCATCGGTCTGCTGCAGCCCCTTGGCCAGTGCCGAACGCACAAAGCCGCGTGCAGCTTGCATAAGGTCATTAAAAGAAACCACGGGAATCCTCCTCGATGTCAGACATTCCCCTGAAGGCATTCGCCTGCGGAACGGCTTCAAAAGCGTCCCTCAAGCTTACAAAACCGCCCGATGCCAGACGCCAGAGCATTTCAAGGGCATCCGGGCCGTCATCGTGATCTGCTTTGGGAAAGTGCCGTAACTGGTCAATCAGCGTATTCTGGCTGGAATGCACTCTGATGCGCCCCTGAGCCATATAGGGCTGCAGCGTTTCAATGCGCAGCAGTTTGTCGGTACTGTTGGTGATGGGCCGGACAGGCAGGGGAATCCCCCTTTCCGCTGCGCGCTGGGTCAGGACATGCGCAAAAAATTCCTGAAACTGCACAGCCTCTACCGCCCACATCAGGCAGCGGTACTGCAGATGAATGGCAATAATGTCTTCGATTATCCTGTCGGGATGCCGCTTGCGGATAAGGGCTTCCACCACATCCAGCGTCATGCTGGCACGGTTGAATCCGCCTACCAGAATGGCCGATGGGTCACGGCCGGCACCATGCTTGCCCAGTGATGGGTCCACCGCGCCGAACAGCAGCCAGTCGCTGCGCCTGTCCACCCAGAAGGCAATACAGGCGGCAAAAGGGGCGCTGTCGGAAGAAAGCGGATCGTTCTGCTGTTCGGCATCAAAGGCGCTATGGTCTTCTGCCCGTTTGAGCATCAGCTTGTACAGCGGACGCATGGCCGGCCACGACACCACCGCACCGCGCTGCATGGCCTGTGTGTTCTCGTTGTAAAAACGGTCGGCGGACTCCTGACCTTCCGCCTGCAGCAGGTTTTCCCACTTGTCCCACAAGTCCATGCGTTCAGGCCAGGTGACGATGGCGCGAAAGGCTTTGGACCGCCACATGGGCTTTTTCATGGTGCGGGCAAGCACGCTGTCATAGTGCAGGATGGTACCCACATAGATAACATCCATGCTGTCGTCGGCTGGTCCCAGCGATAAGACAGTACGCTGCAGCCAGCCCTGCAGCTTGTCGCGTTGCTCGGGTTTCTGTACGTTCTCGTCGTTTTCCAGATCGTCCAGAATGGCCAGATCAGGCCGGTACGGGCCATGACGCAGCCCGCGCATACGCTTGCCGGCGCCCAGAGCCTGCAGTTTGATATTACCGGCGGTTACTGTGGTCGCTTCGTTCCACACACGGCCGCGCCCGCAGGCCTCTGCAAAGTCCATGGCTAGCCGCGGATTCGCTTCCAGCTCAACCTTGACAGCTTCCAGCAGGGCGGCGGCCTGCGTCAGCGCGTCAGCTATCAACAAAATATAGTGCTTACGCTGGGTAACAACGCACCACAGTACAAAAAACAGCGCCACATAGGTGCTTTTCGCCTCGCCACGCGGTGCGGCAACTGCCAGTTTGATGCCGGTTACAGCCTCAATAATGGCGGGCACTTCCAAAGCGATGGCCAGTTCATTTGTTTCAGGCATAACCTTGCGGCAGGCGGATACGGTTTTGTTAAAGCTGTCGGCAAGGCTGGCCAGTATATCCGCCTTTTGTGCGGCGCTTAGCTCACTGTCCGTATCATCACGTAATTGATCTATTAATGCTTTGTGCTGCACCAGATAGTCGGCAAGCATCTGGCGGGTGACACTTTCCACACCGCCGGTAGCGCCGGACATGAGGGCACAGGCAAGGCGGGCCTTGTCCCAGTCGTCGCCTTCGGCCTTGGCTTTACGCTTCCAGCGGGCGGCTGTGGACGCAGGCACCCCGCCCGCAACTGCCGCACGCTCTAACGGCAGCTGGTCATAAATATAGGCGCTACGCACCGCACGGCGCGTTTCTTCCGCGTGGGCCATGGGTTACCATCCAAGTGTTGCTTTAATGTAGGCGATACTGGAAGCTACAAGGGCACCGGTAATACCGCCGGCAACACCCCCTGCCACTGCCCCGGCACTGGCCGCACGCCTGTCCATGCCATCCATACGCTTATCCAGTGCATCAAGTTTGGCGTCCATACGCTCCAGCAGCATCAGCTCCTGTGTTCGTGCTTCCGTAGGCTTCTCATCGTGCATTTCTGGCTCCGTCGCGTTCTATCAACCGGTCAAGTTTGGCATCCATGCGCTCCAGCCGGGACATGACCTCGGCGCGCATAGAACTGTAATCATCACGCCGCACGCAGGTGTCTTCCAGCTCATCCTTCATATCTTCGGGCACGCGCACCGGTTCAAAGCCGTTTTGCACGTGGTGTTCCCAGCACTCGTCAGGCGACATATGTCTCCGGCGGCCTGTTTCATCTGTTATTTTAGGCAGCGCACGGTGCGGTGTGGCGTTATATTCCACAACACGTTCAAGCATCAGCTCCTTAAAGTCTTCCCAGCTGGGCAAGAACGCTGTCTGCACCTTACGCTTCAAGGCTTCTCTGGTGATTTTGTACACCTTCTTCGCTGCGTCCTTGTCCATGTCACTATGCGTGCATGACGGCAGGCGTTTGGCCACAGGCTCGCAGATGGTGCCCACAGCCCGTTCCATCAGCCCTTTGCCCTGCGGGCGACCGGGTAAGGATGCAGCCCGCTCAATACCCAGTCGGGTAAGAATGCCCGTCCCCTCGGTCGACAGTTGCAGATTGTCGTAACCGGGGCCGTTGTCGGCATAAAACATGGCAGGGATGCCACCGAACATGCACGCCATGCGCAACGCATCAAGTACGCTCTGCATGTTTTCAGACATGCTCAGCGAAATGCCAACGCACCGCCTCGTGGCGACATCCAGCACCAGGGTAACTTCCGGCTTGAATGGTCGGCCGTTCAGTGGGTTGCGCACCTCTGCATCAAAAGTAGTTCCGTCGGCTGTGTAGCAATCTGTGGGCAGCATATGCGTTGTTGAACGCCGCTTGCATGGAGCCATGGAAAGCAGGGCATTGCCCGTTTTCCGGCCCCGTGAAAGCTCCGGCAGTGCCACTTTTTTGGCCCAGCGGCGCACTGCATCCAGAGAGGGCGCCTTACCGGTCAGCTTGCCGCTTTCATACGCGGCAAGCAGGTCTTTATGAGCCTGCACCATAGATGGCTTTTGCGGTTGCTGAAAAAAGCTCAAAAAAAGCGGTGCCCAGTCCGGTACGGTATAGTCCGGCTGCCGGTGCTTAGGTGCCAGAGCTTCCTCGCCGCCGCGTTCATAATCGCTGCACCACGCATACAGCCTGCGGCGTGAAATGCCGCGCTTTGCCTTACCGTTGCCGGTCTTGTCATTGGCTACGGAAACCAGCTGTTGCAGATGCAAAGCAAGGCTGCCATCTGCCGCTGCGCTGACAAGGCTCTGTATGGCCGCTTCTTTTCCTACAACGCCCATCAGCCGATGAACTTCACGCACAAAGGCCAGTCTGGCAGTTGCGACTTCGCGCTGCCGTTTGCTGAGGCCCGAAAGATTGCCAAGGCGTGAGGCAATGCCCGCCCGGCGCCCGGTTCCGGCAGCATCCGGCACAGCTGGCACTCTGCCGGAATCAGGGTCTTGCATACGCAGCAGGCCGGCAGCTATGGCCCGACGAGTGGCCTTTGGCATAGATTCCACCAGCCACTCGTTGCCACCCCCGCGCCCTTTACGAGGCCGGGACTGCCAGCCTTCGCGCTTAGCCTTGGCTAGCACTCCCTTAGCTTGAGACAGGTTCAGATGAGCTATAAGCTCTTTGGTGGTGTATGCGTCCTTGTACATCGTCATAAATACTCTCGCGTTGTGAGTTCCGGCCCTGACTGTTAAGAACCATCAACCGTCCAAAACTCCGGGGACTGATGCGAATAGAACGCAACGCCCTCAGCCATTGCGCGGGATAAATCTACAACCATCTTCAACGCTTTGTTGTCGTCAGCCTCCAGCGTAACGGGACTGTATTTATACCCCTTGCCGTCGTAGCAGAGGGTACAATGCAATCCCACAACACTTGTCACGGCAGGTATAGGCCCATAACACAGGGGGATTGCGCCATTACCACACTTTGTATCAATCCGGACAATGCCATTGCGGCAAATACTGGCGACTACCTTTTGGGTGCTCATGCCACGCTCCTCTGTTGCAAATCCGCCGGCAAGCTCAGCACATCTGCAGGGCATCCCATCTCCAGCAAGGCTTTCAGAACCTTGCGGTGATTGCGTCTGCCTCTTACCGTTGCCGCAACAGCCTGAGGGCTAACCCCGACCTGTCGTGCAACATCAGTCATTGACAATCCGCGTGCGTCCAGAAATTCTCTGATCCGATACGGCTGACGGTGTATTCCGGCTCCGGTTGCCGCATGTGCATTCCCAATCATCGAATTGACTCCAGTTGTTTTTTACGACGCTGTAACGCTTTGATCTGGTCTTCAACTTCCGCCTGCTCCAGACGCAGCCTCTGCGACTCATCAATCACAGTGCCACCATGCACGGCAGCCTGAACCGCCAAAGGCTCAAGACTGCCAACAACGTCACAAAAGACAGCTAATGCACGATGGCTAGGCATATGTTCAGGGGATGAAGGAGATAACCACTTTGCCAGAATCTGATCTGAAAGCTGCTTGGCGTTTCCACCGGTAAGACGCACGCCCGCCTGCAATGCCAGTGCGTTCATGCGGTCAACAACCTCCTCACGCGAAACCCTGTTGCGGCTACAAAAATGCTTACAGGCTTCGTTCATGGCAGATTTGATTTCCCTGTCTAGCAGGGCAACCCTGTTTGCCACGTTGTCGAAGAGGGAAAGCTGCTTCATTTCTCCGTCCATCAAAGTCACATTTGGCGTCAAAATTTAGTAAAAAATGGGACGTTGACCGTTGCATGGAGCGGCTGTAAACTGAGGTTGAACTTGTATCTCCGTTTATCAACCGCCCATGTCTTCTTTTAGGTCAAAATACTGTCCATATCAAGCAGAAAAATGGGTAAAGGTTTGATTTCTGCCTTGCGTGCTGTTTTTCTAGTCAAAAGAGCTAATTAGTACACAGCGCGCAATTTTGTACAAAGTAAGACTTAATCCGCGGAACATTTACCCATGAAAACGCTAGGTTCAAGAATAAGAGCCGCAAGGGGCGCAACCTCTCAGGATGCCTTCTCCAAGCAACTCAAGATCAGTAAGGGTTCCCTTGGATTTTACGAGCGGGACGAAAATCTGCCCAACACAGATGTGGCACTAAAAATCTGTTCAGAAACTGGAGTCCGCTTAGAGTGGCTTCTGTTAGGGCACGGCCCTATGTATGATCATGAACGAACGGCAATAGAGCATGCACGATCCGGCATTGCGAAAGCTGGTGATCCTCTTTCTTTGGTGAAGCTCAACGAGCCGGCGCCCTTTGATGAAAGGGCACTGAATCGCTGTCCCCAACAACCAAAGGAAGGTGTTGAAACGGTTTGGATTCCTCGTTTGAAGGCTCGTCTCAGTGCGGGGGGCGGCAGCTTTGAAGTGGAAACGGAGTGCAACGGTAAGTTTGCGTTTCGTAAAGACTGGATTCGCACAAAGGGAAATGCGAATGACATGGTGCTGATGGAGGTTTCAGGCGACAGCATGGAGCCGGATATATGCGATGGGGACATGGTATTGATTGATCAGAGTAAGAACCAAGTCATCGCCGGCGGCATATTTGCTGTCGGCGTCGAAGAGACTATCATGGTCAAACAATTAGATATGGAGCCTGGCACTCTCGTCATCCGTTCAAAAAACAAAAGATACCAAGATATAAAAATACCACGCGGGAGCGACCTGGCGGAAAACGTTCGCGTTATAGGTCGCGTTATTTGGTGGTGTCGAGAGGCCCGTTAGAGCCGCACTTAGGTAATAAAAAAAGCAGGTGCCCAAACAGCGCCTGCTTTTTTATTATTCTTAACCAAAGTTGTGCCAAAAGTTGCGCAGCTTTTTCCATTTTTTTATATTTTCTTCACAAATGCCATTGCGCGCGATTCGACACGTCAAATACGACTAATAGTCCGTTTTAGCTAAAGAAAAAGCACACGCAAGCCTCTCTGGCGTATGTGCCAAATTAACTAGCTCCCCACACTTTTCGGATTCGACTCGCGCGGCCCGCGGAGCGGGGCGCATCCTTCTTGTATTGGGCACGGGAACCTCTACCCGTTCCCCTTCCCCCCCCTTTCCCCCTTAAAGGGGGGCACGGGAACCTCTATTAATGGGCCAGTATCATCCGGTGCGTGTCTTGACGTGCGCGGGTCCTCCGGGGGCCCCCAATTAACAGGGGTCGTGGCAGGCGTGTTTTGTCTGCGGGTGTCGGGTCTGATTTTTTTTGAAAAAATGAAAATGGTGCAGCCAGAGCGGCCAGTGCAGTCAGAGCGGCCAGTGCAGCCAGAGCGGCCAGTGCAGCCAGTGCAGTCAGTGCGGCCAGTGCGGGGCCGTGGCAGCGCCCTTGCCCGCTTTTGGGCAGATGGGGGTGCGGCATGAGTAAACAGCATGACGACCGCAGCGCCGACACAAAGAAAAACAGCAGCGCGGGCGGGCGCAAGACCAGACCGGCAAAGAACACGCCCAGCGCGAAAGTGGCAGAGGCCGCAAGGCAGGGCCGCGATGCAGAGCACGACAGAGCCACACAGAAAGAGGCCGACAGCAGCAGCCCTGCAGGTGGCAAAAAAGGAAAGGGCCGCAGCCAAGATGCCAAGGCGCAAGGTTTAGAAAACGCCGGCAGTGAGACCGTCAAAGCGAAGGCCGCAACTGCCAGTGCAAAGAGTAAACAGGCAAAGCGGAGCACGGGCAAAGGCGGCAAGGCACAAAGCGCAAAGCAGCCGCCTACGCCGCGGGTTGATCTGATTGCTGCCACGCTGAAACAGCGCCAGCCGCGCAGTATGCCCATGACCGCAGAGGGCGTGCCGGACTATGCCGCGCTGGCAGAACAGGTGCGGCAGGAGATAGCCGAAGAGCGCAACGCCTGCTGGCGTGCGGCGCAGGCAGAAGACAAGGGGCAGAAGCTCAACCCGGAACGGGAAGAAGCGCCCGAAGGTTTGGACGTATGGCAAGCCGAGTTGCCACCCCAGCGACCTGAGCGGCCCGACGTGGCCACCATGCTGGACTATTGCCAGCGTAACGAGCTAGGCGACGCGGAGCTGCTGGCCAGCTACATACGCGGCAGGCACCTGTATGACCACGCCACACAAGAGTGGATGGAATACGACGGCATCCATGTGGTCACTGCGGTGATGTGCTGGCGTGTCTTGGGGCGCGGCTCATGTTTGCGGTAGCCGAAGGCGCATATATGCCCGATGGTGTATTTCTGCAGATCTATGTTCAGCTCTGCGGCAAGAACCGCATCGAACTGTTCGCGGTCGAACCCTTCTATGGGGCAGCTGTCTATGCCTATCAGCGCCGCGGCAGTCATCATGTTGGCCAGCGGGATATACGTCTGATGTGCCGCCCAGTCGGCAAGGGCGCGTTCAGACTCCAGCAGGTTGAAGTCTTTTTCCTGAAACGTTTTAAAAAATTCCCCTTTTACTTCAGCTGTCTCCGGAGGCAACTTCTGGATGTCTTTCATGAATGTCTGGATGTAGGTGCTGTCGTAGCGCATGAAGTAGGGCTTTTTGACAAGAGTGAAGACCACATGGCTTGCGGTGGGCAATTGTCTCCGGGCGCCCCAGCTGCACGGAATGAACTTTTCGCGAACGGCCATGTCTTGCACCACCAGAAAGTGCCATGGCTCAAAGCCGAAGGAACTGGGCGAAAGACGGGCTGTTTCCATAAGGAAATCGAAGTCTTCTGCAGATATGGTGCGGGCTTCGTCAAACTCTTTGCAGGCGTGGCGAAACCTGAATGCGTCAAGGATTTCTTTTTTAAGCATGGTCTGTACCTTCAGAAATTTACAGGGTTCATGGAATGAATGCGGATATGGCGGATAAGCGGGCGTGTTGCCGCAAGAAAGTTACGGAAGGAAGGTGCGGCTTCGTGCCGGTCAAGATGGTCGCGGCTCTGCCACTCTTCGTACATGAAGAAAAGTCCGGCGTTTTCCGTACTGCTGTGCAGCCGGTACACCAGACAGCCTTCTTCTGTCTGCGAGCTGCCGGCCAGCATTTCCAGCTCTTTCTGCAGGGCGGCGGCGCATGATTCCCGTGCTTCGATATGGGCGATGATGCAGATTTTCATGGCGGTTCCTGTGTTTTATATTTTATATTATCGATAATACGTGAAGTGCTTGTGTCGCAATCCCGCTGCACATCTTGTATGCGTCAGGCCAGTTCGTGATAATGATGTTCCAGCGCGTCCACCGCCTGCTGCAATTCGTTACGGCGCAGCGCTTCAATAACGGGCGGATGCAGTGGCAGGGCCTTTTCCAGCGTCACCCCCATGGTGGTGAGGGTGTGCTTCATGTATTGCGGCAGATGCAGCGAATCCCAGACCTGCAGCATGCGGTTGTTGTTTGCCGCTTTAACCAGTTGCCTGTGAAAGAGGTTGTTGTACCGGATGTATCCGTCAAAATCACCGGCAGCACATGCCTGTTCCATGCTCTGCTGCAAAGGCGTCAGTGCGGTTGCCAGCTCCTGCGGCAGCATACGCAGCTTTTTCAGCGCTCCCACTTCGACGGCCTGCCTGACTTCGTATATCTCGCGCACCTCTTCGGTGGAAAACTGGCGTACCCGAACACCGACATTGGGGATATGCTCCAGATGGCCGCTGGTTATCAGGCATTGAATGGCTTCGCGCACCGGTGCCTGACTTACCTGCAGAGCCTCGGAAATAGGTACTATTTTCAGGCGTTCACCGGGTACAAGTTCACCGGAGATTATTTTGTCGTGTAAAATCCGTCTGACCTGCTCCTTGAGCGATTCCCTTTTTACCTGTACCGTTTTCATGGTCGTGTCCTTTGTGTTTTGATATTATATATTATCGATAATGAAAGCTGTCAAGCAGGCACCTGCATTTTTTGTTGTAACGGTTCTGCTGCATGCAAACTGCGATATGCCCGAATATCATGTGGTTATTTCCAGCTCTTCCTTGTGTGTATATCAGAGTGACAGTGGCTGGAGGCCGGATTGATGCCGGACGGAGGTGGATGTGACTGAAAAGGAAAAAATGATCGCGGGGCAGTTGTATAATGCCGGCGACGCGGAGCTGACAGCGCTGAGGCTGGCGTGCCGCAGGCTGCTGCACTCGTTTAATCATGCGCATCCTGACAATGCCGCGGATGCGGCCGGTGTGCTGGCGCAGCTGTTGGGCGGTAGCGGGGGAGGTCTGCAGATTATGCCGCCGTTTCATTGCGATTACGGGTTCAATATTACCGTAGGCTGCAATGTCTTCATGAATTATAATTGTATCATTCTGGATCCCGCACCGGTTCACATCGGCGACAATGTCATGTTCGGCCCGTCTGTGTCGCTGTATACTGCAACGCACCCCGCAGATGCTGCCAAGCGGCTTGAAGGGCCGGAGCTGGGGCTTGCCATCAGCGTGGGGGACAATGCGTGGATAGGCGGGGCAGCTGTCATCTGTCCCGGTGTGCAGGTGGGCCGCAACGCCGTTGTCGCCGCGGGCGCGGTAGTAACCAGAGACGTGCCGGACAATGTGGTGGTGGCAGGCAATCCGGCGCGGATAATCAGGCAGCTGTAGAGCAGTGTGCATTAAGCGGCCCGCGTAGTACCGGCTGCAGGCGCCTTGTACATGCCTGTGGGGGGCATCCGGCCCGCCATATCCCTCCGGCCCGCCTTATCCGCCATATCCGCCATATCTGTCAGATACCTCCGGCCGGAGCAGGAAAAATATGACGGCCGGGAATGCACAGTACGGCCGCAGGCGGCAGGGGCACGCAGGTGTCTGGGGCAGGATTTGTCTGAGACAGGATTTTTCTGGGACAGAGTTTGTCAGGGGCAGGATTTGTCTGGGGCAGCGGCATCATGCTGCAGCTTTACCTGAAGTTGCGGACTTGCGGGGGGACTCTCACCGGCATATGGTGCCGGTTTCGCGCTGTTTTTGCTTCGGGCTGGTGCGCGTGTCCTGCATCCGGTGCAGCGTGTTTCCGCATGCACGCCCTGCTTTTTTGTACTTTTGATCAACAATTTCAGTAGATGAAAACCATGAAGAGAACATCCGGCCTGCCGGCCCTGCTGACCCTTATGTATTGTATCGGCCTCTGCGGGGCATGGGCGTTGCTGTACGGTGCTGCCGACAGATGGTGGCCTGTTTCGCTTTTACTGTTCGGTCCCCGCTGGATGCTGGGGCTGCCTCTGCTTGTTCTGCTTCCGTGGGCGGTGTTGCGTCACCGGCTGCTTTTGATTCCGCTGGGCTTTGCTGCCGTGGTGCTGGCCGGTCCCGTCATGGGATTTCAGGTGGCGCAGGAACAGAATGATGTGCCGTCAGGCGCGCGTATCAGGGTGCTTTCCTGCAACCTGCGGGTCGGAGAAGCTGATTTTGAAGCTCTGTCGCGGGTAGTGCGTGAGTACGATGTGGATGTGGTGGCAGTGCAGGAGTACATCGGGGACCGCAGGCTTACTCTGCCGGAAGGCTGG
Source organism: Oleidesulfovibrio alaskensis DSM 16109 (assembly GCF_000482745.1). NCBI lineage: Bacteria > Pseudomonadati > Thermodesulfobacteriota > Desulfovibrionia > Desulfovibrionales > Desulfovibrionaceae > Oleidesulfovibrio > Oleidesulfovibrio alaskensis. The sequence goes on along the minus strand of NZ_AXWQ01000006.1, from coordinate 313,089 downwards.
CAGGGGAAGCGTGACGGTCAGATTGCCGTGTATTCGCGTTTTCCGCTGCAGGTGGGGGAAGCGCTGAAACTGCACAGGGCCGGGCACAAGTGGAAACGGCAGACGGTGCTGCCGGCGGTTATCCGTACTCCCGCGGGGCCGGTGGCTTTTTTTGCCGTGCACCTGCCCAGCCCGCGCTACGGACTGCAGCATCTGCTGGACAGGCGCAAACTGATCAATCCGGAAAAAGCCGGTATGCTTGAAGCGCAGACAGGGGCGCGTGAAGAGGCCTCAATGCTTGCCCGCGCCATGGTGGACCGGGCAGTCCTGCCGGTCATTGTGGCGGGTGACTTCAACCTGCCGCGCGAGAGTTATATTTTTCGCAGATACTGGAGTGATATGAGCGATGCATCCGTACTGCTTACCGGTTACGGGTGGACGTTTTTTGAAAGTCTGCGGGGGCTGCCGGTCATGCTGGCTGTAGACAGAGTGCTGGCCGGCAACGGGGCCGAGGCCCGCTGGTTCCGCGTGGGGCCGGATGTGGATTCCGATCACAGACCTGTCATAGCTGATGTTGTGCTTACCCCTGCTGGGTGATTTTGCCGCGGCGCCGCTGCGGGTATGAATAAAAGGCTGCTCCGGGACGTTGTTCCGGGGCAGCCTTTGTGTTGCAGGATGAACGGAGCAGCTGAACTGCCGTATCAGGAGGTGGCAGGTTTTTCGGCACTGCGACCGCGCAGCATCAGTGTGACGCCCAGTGCAGCGACGGTGCCGGCACCGCCCAGCACGGCAATGACAAAGGGTTTGGAGTCCCATTGCAGCGAAATGGTTTCCATGGCCACGGCGCCGCACAGAAAAAAGAAGAACGTGACCAGCGAGGCGGCGGCGCCGGCGTTGCGGTCCACCTGTTCCAGAATCATATGATTGCTGATGGGGCGGCTCATGCCCAGAAACATGGTGTAGCAGAACATGGTCACCGCAAAGCTGACCGGGGTTTCGTTTCCGAAGACAAACATGGCCAGCACAGAAAGCAGCATGCCGACGAACGAGACAAACAGTATGGTGCGTGAAGCAAGCCCGACGCATAACCGTGAGCAGAGAAAAGAACCGAGCATGAGTGAGAAGGCGTTGAAAGCGAAATACAGGCCGTATTGCTGCTCGGAACTGCCGAACCCGCTGATGTAAATATTTGAAGAACCGGCGATGAAGGCGAAAAACGCCAGCCCGGGAAGGGCAAAGGCCACCGCGTACACCATGAAAGGCGCGTTGCTGAACAAGGTGACATAGCGTTTAAGCGCCGCGGCCGCTCCTCCGCTTGCTTTGCTGGTCAACGGTTCGCGCAGGCGGAATGCCCCGTACAGGGCAAAAAGGGCAAGCGCTCCCTGCAGCACAAAGATGCCCCGCCACGAAACATGCTGCAGCATGAACGCCCCGATGGTGGGGGCAGCCATGGGACACAGCGGAACAATGACACCGATGTACGCCAGCAACTTTTTGCGTTGCTCACCGGTGTACATGTCTTTGGCCAGCGCAAAGCTGAGTGCCGATGCCGCGGCGGCCCCCACGGCCTGAACCGCACGGGCGGCCACCAGCGTGGTTATGGACTGCGATGCGGCGCACAACAGGCTGCCCGCAATGAACAGCAGAATGCCCCACAGCAGCACGGGGCGCCTGCCGAACCTGTCGGAAAGCGGACCGTGGATAAGCAGAAAGCTGCTGAACGTGACAAAAAAGACCACCAGAGAAAGGTTGGCCTGAGCCAGCGGAATGTTCCACAGCGTGCACAGCGTCGGGATGGCAGGAAGGTACATGTCTGTGGACAGGGCGGGAAAAGCCGCCAGAAGCAGTATAAGGATGAAATCGGGCATGGGGCCTGCAGGGGTAGATGGTTACAGAGTGGAGAACGCCTGCGTGTTGTCTTCCAGAATATGCAGCAGACGCAGCAGCAGGCGGCGTTCTCGGGCCGAAAGACCGGCGGCCAGCTCGCTGTTTACGGCGTTGAGACGCCTGTGTATCTCGTGTTCCAGCCGTGCCGCTTTTGACGTGGCGTGCACAATGTTCATGCGCCTGTTGTCGCAGGCCGGTTTCCGGGTGATGAAACCCTTCTGTTCCAGCGCCTTCAGTGCCCGCGCTGCGGTACTTTTGTCCATGGCGGTCAGCTCTGCCAGCTGTTCCTGAGAACAGTCGCCGTAGCGCAGCAGCGCGATGACAAAAGGATATTGTCCTGCTCCCAGATCCAGCTGTGCCAGCGTTTCTGTGAGGCGCATTCTCATTTTGCGGGCAACCAGTGCGATGGCCCTGCCTATGCTGGTTCTGCGGCTGCGGTACAGCGGGGCTTCGGCGCAGGGGCAGGCCTGTGCCGGTCGGGCAACCGCGCGTTGTCGGGGTCTGCGTAAGAGTGGCCGGGGTTTTGCTTTGTGCGGAATGATATGCGGCATGGTGACGTAAAAAATGATTGTTGCAGATGCAACTATTAGCGCCGGCTGGTTGTCCGGTCAATACGCTGTGTAAAAAAAGTCTCTCATCGTTGGGAAGGCAAAAAAAGGCGGACCGTAAGGCCCGCCTCTGCAGTGGTGTTCGGGGTACGGTTACGCCGCCCTGATGCGGAAGAAGATGGAGTACAGCACCGGCACTACGATGAGGGTGAGAATGGAGGCAAAGGTGAGACCTGCCATGATTGTCACCGCCATGGCCACAAAAAACGCATCGGTAAGCAGCGGCAGCATGCCCAGCACGGTGGTGCTGGCAGCCATGAGAACCGGCCGCATACGACTGACCGAAGAGTCCAGAATGGCATGGTACCTGTCTTTGCCGGACCGTATCTGGGTGTCTATTTCGTCCAGCAGCACGATGGCGTTTTTAATGAGCATTCCGGAAAGGCTCAGGAATCCGAGCAGGGCCATGAAGCCGAATGGCTGTCCGGCGGCCAGCAGCCCCCATGTGACGCCGATGAAAGCCAGCGGCACGGTAAGCCAGATGATAAGCGGCTGGCGCAGCGCGTTGAACAGCATGACGGTGATAAGCACCATCATGGCCAGCGTGGGCGGTATGGAACTGAACAGCGCGGCCTGTGCGTCGCGGCTGTCTTCATACTCGCCGCCCCATTCCAGTGTGTATCCGCGGGGCAGCGGCATGGATTCCAGCACCGGCCGCAGTTCTTTGAACAGTGCACTGGGCTGGCCGGAAACCTGCTCGCACGCCACCGTGATGGTCGGCTTGCGGAAGCGTGACTGTCTGATGTTGTCGACCATGCGGGTTTCAAACGAAGAGACAAGCTGCCCCACGGGAATCATGGCTTTGGCGGTGGGGCTCCACGCCTGCACGTCGGCAAGCCGCGATGCGTCGTTCATTTCGTCCGCCGGCGGCCGCGCGATGATGGGAATAAGCGTGTCATCTTCGCGGTAGATACCCACAGTGGTGCCGGATGATGCGGTGCGCAGCGCGGTGGCGATGTCCGGACGTGTGATGCCTGCCCTGCGGGCGGAGGCATCGTTGACCACGGGGACAACCTGCTTGACTTTCTGGCGCCAGTTGTCGCGTATGCCGCGGGCATTGGGGTTGGCGCGTATCAGTTCCTGCGCCTGTACCGAAAGCCGTCGCAGAACTTCGGGGTCGGGCCCGCTGAAACGCACTTCGATGGGGTCGTCTCTGCCGGGGCCCAGACGGATTTTCTTGAATTTAAAGAACGCCGCGGGGAACCGCTCCTCCAGTTCGGGGCGGTAATCTGCTATTATGGAATCAATCTGCCGGTAATCTTTGACGGTGACGATTATCTGCCCGTAGTTGGAGTATTTTTTTTCCGGTGCATAAACAAGCATGAAACGCGGGGCACCGCCGCCCACAAAGCTGCTGGTAAAAGCCACCCGGTCGTCTTTTTTCAGGGCTTCTTCCATCAGGTGCATGTCTGCACTGGTGGTGCGTATGTCGGTTCCTTCAGGCTTCCAGTAGTCGAGCAGAAACTGCGGCTGGGTTGAAGGCGGGAAAAAGCTCTGTTCCAGCAGGCCGAAACCGGCCACGGACAACCCCAGCAGCACAACCATGGTGCCGACGGTGAACCAGCGGTAATGGAGGCATTTGTCCAGCAGGGCGCGGTAGCTGCGGAAGATGATGCCCCCGTAGGGATCTTTCGCAGTGTCTTCACCGCCTTTGAGAAACATTTCGCAGAACAGCGGCGTGATGGTGATGGCTGTGACCCAGCTGAGCATGAGGGAGATGAGCAGCACCCAGAAAAGTGAGCCGCAGTATTCTCCGGTATTGTCTTCTGAAAGGCCGATAGCCGAAAATGCCATGATGGCGATGACGGTGGCGCCCAGCAGCGGCCAGATGTTCTGCTTTACCACGTCGCGCGCCGCTTCCAGCCGGTTGTCTCCTTTCTGGATGCGTATCAGCATTCCTTCGGTGACCACGATGGCGTTATCCACCAGCATGCCCAGCGCGATAATAAGCGCCCCCAACGATATGCGCTGCAGTTCGATGTCCATCATCTTCATGAAAATGAACGACCCGCAGACGGTGATGAGCAGAATGGCGCCGATGAGAATGCCGCTGCGCAGCCCCATGAAAATCATCAGCACGCCGATGACGATGGCAATGGCTTCCAGCAGGCTGACGGCAAAGTTGTTCACCGCCTTGGTCACATAGTCCGGCTGGAAATATATTTTGTCGATGTTGATGCCCACGGGGGTCACGCCGTCCAGTTCTGCAAGGCGCTTGTCCACGCGTTCGCCCAGTGTGACTATGTTGCCGCCGGGAGCCAGCGAAATGCCCACGGCCACAGCCATTCTGCCGTTGTGGCGCATGATGGTTGTGGGCGGCTGCACATAGTCGCGCCGTATGGTGGCTATGTCTTTCAGATACACCAGCCGCGGGGCGGCGGGGTCGTTGATGAACAGATTGCCCAGCTCTTCCACGGAACGGATTTCGCCGGTGGGATGAATGCGTACGTAATCGGGGCCCGCGCGCACGTGGCCCGAATCGACCACAAGGTTGTTTTCCTTCAGCGCGTCGTACACGGTATTGAGAGAAACCCCCATGCTGCGCATGCGTGCGCGCGAGATTTCCACATATATGGCTTCCTGCTGAGTGCCCCACAGTGTGACCTTGGCCACGTCGGGAACCATGAGCAGTTCCTTGCGCAGAAAATCCGTATAGTCGTTAAGTTCCTTGTAGGAAAAACCGTCAGCCGTCACAGCCAGAAAAATACCGTAGACGTCGCCGTAGTCGTCCACCACCAGCGGGTCGCCCGCACCGGGAGGCAGTTTGGCTCTGGCGTCGTTGACTTTGCGGCGCAGTTCGTCCCACACCTGCGGCAGCAGCTCGGGGCCGTATTTGTCTTTTATGCGCACGGTGATGATGGACATGCCCGGCATGGATACCGATTCGATGCGCTTGAGCTGCCCCAGCTGCTGGATGGCGCTTTCCAGCTCGTCGGTCACTTCTTCCGCAACCTCGGCGGGCAGGGCTCCCGGATAGGTGGTGATTACCTGCGCATCCTTGATGGTGAATGCAGGGTCTTCCAGCCTGCCCATCTTCATATAGGCCAGTATGCCGCCCACGGTCAGCGCCAGCGTAAGTACAAGACTTACCGTGCGCTTGCCGATGCAGAATTCCGCAATGTTCATTGCCCGCCCCCGATCTTGCCGTTGAGGATGCGTACTTTCTGTCCTTCGTGCAGATAGTTTGCTCCGGCGGCTACAACCGTCATGCCGGGTTCAAGGCCCTGAGTGATGGCCACCTTGTTTTCATGTATGGCCCCCGTAACCACGGCGCGGCGTGATACTGTCATGCTTTCTTTGTCCAGCACCCATATGTAGGAGCGGTCGTCTTCGCCGCCCACCACGGCGGCAACCGGCAGCGATGTGGCATCGATGTCGCCGCCGAAGGGCAGGGTGCCCTCCACGTCGGCGGTCATGCCCGGCAGCAGCCGTATGTCGTCGGGGCTCTGCATGGTCAGTGTGACGGTATAGGTCTGGGTCTGCGGATTGGCAGATGTCTGGTATTCTTTAAGGCTCAGCTCGAAAGACCGCCCAGGAAAGGCAGAAAAGCGGGCGACAGGCGCAGGCATGTTTTTTCTGTCCTGATGCCGCAACTGGGCAATGACAAATTCGGGGACTTCCACCTCCACATCAAGCCGGTCGGTGTTTTCGAGCTTCAGAACGGGTTGCTGGGCCTGCACCAGCTCGTAATTCTTTACGTATTTTTTGGCGATGACGCCGGAAAAAGGCGCCCGCAGCGTTGTGTATTCCAGATCCTGCGTGGCCTGCTTGAGCTGCTGGGTCAGCGAAAGCACCTTGGCGTTGGCATTGTCCATCGAGGCCCGTGCCTTGTCGTAGTCCGCCTTTGATATGGTGTCCTGTCCGAGCAGCGTTTCCATGCGCTTAAAGTTGAGCGTGGCCTCATTGAGCGATGCTCTGGCCCCTCCCAGCTGCGATTCTATGTTGCGCACTTTGGTGATGAAGTCGCTTTTGTCCAGTTCGGCCACGGTCTGGCCCTGTTCCACATGCTGGCTTTCCTTGACGGGAAAGCGGGTCAGCTGTCCGGCCACTCTGAAGCCGAGCTCCACCTTTTCACCGGCAACAACCTTGCCGGGAAACACCCGCCTGACCCCTTTGTCTTTACTGCCCACTGTAAGCACCTTTACCGGCTTGACAGGGGGCGGCCCCTGTTCCTGCGGTTCTTCGGCACAGCCGGCAAGCATTACCATACACAGGATGACGGCTGTGAACACAGGCAGATGAAAAAACGCAGAGCGTCGGGTCAGAGTCATGGGGTAAACTCCTTTGGGAAAAAAACATGGAAACAGGCAGCAACAATAAGACGATATAACATAGCACAACGGGCCTGCACAACACGGCGGGGCGGTGTCTGCCGGGCTGGCGCAACGCGGTTCCGGAATGTGCCGCAACCCGCTATTCATGCACAATCACAGCGGACTGACGATGATTATAATAAGCCATGATTCAGTGCGGAAAAAACAGAGGGTGGACATTCTCATTATGATATGTAATATTGTCAATATCGGAACTGGTGCTGTCTTGATGATGTCATCGTAAATGCACCGGTAGACAATCTAGTATATAACACTGTAGCGAAAGTTTCGGAGGATACAGATGCTGTGCCTGAATGAGATATTCATTCAGGTGTCCATGAGCGTGTGAAAATGTGCAGCAGCATATTTTCATACTGTTTTTTTGCCGGCATGTGTTTTGCCGGCAGCATGTCCGCATCCGCATATACCGTATTTCAAGGCTGTCGCCTGTAACCGGCCAGTGCTGCCGATAATTGCCGACGTTTCGGCAATTGGGCCGCCCGGAAGACGACCTGCCCCGCATTACCGGCGGGTTTCCCGCGTCATCCTTGCCAGAGCTCGTTTGCGGTTTTTGCCGCACGCGCTCCGTATCCTCCGAAGAAGACGACCACACACAACCGCTGCCGGTGAACACCGTGTTCTCCGGCGTACAGGTGTGCGGCCGGCTTTTATCCTTTCCTTATCCAGGAGGGTTGATGGCTAAAATCCGTATTGAAAATCTGACAAAGGTGTTCGGTTCCGACCCGCAGCGTGCTCTGCCGCTGCTCGAACAGGGACTTGGCAAAGAAGAAATCCAGCGCCGCACCCGTCTTGCCGTTGGGGTCAACCGTGCCTCGTTTGAAGTGGATCAGGGCGAGGTTGTGGTGGTGATGGGGCTTTCCGGCAGCGGCAAATCAACGCTGGTACGCTGCATCAACAGACTTATTGATCCCACCGCCGGCACGGTGCTGGTGGATGGTGAAGACGTAACCGCCATGGACATCAGAGAACTGCGCGACTTCCGTCAGCGCAAGATGGGCATGGTGTTCCAGAATTTTGCACTTTTTCCGCACCGTACGGTGCTGCAGAACGCTGAATACGGGCTGGAGGTCATGGGCGTGAGTCAGGCGGAACGTACCCGCCGCGCCATGGAGCAGCTGGAACGCGTGGGACTGGCGGAATGGGCTTCCAGCCGCCCGGCACAGCTTTCCGGCGGCATGCAGCAGCGCGTGGGGCTGGCCCGTGCGCTGGCTCTGGACCCCGATATTCTGCTGATGGACGAAGCGTTCAGCGCCCTTGATCCGCTTATCCGGCGGGACATGCAGGACGAGTTGCTGCGCCTGCAGGAAGAAATGCACAAGACCATTGTTTTCATCAGCCATGATCTGGACGAGGCGCTGCGCATCGGCGACCGCATTGTGCTTATGCGTGACGGCGCCGTGGTGCAGGAAGGCACTCCCGAAGATATTCTCACCTCTCCGGCCGATGATTATGTGGCCCGTTTTGTCGAATCTGTGGACATTTCACGCGTGCTGACGGCCGGTGCCGTGATGAAGCGCTCCGAGGCCGTGGCCGTGCTGGGCGTGGACGGCCCGCGCACAGCGCTGCGCAAAATGCGCGCCGCAGCCATAGCCAGCCTTTTTGTTCTCGACCGCGAGCATCGTGTGCTGGGCATTGTCACGGCTGACGATGTTTCCGCACTTATAAAAGAAAACAGACGGGACATAGACAGCATCATGCGTCGCGATATTCAGACAGTGAATGTGGACACTCCCGCCGCTGAGCTTATTCCGCTGATGGCAGGACTGCCCCATGCACTGCCTGTTGTGGACGAGAAAAACCGCATGAAAGGTGTCATTGTGCGCGGCCTTCTGCTGGGTGCGCTGGCTGAAAGAGGAGGTGACCAGTAATGATTGATTATCGCATTCCCGTTGGCGCTACGCTTGAAAGCGTCATTGATTTTCTGGTCGTGCACTGCTCCGGCGCAACCCGTGCGTTTTCCGCGGTTACCGATGCCGCTCTTTCCGTGCTGGAACACGGTCTTGCCTTCATACCGTGGTGGCTGTTCATTCCTGCCGTCGCCCTGCTGACCTGGCGCGGCACCGGCAGCAGAGGACTGGGGCTTTTTGCCCTGCTGGGGCTGGGACTTGTGTATAACATGGGGCTGTGGCCCGCCACGGTCAGCACCATTGCTCTGGTGCTTGTGGCCACGCTGCTTGCGGTGCTTATCGGTCTGCCGCTGGGTGTTTTTGCCGCTATCAATAAAGTGGCGTACCGTGCTATCATGCCGGTACTCGATGTAATGCAGACCATGCCCGCCTTTGTTTATCTTATTCCCGCCATTCCGTTTTTCGGGCTGGGCAAGGTTGCGGCCATTTTTTCCACTGTGGTGTTCGCCATGCCGCCGGTCATCAGGCTTACCTGCCTTGGTATCCGGCAGGTTCCGGTAGAGCTGGTGGAGTGCGCCGAAGCTTTCGGCACCAACCGCTGGCAGCGGCTGCGCAAGCTCGAACTGCCTCTGGCGGCGCCCACCATCATGGCGGGTGTCAACCAGACTGTCATGCTGGCGCTGTCCATGGTGGTCATTGCAGCCATGATCGGTGCAAAGGGTCTTGGCGGCGAAGTATGGAAAGCCATTCAGCGCCTTGAGATGGGCCGCGGTTTTGAAGCCGGTATCGGCATTGTCATCGTTGCCATCTGCCTTGACCGGCTGCTGCAGAAAATCGGCTCGCGCTCAGCCAGACGCTAGCCGCAGGTGCGGGCCGGATTCCGCAGTGGTGTCCGGCCTTTCATCAGGATGCCGGCAGGGTATTCTGTTTCCGTAAGAATGTAATTCCGGAGGAACACATGAAGAAAATTCTTTTTGCTCTCATGCTCAGTCTTGTTGTTGCCACCCCCGCGTGGGCGGCTTCCAAGGGCAAGGTCAATCTTGCTTATGTGGAATGGGACTGCGCCACAGCCAGCACCAATCTGGCCAAAGCCGCGCTGGAAGACATGGGATACGAGGTGGAGATCACCCCTGTGGGTGCTGCTGCCATGTGGATGGCTGTTTCTACGGGCGACATGGACGGCATGGTTACCGCATGGCTGCCGGTAACCCACGGCGATTATCTGAAAAAGGTAGGCAACAAGGTTGAAGACCTGGGCACCATAGTGGGCGGCGCCCGCCTGGGCTGGGCTGTTCCCGAATATGTCACCGTGCAGTCCATAGCCGAACTGAACGCCAACGCCGACAAATTTGACGGTAAAATCATCGGCATTGATCCCGGTGCCGGCCTGATGAAGCTCTCTGAAGAAGTCATGGACGCTTACGGGCTGGATAAAATGGAACTGGTGGAAGGCAGCGGTGCCACCATGACCGCCGCGCTGAGTGATGCCATCCGCCGCGACAAGTGGGTTGTGGTCACCGCGTGGTCTCCTCACTGGATGTTCGGCAAGTGGAAGTTGAGATACCTTGAAGACCCCAAGGGTGTTCTGGGCGAGGCTGAACACATCAATACCGTTGTGCGTGCCGGTCTCAAGTCCGACAAGCCTGAAGTCTACGCGTTTCTGGATAGCTTCCGCTATGACACGCCCGAGCAGCTGCAGGAGCTGATGGCCTGGAATCAGGAAGGCGGCACTCCGCTGGAAAACGCCAGACGCTTTATGAAAAAGTACCCCGAACTTGTTGCTTCCTGGAAGCAGTAGCACCGGCAGGCAGCTGTTTTGTCTGCCGTGCCGCCGGATACAGGCCCCCGCTTGCGGGGGCTTTTTTTTTGCTGTGTCCTGTGCGGGGCATAAAAAAACGCGGCCCGCAAAGGCAGGCCGCGTTGCAGATACAGTACCGGCAGCTAGCTTTCCACATAGTGGGAAAGCACGTCGATGACTTTATCAAGCGGTTCGGTGGGATCGTCGCTGTTGCGCAGCGAATCGATATGGCATTTGAGCAGATAGCGTTTGAGTATCAGACGGCTGGCCGACTGCAGCGCCGAGCGCGCGGCGCGCACCTGCACCAGAATGTCTTCGCATTCTTTACCTTCTTCAATCATGCGCTGTATGCCGCGTATCTGTCCTTCCACGCGCTTCATGCGCTGGATGACGTTCTTTTTTATCTGTTCCTGCTCGGTATTGATTTCTTCCATTTTCTGTGCCCCGGTAATCTGTTGCCCCTCGTGCGCAGCTGACGTACTGTCAGTGCACACGGTGTCTTTATTTTTTTCAGGAGGTTGCCGCATGAGTCCGTACCCCGCTGAGAATGCCGCGTTCCGGCAGTCCGTATTGGATGCGTTGGAGCTGGCCGATGCCCTGTTCAGGGGGCTGGATTCGCAACGCTGCGCTGAACTGTGCCGTGAAAACCTTTCCGGAAGGTTCGGCACACTGCCCGCACAGGCGGCCCACCTTACTGATGCCCTTGCCGCTCTGCAAGCCCGCCTGCCCGCCGCAGACGGCAGTTCTGATGCCGCGGCATTCTGCGATGCCCTGCAGGCGGAACATGTCCGCCTGTTCATCAATGATAAAGCCGGCGCCCCCGCACTGCCTTATGAATCTCTGTATCCCGACCCGGCGGACGGCGTGGAACCGCGCATGATGGGGGCTGCGGCTCTGGCCATGCAGAAACGCCTGCAGGCCGCCGGGCTGGAGCGGGCTGTTTCTGCCAACGAACCGCCCGACCACCTGTGCATTGAGCTGGAATACCTGTACTATCTGCTTTCGCGCGCATGGAACGAGGCAGATACGGCAGCACAGGATGCGGCGGCCGATTTCGCCGCCGGTGTGCTGCTGCCGTGGACACGCCGTCTGCGTCTTGCCGTGTGCAGAGCCGATACCACGGGGGTGTATGCCGCGGCTGCACAGGTGCTGCTGGCCGTGCTTAATCTGGTGGCATCGCTGCGGGTGCAGTAACTGTCCTGCATTCTACCGCGGCTTTTCTGCAGCGGCAGCCGCTTCCTGCGTGTGAGGCCCGCTTATACCCCATGCGGGTACGTTCGTCATCCTGAAAATCAGACTCCGGAACTCCGGATTTTGCGCAATGTCCCCTGCCACGGAAAGCAGCACCGCTCTGCCGCCTGTCTGCGGGCTGTCCGTTGCTTTGCCGCCGGCGGGGCCTATGACCCATGCGCCGGGTATGCCCGCAAAGCCCGAAGCGGCAAACAGCGAGGCATCGGGGTCGGCGAAAAGCGGGACAGCGTGCACCTGTTTGCGGCGCAGTCTTGCCAGAGTACGTTTTGATTCCCGCACGCCGATACCTGCAAAGGCCACCGCCCGGTGGCTTTGTGTTGCCGCACGGCTGTTCACGGTACGGGCCAGATGTTCCAGTTGCTGCATCTGCTCGCGGCACTGCGTGCAGTGTGTGTTGAAAAACAGAACCACCAGCACATCGCAGGGAATCTCTTCCAGCCGTACCGTATGTGCTCCGGCGGGCAATCCCAGAATACGCCGGTCCGCATCACCGCCCAGTATGGCCAGACCGTGGTCGGGCAGGGTGCGGGCCTGTGTCGTGCGCCTGTCCGAACAGCCGTCCGCTCTGCCGCTGTGGTCGGGCCGGTGCTGCTCCAGCCAGCCGAAGTATCCTTCCACCACACGCCATACATTGGTGTAGCCCAGACGCGCAGCGGCCTTTGCCGCCGCCCCGCTGCGCAGGCAGCGGAAGCTGCGGCAGTAGATGACAACCATGCGTTCTTTGTCCGGCCCCAGCGTCTGCTGAAGCTGCAGGGTTTTTTCCGCGGAAAGCGAATCCGTGTCGCCGGGGTCGAATTCCATGTTGACCGCACCGGGTACATGTCCTGCGGCAAATTCGTAATCGGGGCGCACATCCAGCAGCAGTGTGTTTTCGGGCAGCGAGTCCACGGCGTCCAGATCAAGCAGTCTGTAGCCGTGTTCGGCGGCCTGCAGGCGCATGGTTTTGTGCCAGTGAGGTTCGGTGCGGGTGGTGTTGTTTTCCGGTGCTGCGCCGGGAGCATGAGCGGATAATGCGGGCTGCTGAGGCGGCACCGGCGGTTGTGCCGCGGCGGACATGTGCAGGCAGCACAGGGCCAGCAGCACATATGCCGGTGCAAGGACGTTGTGCGGACTGCGGCGCATGGATGTGCGGCAGAAGGGGAAAGACCGGATTACGGACATGCTGCCTCCGGCACGGTGCGCGCGGCGGGAATGCATTCCCGCCGCGCGGCATGAGGTTAGGGTACCGTTATGTCGAAGCTGCCATCCTTATGATAGGTGGTTTCGGCTTCAAGATAGAAGACGTCTTTTATTTCCGGCCGCAGGTCGCGGGTCATGTAGTAGGCTTCGCCGCTGCGGGCGCCTGTGGCGCATACAAAGACCACGGGCTTATCTGCGGGCAGGGCGGCTATTTCTTTTTCAAGCCTGTCCACAGGGATGTTGACGGCTCCTTTCATATGGCCCGCATTGAACTCGTCCGGGTCGCGCACATCCACCACCATGATGCTGCCGGGAGACTCCGCCATGATGGTTTTAAACTGCTCCGCGTCGATGGAGCCTTCTTCTCCGCCGGACTGGACGGCTACGGCCTGTCCGCCGCCGTAAAGGGCTTTCCAGCCGGGTTCGCCTTCTTCGGCTATCCACACGCTGGTGTAGCCCAGTGCCTGCGCCTTGGCCGCCGACTTGTGGCTGAGGGGACACTTGAGTCCGCCGCAGAAGAATATGAGCGGCGTGTTTTTATCGGCGGGCAGCAGTCCCTTCTTGGCGTCAAACCTGCTGTCCGGCACAGATATGGCCGAAGGGATGGTGCCTTCGAGATACTTCTGCACGGGGCGGGAATCTATGAGCATATAGTCCGCGCCGGAAGCAAGCATGTCGTGCAGCGCTTCAAGCCCCAGCGCCGGTACGCGGCCGCTTTCCAGCCATGCGGGGTATCCGGCGGCAAACACCTTTACATTGGTGTAGCCCATATCCATGGCTTTACGGGCGGATTTGTGCGAGAGCTTGCACTGCCAGCCGCCGCAGTAGAAAATAAGCAGAGCATTTTTATCGGCCGGCAGCCTGTCGGCATGTTTTTCAAACTGCGTGTCGGGAATGCTGACGGCAGTGGGAATGTATCCTTTGACGAACTTTGCCTCGTACGGGCGCGAATCGATGATCATGACATTTTCGGGATGGGGTACCTTGACGTACTGCGCCACGTACTCCACATCAACGATGTCATTTATCATCCACGGTTCGCGGGGCTGCTGTGCCGCACATCCGGAAAGCAGCATAAGCCCCAGCATGAGCATCAGCGTTGTCAGCAACGGTTTGCGCATCGTTTTCATTGCAGATTCTCTCCTGTTACTGTGTGTCCGGCGGCAGGCGGCTTTACCTGCGCCGCCGGATGGTTATTCCTGCGTATGACGGGCCACGCGGTCGTACCACAGCCGGTGGTGATGCTTTGCATAATCTTCGGGCACCACGCCGGTGAACATGGAGCGGAACCCCGGCCGTTCTTCCGGTGATATGGCCGCCATGTATATGTGCACCAGCAGACCTGCCAGAACCACACCCACAGCAAGATAGTGCAGCGTTACCGCCCAGCCTGTAAGCGCTGCGGACGGCGTGACCGGTCCCGCGTCGGAAAACACCATCACCAGTCCGGTGGCGGCGATGACCAGCCCGCCGATGACGGCCACCTGCGCGAATCCTTTCTGCCCCATGTTGTAAAAGCCCTGAGGCGGCAGATCGGCAGGCTGTCCGAGACGGCGCAGGGCTTTTTCGCCTGCGGTCATAAGCACCATCTTGCGCAGCATCCACGTCATGTCCCGCGCAGGACTCACGCTGAAGATCTCTTTCAGAAAGAAAAGTGCGCCGCGCGGGTTGAGTACAAGGTACAGCACAAAGGAAGTTATCCAGCCTATTCCCACGGCTTCGTGAAAGACCAGCAGGTTGCCTCCGCCGCCGGCAAAAGCGCGCAGTGCCGCCGGCAGGCGTTCTCCCAGCGGATTCAGAGCGGGGTTGCTGATCAGCCCCAGCCCGCTGACAAGCAGCAGCAGCCAGCACAGGGCGTTGAACCAGTGTATGGCTATGTCGGAGCGGTCATGGCGCTTGTATGTTCTGTTCATGGCGTCCTCCTACTCCCTGCTGTCTTCGGTGTCTGCCGGCGCAGAGTGTTGTGTGCCGGATGTATTGCTGCCGGAAGCACTGCTGCCGGACGCATTACTGCCGGACGCGTGTGGCCGGTCGTGGCCTCCGTCGCCTGATTTTCTGCTGTCCAGCAGCTGCCTGCCCAGCATAACCAGTACGCCCAGGCCCGAAAGCGCCACCAGTCCCTTGACTCCCGGTGCCACAACACCGGTAAGCGCGCGCATGGATGCCGGAGCCTTTGCTTCATGCATCCAGCCTGCGGGTGCGGTGCCGCCGACATAGTACATGTGCGGTGCCGTGTTGCTTTTTTCGTGTATCAGCTGCGTCACATGGCCGCTGTTGCGGGTAAGCAGCCGTGCGGCTTCTGTTTCGGGGTTCAGAATATCGCCGAACACCCGCGCCTTGGTGGGGCATGTGTCCACACATGCGGGGGGCAGTCCGGCGGCACGGCGTTCGGGGCAGTAGTTGCACTTGTCGGCAATGCGCTTTTGCGGATTACGGAAGCGCGCCCCGTACGGGCATGCAGGAATGCAGTTGCCGCAGCCGATGCACAGTGCGGGGTCTATTTCCACTATGCCGGTCTCCCTGTCTTTCCATGTGGCGCCTGTGGGGCAGGCTTCCACGCAGGTGGGAGATTCGCAGTGCATGCACGCGCCCGGCTGGAAATGCCCGAAAGGCCCTTTTCCCGCCTTGACCACCGGTCCGTCTGCTTTGATCCAGTTGCGTGAGAATCCTGCCGGAACATTGTTTGCCACTTTGCAGGAAACCACGCACGCTTTGCAGTCGATGCATCTGGCGGAATCGATAACCATGGCGAACTGCTGGGTCATGATGCCCTCCCGCTGACGGATACAAAGGTTTCGTGCATGGCGGCATTGCCGGAAACACTGTCATAGTGCCCTTCCAGCAGGGCGGCTATGCTGGCTCCCACACCTTTGATACGGCTCAGGCCGTCAGAAATGGTGCCGAAGCCTGTGAGCATGTACACACAGTCGGGGCGGATGCGTTCGGTGACTTCCGCCTTTATGGTGCCTTTGCCCGCAGGCGACGAAACTTCGACCATGTCGCCGTCGCGTATGCCCAGCGGCGTTGCTGATTGCGGATGAATCCACAGGGTGTTTTCGGGTACCAGTTCGTGAATCAGGGCATTGTTGTTGGTGGAACCGTGCGTGACACAGGCGTTGCGTCCGATGATCAGCCTGAATCGGCCCTGCGGCGCTGCGGCAGGGGGCGTGTAGACGGGCATGGGGTCCAGCCCCATGCTTTCGTACCGCTGGTTGTACAGCTCTATTTTGTGGCTGAATGTTTTGTATATGCGGTCTTCGTATATGCCGTAGACCTTGCTGGGGTTGTAATACACGCCGTCACGCTCAAGAGCCTGCGGGGCATCCGGCAGGTCGGCAAGCTGTTTCGCGCGGTATTCTTCTATGGTGAAGTCAAAGTATTCCGCCAGATCAAGCCTTCCGGCCAGTTCCTTGACTATTTCAAACACGGGGCGCGATTCGTACAGCGCAGGTACAACGGGGTCGCGCTGCACCACACAGGCGCAGGCCGATGACCCCTGAAGTCCTGATGCCGGGTCCTGTCTTTCAAGATAACCGGGAGCAGGCAGGACAAGGTCTGCCATGCAGGCGGTGTCGCTCATGGCGATATCGACAACCACCATGAAGTCCATGGCGTTGCACATTTCAATGGTGCGCGCGCGGTCGGGGGCATTGACCATGGGGTTGGTCTTGTACACGAACCAGCCTTTGAGCGGATAAGGCTCTGCGCTGAGCACCGCCTCGCGGGTCAGTACAAACGAGCCGTCATGTTCAAACAGGCCCGGAACAATGCCTGCGTCCACGCGTTCAAAGGGGTTTTCGTCGTACCACGGGGCATCATAGGGTACACCTTTCAACCCCACGGCCCGTGCGGCAAGCAGGCCGCCGGGTTTATCCCAGTTGCCCAGCAGGGCGTTGACTATGGCAAAGCTGCGGCGGATCTGGGTGGAATTGCTGTAATCGGATGTGCGCCGTCCGGGGTACACCATGGCTGCAGGTGCCGCGGCAGCCAGTTCCCGGGCCATGCGGGCTATGTCCTGCGCAGGAATGCCGCATTCTTGTTCGGCCCATTGCGGTGTGTAGGGCCGCACATGTCCGGCCAGCTGCTCCAGACCATATGTTTTTTCGCGTATCCATTCTTCATCGTATAATTTTTCAGCAATGATGACATGGGCGACTGCAAGCATGAACGCCATGTCTGTTCCGGGACGTATGGGGTGCCATTCACTTGCCAGTGCTGCCGTTTTGGTGTGTCGGGGATCCAGCACAACCAGTTTGCAGCCGCTGCGCAGGGCGGTCATCATGTCCATGGAGTCGGGGGTGACCAGCGCCTCGAACCTGTTGGCCCCGGCCATGATGATGTAACGGCTGTTAAGCACGTCGGCGTACGGAGTCTCGCCGAAGGTATCAAGATATGCGCGGTTGTTGGAAAGCAGGCACAGGGATTCGTGCGAAGTGATGTTGTACGAGCCGAACACCTCGGCAAAACGGCTTACAAACTGCGACTGCAGATCCGCTCCGGCAGTGAACAGCATACCGCAGGGGGTATACTTGCTGCGTACCTCCTGCATGCGTTCGGCCGCCATGTCCAGAGCCTCATCCCACGGAATCCTTTTCCAGCGGCCTTCTCCGCGCTTTCCGGTGCGCAGCAGGGGGTATTTCAGCCGGTCCGAATCATACAACTGAGCAATGCCTGCATTGCCGCGGGCACACAGCATGCCGCGCGATTTAAGAAATTTGGGGTTCGGGTCGAGTTTGGTAACCACACCTTCCTGCACACGGGCGATAACCCCGCATTTATTAAAGCACATGTCGCAGGCGGAATAGTGTGAGGTGAAACCGGGGTCTGCGGCCTTTGCCGAGCGTACGGCCGGTGTCAGCGAACCGAGCACAGGCGCTCCGGCTCCTGCCGCTGCGGCCAGCCCGGCGGCCTTGAAAAAGCCCCGTCTGGTCAGTCTGGGCTGCCTGATGTCCGACATGGATAACCTCCTGTTGTTGCTTGTGCGCCCCTGTGCGTACCGGACTGCGCCCTGCCGTGGCACAGTCCGGTATCCGGAGGCTGCCTAGCTGCACTTCGCCGGAGAGGGGGAGTCCTTGGCGAAGTCGATCATGTAGGTGAAAATGTCGTTGAGGTCGCTGTCGGAAAGGCCTTCCCAGTCTGCTTTGCAGGGAATGGATGACGTGTCTGCCTTGAGAGCGCGCCATTCTTTCTGCAGCTTTGAACTGGGCGAAAGATCACCCGCGCTAGCTCCGTGACAGCTGCGGCAGTGTTTGCGGAACAGGTACTTACCCTTGCGGGCGTTGCCGCCGTCGGCAAAGGCCATGCTGAAGGCTGTGGTCAGAAACAGGGCGGCCACGATACCGGTGATGATTCTGCGTTGCATACATCCTCCTGATGCAGATTGCCTTTCTGCGCCTGCATGCGGCCCGCAGCAGACAGGCGGGCGGGTCGGGCGCTGGTGGCATGTTGGGTTTTACATAACGGCTTGCCGTCTTCCCTTTCTTGCTGCATACCCATAGGGGGTATGGGTGTCAATGATAGGGGGTGATTTTTTTGTGCAGGCTGCATTATTTTTTTCCAGCCGTTATTCCGGAGTATTACGGGCAGGCCCGCAGACACCGGAAGGCTGGGGCGCACACAGCAAGGTGGCAGACCGTACATAAAAGGCAGGGGGGTGGACGCGGAACGTCCCACAAGGTATGGAAAAATCTATTGCAGGGCCGGTGTTGCATTCTGTTGCACTGCCTGCAGGCGCGGAATGTGATGCCGCCTTTGTGCGGCGCGCAGTTTGTTGCAACCGATAAACGGAAAGAAGGCTGTTACGCGTATGAACATCGGCAAGTACACGTTTGAAGAGTTCAAGGAACTGGCCGCCGCTTTTCACAGTTATCCCGCTCCGGGGCTTCTGCTCGGGGGGTATATGGTGGAAATGGCCCGTCGTCATCTGCCCGAGGGGACGTTGTTCGAGGCCATGGTGGAGTCGGCCAAATGTCTGCCGGATGCTGTTCAGCTGCTGACTTTGTGCAGCACAGGCAACCAGTGGATGAAGGTTGTTCCGCTGGGCCGTTATGCGGTGTCGCTGTATGACAAATATACAGGGGAGGGGTACCGGGTATACGTCGATGCCGCCAAACTCAAGGCGTGGCCCGAATATTACGCATGGTTCATGAAGCTGCGTCCCAAGGCGGAGCAGGATTCCGACCAGCTGTTCAGAGAGATTGAGGAGGCGGGCGAGTCCGTATGCTCCATTCAGGCTGTGCGCATCGATCCCAAGCATCTGGGGCACGCGCACATGGGAGAAGTGGGGGTATGTCCTGTCTGCGGCGAACCGTATCCTTCCCGCGACGGCGGTATATGCCGCGGCTGTCAGGGCGAGGCTCCTTATGTGGTGGATGCCCGTGAGGGGGGCTCCGGCGCTGCCGGCGGTGTGCTCGAGCGGGCCCCGCTGCGCGTGGTGCCGGTGGAAGATGCCTACGGCAGAACAGCGCTGCATGATATGACGGAGATTATTCCCGACGAGGCCAAGGGACCGGCTGTGCTGGCCGGACAGACGCTGGAAGCGGGCGACCTGTGCCGTCTGCAGCGTATGGGCAAGTTTCATGTCTATGACGATTCGGCTTTGCCCGGTTCCGAGTGGGTGCATGAAAACGACGCCGTGCAGGCATTTGCCGCCCGTATGGCAGGGCAGGGGGTGGAGTATGACCTGCCGCCGCGTGAGGGCAAAATCAATTTCCGTGCTGCCCGTACAGGTATGCTGAGCATTGATCTGGAAGCGCTTGAGCGGTTTAATCTGGTGCCGGATGTCATGCTGGCAACCCGCCATCATGCAGCGGTTGTGGAGGAAGGACGCCTGATAGCCGGCAGCCGCGCCATTCCATTGTACCTGTCACAGGAACATTTCAGCAGGGCTTTGACTGCGCTGGGGGACAGTCCGGTGCTTTCCGTGCTGCCGCTGAAAGTGAAAAAAGCAGCTGTGCTGGTTACCGGAACAGAGGTGTTTCAGGGACTGATAGAAGACCGGTTTATTCCCATTGTCACCGGCAAACTGATGGGGTTGGGCTGCGAGGTGGTGAGCAGCAGTATTGTTCCCGATGACAGAGAAGCCATAGCGCAGGCCGTACGGGGTTTTCTGGAACAGGGCGCTGAACTGGTGGTGACCACGGCAGGCATGAGCGTGGATCCCGACGATGTGACCCGCGCCGGACTGGTGGACGCCGGCCTGACTGATGCGTTGTACGGCATGCCGGTGCTGCCCGGCACCATGACGCTGGTGGGCAGACTGCGCCACAACGGAACCGTGGCCCGCGTGATAGGAGTGCCCGCATGTGCGTTGTATTACAAAACGACAGGGTTTGATCTGCTGCTGCCGCGCCTGCTGGCGGGATGCGATGTGACCCGCCGTGATCTGGCCCGGCTGGCAGAAGGCGGATTCTGCCATAACTGCAAAACCTGTACATGGCCCAAATGTCCGTTCGGTAAATAGACTGTGCAGCCTCCGGAGGTGCCCCGTTCGGCACCGCTTTCCGGAAAGAGCAATACCCGGCGCCCCGTTCCTGCCGCAGGCTGGTTGCGGGGCGTCGGTCTGTACGGCCGCAGTGGTGCAATGCGAAGGAGCAGAGAGCCGCAACAGCCGGCGGATGGTGCAATCGCGGCCGCATGGTCGGCGGCCACAGGTGCTGTACCGTATGATTTTGCCGTTCCGTGTGCTTATGCCGTACGGCGGGAGCCGTGCGGGCTTTTTCCGGCGGGGGCTGGCCATGGGGCGGCATGCGGGCGGCAGTCATTGCGTCAGACACAAAAAAAAGCGCCTGTGGCGCTTGCTGTGCTGGGAACGCGAAAGAACCTGCCTGAAATTTCCGGGCCGCCCGGGTCGTCCGGCCATACGGCTTTAAGCCTTGGCTCCGGCACGACATGTATCACCGGCAGGTTCTTTCTTCTCGGGACTCGTCGTGGGAATTAATCCGTCGCATCCTCCGTCAGTGTTCTTCCGTTCGGCTCCGGACCCGTTGTCCTCGCCTCACCCCTATAGTAAGACCGTTCCGCAAAGAGTCAATGAGGAAAAGTGCCTTTCCTTGTACAAAACGCTTGACGAATCATGGGCCGTACCTTAAACACCTCTTCGCGTTGCAGGCAAACAGCCTCGGCGCCATATAAAGCGTCCCCATCGTCTAGCCTGGCCCAGGACACCTGCCTTTCACGCAGGCGACAGGGGTTCAAATCCCCTTGGGGACGCCACAGAAAGATAAAAGGGTTACATTTTCAATGTAACCCTTTTTTTGTTGCGCATTTACATCATGTCAGCTTGTGCGTTTTCCCCTTTTTTCTGCCGCAACAAAAAGTTGTTCCCGTCGTGTCCGCGGTATCCTTAACGCGCAGTGACGGTTACACCGGGCTTTGCGTCACCTTCCGCCTGTCTGCTCTTCCCGTGTTGCCTATTTTACCCGCAGGGGGTAAAGACTAATCATCACTTTACACTGTATGTGTAAGTGGATATCCGTCTGTGACTGGCTTCCGGCTTTGACGATACTTCTTTAAACCATACGGGCTGTAGTTGATGTTTAATGGCAAGCGTATACTTATTACCGGTGGAACAGGTTCTTTCGGCAAAAAATGCACTGAGATTCTTTTGCAGAAATACAGTCCGGAGCGCCTGATCATTTTTTCGAGGGATGAACTCAAACAGTTTGAGATGGCACAGCAGTTCGACCCTGATGAGCATGAGTGCCTGAGGTATTTCATTGGCGATGTACGTGACAAAGAGCGCCTGTACAGAGCGTTACGCGGCGTGGACTATATTATTCATGCTGCAGCACTGAAGCAGGTGCCGGCGGCTGAGTATAACCCGACAGAGTGCATTAAAACAAATATTTATGGCGCGCAGAACGTTGTGAACGTGGCTGCGGACATGAATGTTAAAAAGGTGGTGGCGCTGTCCACCGACAAAGCTGTCAGCCCGGTTAACCTGTACGGTGCCACAAAGCTCTGCTCGGACAAGCTTTTTATAGCGGCCAATGCCTTTGTCGCCTGCGAAACAAAATTTTCAGTTGTCAGGTACGGCAATGTCATGGGCAGCCGCGGGAGCGTCATCCCGTTTTTTATCAAGAAAAGAGATGAAGGCGCGGTGATTCCCATCACCGACCCGCGCATGACTCGCTTCTGGATTACCCTTGAACAAAGTGTGGAAATGGTTCTCCGTTCCTTTGAAATAGCCGGTGGCGGCGAAGTGCTGGTTCCCAAAATTCCCAGTATGCGCATTACCGACCTTGCGGAAGCCATTGCGCCCCGATGTGAGACAAAAGTTGTCGGAATACGGCCGGGTGAAAAGCTGCACGAGGTGATGATCACCAGTGAAGATTCCCGTCATACCATTGATATCGGTGATTACTATGTAATCAAACCCGAAACGTACAGATATCAGGGGCCCGAGGGCCGTCCCGTCGAAGAGGGCTTTGCCTACAGTTCCGCAACAAACGACCAGTGGCTTTCCGTGGACGAACTGCGACGCATTCTTGCCAGTCAGGGCTTCCCTGTTCAGGAACGCTGATGTCTTCTTTTTTGCCGTATGGCCGTCAGATTATATCTGAAGACGATATCGAAGCCGTTGTCGGAGTTCTGCGTGGCGACTGGCTTACGACCGGTCCGGCCGTGAGAGATTTTGAGCAGGCCTTTGCCGCCCATGTCTGTGGCGGGCTGGGAGTTGCGGTCAATAGCGGCACGGCCGCGCTGCACTGCGCCTATCATGCTCTGGGAGTAACGGCAGGCGATGAGGTGATTGTTCCTGCAATGACTTTTGCGGCCACGGCAAATGCTGTTTTGCATTGCGGGGCCAGACCTGTTTTTGCTGACGTCTGCCCGCGCACACTGCTCATTGATCCAGAATCGGCCGAACGGTGTATAACTCCGCGGACAAAGGTGCTTGTCGGCGTGGACTATGCCGGCCACCCCTGCGACTGGGACGCTCTGCGAACCCTTGCGGACCGGTATTCGCTGCGTCTGGTGGCCGATGCCTGTCATGCCGCGGGGGCAAGATACAAGGGGCGGCCTGTCGGATCAATTGCGGATATCAGTGTTTTCAGCTTTCATCCGGTAAAGCATATCACCACCGCAGAAGGGGGCATGGCTGTAACGGCCGATCCTGACTGGGCACACGCCATGCGGGTTTTCAGAAATCATGGCATAACCACAGATTCTCATCAGCGGGAAAAAGCTTCTGCATGGCAGTATGACATGGTGGAACTGGGCTACAACTACCGGCTGTCCGACCTGCAGTGCGCTCTGGGCATGTCACAGCTTGCAAGGCTGGATGACTGGGTTGCAAAACGAAATATTCTGGCGGCCTGTTACAGGCAGCGGCTGGCGGGGAAAAATCTGGAACTGCCTGCCTGTTCTGCGGATGTCCTGCACGCGTACCATTTGTTTGTTGTTTTTTGTGACGGGCGGGACGCTTTGTTCCGGATGATGCGCAAGGCGCAGATCGGCGTCAATGTGCACTATAAGCCGGTATATATGCATCCGTATTACCGGAAAAACGGATATGCAGAAACATGTTGCCCCGTTGCGGAAGCCGCATACGAACGCCTGCTTACCCTGCCTATGTGGGCGGGAATGTCTGAAGAGGATGTGCAGCGCGTTTGTGCGTTATGTCAGCCCGTATGATTTCTGCTGTTGCGCTGTGCGGCTTTTGAGGTGGATATGACTTCACGGTTTGTTTTGGGAACGGTACAGCTGGGCATGCCTTACGGCGTTGCCAACCGCACCGGTAAGCCCGACCAGCGGTGTGCTGACGGAATTGTTTCCGCTGCATGGAAAAGCGGGATAACTGCTTTTGACACTGCGGCAGCCTACGGCGACAGCGAGCGGGTACTGGGTTTTTCCTTGCGGGCAGCGGGTGCTGAATCTCCTGAAATCATCACTAAGCTGCCGCCACACACGTTACCCTGTTCCGCTTCTCTGCTGTCCGGAATCGTTGCGGCTTCATTGGAGCGTTTGCGCGTATCACATCTCCGCTGCCTGATGCTCCACAGAGAAGAGGAGCTTGAGTATCTTGACGGCGAAACAGGCCGGGTGCTGCAGCAGATGATGCATGACGGCATACTGGGCGGCATCGGGGTTTCTGTATACACCACAGATGCTGCACACAAAGCTCTGGCTCACCCCATGATTACCGCACTGCAGCTGCCGGCTTCGGTTTTTGACCGGCGCTTTGAACTGGCCGGTATTTTTGAAAGAGCCGGAGCCGCCGGTAAAACAGTCTACATTCGCAGTGCGTTGCTGCAAGGCGTGCTTTGCCTTGCACCGGACGAGCTTCCGGAGCACCTGCGGTGCCTTGCTCCATATCTGCATGAATTTCAGCAGTGCTGCCGCCGTTTTGGTCTGACACAGGCGCAGGCGGCGCTGCTTTTTGTTTATTACCGCTATCCCTCAGCATTTATTTTATTCGGTGCCGAAACAGTCGGGCAGGTGGAAGAAAATGCAGTCAGCCTGCTTTCCGCCTGTTCGCGGGAATCTTTTCTGGAAGCGTTAACAGCCATTATGCCGGAACAGAACCCGGAGGTGCTGAATCCGGCATGCTGGAAGAAGAGGACGAGTAATGTCGCGTTGCAGTGAATATCAGGCGAAAGCAAAACAGCGGATACCCAATCTGACGCAGTTGCTTTCAAAAAATCCCACGCGCTTCGGTGAAGGGGTCTGGCCGACATATTATTCCAAAGCCAAAGGGGCATATATCTGGGACCTTGACGGTCATAAGTATCTGGATATGTCCATCGCCGGAATCGGGGCATGTGTTCTCGGGTATGCTGATGAAGATGTTGACGATGCCGTTTGCGCGGCGGTGAGGCAAGGCGTGGCGTCAAGTCTGAACTGTCCGGAGGAAGTGGAGCTTGCCGACCTGTTGTGCGAGTTGCATCCGTGGGCCGAACAGGCCCGTTTTGCGCGTTCCGGCGGCGAGGCGATGGCGGTTGCTGTGCGCATTGCACGCACATACACCGGAAAAGGTGTAGTGCTTTTTTGCGGTTATCACGGCTGGCAGGACTGGTATCTTGCTGCAAACCTGAGCGATGAATCTGCCCTTGACGGGCATCTGATGAAAGGATTGCCCCCCGCAGGTGTGCCCAGAAGTCTGTGCCATTCAGCTTATCCTTTCAGGTACAATGATATTGAAGGATTCGATGCTCTGGTTGCAGAACATCAAGACAATCTTGCGGCCATAGTGACCGAGCCTGTCCGTAATTTCACTCCTGACCCTGCGTTTCTTGCCCGTCTGCGTGATGTGGCGACCCGGCTTGATGTGCCGCTTGTTGTAGACGAGATATCTGCGGGACTGCGCTTTACTACCGGTGGCGCACACCTGTGCTACGACGGTTTCATTCCGGACATTGCCGTTTTTTCGAAGGCTCTGGCAAACGGGTACGCCATGTCTGCCATCATCGGTACACAAAAGGTTATGAGCGCCGCTTCTGACACCTTTATCAGTTCGACCAACTGGACAGAAAGAATAGGTCCGGTTGCCGCCATTGCCACGCTGAAAAAACATCAGAGGCTCAATTTGGGCAGCCATCTGGTCAGAATAGGTACCCGGGTGCAGGACGGCTGGCTGGAGTTGGGGAGAAAACACGGTTTGCCGGTCACTGTAAGCGGTATGAAGCCGATGGGCCATTTCAGCTTCGGCGAAGACCATCTGGTTAAGCGTGCTTTCTTCATCCAGCTGATGCTTGAACGCGGTATTCTGGCCAGCACTGATTTTTATGCAATGGGAGCGCACACCCCGGACCATGTGGAAGAGTACCTGAGTGCCTGCGATGAGGTTTTCGGCATTATCGCTGAAACAGGCGATATAAGGGGACAGCTGAAAGGGCAGCCCTGTTTGTCCGGTTTTCAGCGGCTGACCTAGGGGAAACAATGAAGCGAATAGCAATTATTCCTGCCCGCGGCGGGTCAAAAAGGCTTCCGCGTAAGAATGTCCTGCAGTTTATGGGTAAGCCGATGCTTATCTGGACGTGTGAGGCAGCCCGGGACAGCGGATTGTTCGACAGAATTGTTGTTTCGACAGAAGATTCCGAAATTGCCGGTGTGGCAGCATCCTACGGGTACGATGTTGCCGAACGCCCCGCGCATCTTGCCACGGATACGGCATCTGTAGTTGACGTATGCCATCACATGCTTGAAAGCCTGGCAGCCGGCGGTGAAGAGTATGATATTCTTTGCGCGCTTTATGCCACGGCCCCTCTCAGGACGGCTGATGATATCAGGGAAGTTGTCGGGCTGGTGGAGAGAGACGGTGCGGACTATGCTCATGCGATGGTCCGCTTTTCTTTGCCGCCGCATCAGGCGATGTATGTCAACGATGCCGGTTACTGCAGCTATGCGTGGCCGCTGGTTGCCGGTTTAAAATCACAGCATGTACCCGAGGCTGTGGTGGATAACGGCAGCACGTATGCGGCGCGCGTCAGCAAGTTTATGAAAACCCGCAAGTTTTCCGGCATGAGACTCAAGGGGTACCTGATGCCGGCTGTCCGGTCTGTTGATATTGATACCCGCGAGGATTATGAGATGGCTTTACTTTTTGCCAAGCATCTTGCAAGTGGAGACTGCAATGTCTGATCTTTTTAAGAAAGAATGGTCTTACTCAGAAAACAAGAGAAGCGTATGCATAGTGTTTGAGGCCGGACCAACGCATGATGGCCTGCAGACTGCTTGCAAATTGGTGGATGTTGCGGTGGAAGCAGGCGCAGATGCGATTAAATTTCAGACAGTGGATGCTAAGCGGCTTGTTCCGGATCCATCTACGATGTTTACTTATAATGCGCTGGTTAATAAAGATACGGGCGAAAGCATCGAAGTTACAGAATCATTACAGGAAATTTTGCAGCGCAGAGAGTTGTCGCGGGATGAGTGGCGCGAACTCGGTCGATATTGTTCTGATAGGGGAATATTGTTTTTTTCCACTGCGACAACGGCTTCCGAGCTGGAATTGTTGGCGGAAATAGGTGCTGATTGTGTTAAAATTGCATCGGGCGATATTACATACCACCATTTTCTCCGCCTTGCGGCGCAGTACTCATGGACTGTTCAGATTGACACGGGTAATGCCACCATTGCCGAAGTTGAAGAGGCTGTGGATGTGCTGGAGCGCTCCGGCTGCCGGAGAATCATAATCAACCATTGCCCGAGCGGGTATCCCGCCCGGCTCGAAAGCATTAATCTGCGCATTATCACGACGCTCAAACAGATGTTTCCGTATCCTGTCGCGTTTTCAGATCATACACCGGGGGCCACCATGGACATCGCCGCTGTTGCTCTGGGGGCTGACATGATTGAAAAAACCATTACGTTGGACCGGCTTATCCGGAGTCCGGAGCATATCATGTCGCTGGAGCCTCACGAAGCTGCGGGCTTTGTGCAGACCATCCGCGATGTTGAGACGGGGCTGGGAACGCCGCGGAAAATAAAAACAACGCAGGAACTCTCGGTTCCGTCCGTTGCAAAGCGTTCAGTTATCGCTGCTGCGGATATTGAGCCCGGGACAACTATCGAGCAGGTGCATCTGGATTATGCCCGCCCGGGTGACGGTATCACTGCCAATCTGGACAGGCTTCTTTTGGGAAAGCGAGCCTCCTCGTTTGTCGCGAAAGGCACAAAAATAAGTTTTTCAGATGTCTCCTGACGGAGGATGTGTCGCTTTATCCGATTATGACAATGTGTTCAGCAAAATACTCTCATCTGATCGTGCGTGCAGACGCTACTCCGGCTATTGGGGCGGGACATGTAATGCGTTGTCTGGCTTTTATCCAGTACTGGTTGGACAAAGGCGGCTCTGCCGCACTGGTCGGGCGCATTGAGCTGGACTGGGTTCTGCATAAAGTCCGGCAGGTAGGCGTGTTGTTTCATCCTCTTTCAGGAAATGTGCCGACAAGCGAAGATTGTACGGATATTCTCAGACAGCTTGCATCCGGCGCCGGCGAGGCTGCCCCGCAGCAGACCCTGACTGTACTGGACGGCTACCATTTTGGCAGCTCCTGCCAGAAATGCATTCGCAGTGCCGGATATGGCCTTTTGGTCATAGATGATTTCAACGCTCTTGGGGAGTATGATGCTGATGTCTTATTAAATCAGAATGTAGGAGCGGCAGACCATAATTACGCCGGACAGATTGGAATAAAATTGCTCGGCCCCCGATACGTGTTGCTGCGGCAGGAGTTTTTAACTGTAAAAAGGCAGGTAGCAAGAAAGGAGGCAGGAGCACGGCAGCATATTTTGCTGACTCTTGGAGGAGGTGATTCTTCAGCTAAGCTGTCCATGCTTGAAGAGATCATCAGGGTTTGCGTTGCCAGGGGGGCAGATTTCCGTGTCATCAGAGGCGAGACGCCTGTTGCAGAATGGAAAAAGTTGTTTAAGGCTGGCTGGAACAGCGTGTCTTTTGTCAATCCGCTGGACGATATGGCTGAGCAGCTTGCCTGGGCGGATTTTTGTATCTCCGCTGCCGGCTCAACCTGTTGGGAGCTGTGCGCAGCAAAAGTCCCTTTTGCCGTGTTGGCGATCACAGAGAGACAGCAGGCTTTGGTTGACAGCCTGGTGTCTGAAAAAATTGCATATGACCTTGATGCCGCGACAGCAGCTTTCAGGTCTGGAATCCGTATGCAGACCCTTGACGGGGCAGAAAGAATAGAGGGAGACGGAGTCATGCGGTGCTGGCTCGCCTGCCAGAGTGGGGTGGTATAGTATGAAGCTTGTGGTTCTGTCAGGCTGTACTCGCGGGCTGGGGCTTGCTCTTCATAACGATCTTGCAGAGCTTGCCGGTGATTTTTTAACGCCGCTGTTTATCGGGCGTAAACTTGAGAGGATATCAAAGACACCGGCCGGAGTGTATGTTGAGTGTGATCTGCGTAAACCTCAACTGCTGGAAAATATCTGTACTCTGATTCCGGAGGGGGTTTCAGAGATTGTATTTATTAACAATGCTGGCACTATTTCTCCAATAGCTCCCGTACATGACTTGGCCTGTTCTGATATAGTTGAATCTTATGCTGTTAATATATCAGCCCCGAGTATAATTTCTTCGCGCCTTGCCAAATATAGCGTTGAACGTGGCATCCCTCTTGGAATTATCAATGTTACAAGTGGGGCTGCTAAGCGTGTAATTGAAGGCTGGTCATTATATTGTGCTTCAAAAAGTGCTTTGGTGATGTTTCTTGATGTGCTGGCTGCTGAAAACAGTTGCGTTGACGTTATCCACTTTGATCCCGGTGTCATGGAGACGGGAATGCAGTGCACCATACGGCAGACCGCCCCTGATAAGATGCCGCAAGTTTCTTTGTTCCGGTCGTTTTACGAAAATGGATCCCTCAAGGATGTCAGGGCTGTTTCCCGGGAGATTATTGCACGGTGCGGGATTTTATAAAATAAAATGACTCCGCCTAAACGGTCGTAACAAGCTGGAGCGTTGTTTTACGTTGATGCCTGTGCAGAGATCTTGCGTCACTGCAGGGAATATCCGGAGCGTGGCAATCGGTCTGTTCAGGGGGCTTGCTCCGGTTGGGTGAGATAGGTTTCTTATGCGCATATGTGTGTTCTCAGACATTCACGGAAATGAGTATGCCATGCAGGCCGCGCTGCCTTGTCTGCAGCGTGAAGCGGCTGACAGATATATTTTTCTGGGCGATCTTGTCGGCTACTATTGGGGGGCATTGGACGTCTGGGAAATGTTGCTTGAGCTTCCGCAATTCGTGGGAGTTGCCGGCAACCACGACAGGGATTTTGTTGGCTTTTATGAAGCCGGTTACATACCTTCCGAATATACCATGAAGTATGGGCCGGCGTTGGAACTGCTTCTTGATTGCGGTGATGACAGGCTGAAGTTGCTTTATGAATTTATTAAGCGCCTTCCTGAACAGTATGAGGATAGCGATGCCGGGTTGCTGTGTTGTCACGGCAGCCCTTCGGCACCGTTGACCGGGTATGTCTATCCTGATTCCGAGCTTCCTTCCGGTGCCACGTTACCGCCATTTGTTTTTCTGGGGCACACGCACTATCCGATGTGCCGGTTGAACGATGGAGTCATGTTCTGCAATCCCGGCTCGCTGGGGCAGCCAAGGAAGGGAGGGATGCCAACATACGCTGTTGTGGACTCTGAATTGAGGAGTTTTACCCTGAGGTATGTGGAGTACGACAAAACCGCGTTGCTTGCCGGGTTGAAGTCGCAGCCTTGCCCAGATTATTTAACAGACGTTCTTGAGAGGCACCCGCTATGAGCAATAAGGTTATTGTAACCGCTGTAGGTGGTGATGTTGGTGCATCCGTCGTTCGCTCGCTTGTGGCGGGGGGGTTCTCCGTTGTCGGCACAGACATGTCTCCGCTCACTCCCGTGTTCGATATTTTAACAGAATTCGAGATACTGCCGCCGGCAGGTGCGCCGGAGTATTGGACGCAGCTTGAAACCCTATGTGAGAAGCATGCTCCGGTTGCGGTGCTTCCTGTTTCAGAAAAAGAAATTTTGGTTGCTAAAGGTAAAAAATCCGTCGGCGCTGGTTCCGGAGTCCCTCTTGCCGTCCTTCCTCCGGTATTGCTCGACATTTTTTTAAGCAAACTGAATACCGCTAATTTTTTTCAGGAGCTCGGTTTCAACGCTCCGCGAACAATGCCGCTTGCTCTGTATGAAGGAGAGTGGGGGTTGCCGGTCGTTGTAAAGGGAGATTCCGGCTGTGGGAGTAAGTCGTACCGTGTAGCCAGGGATGAAACTGACCTCGCATATCTTAAGGCGAAAGATGACGGGGGGCTTATTGCACAGGAACATATAGGAACCGCTGAGGAAGAATATACGACGGGCGTTTTTTCTGACGGAGAAAGCGTTTACTCCGTCACTCTGAAAAGAAAGTTGCATCCCGGTGGATTTTCACATGTTGTTGAGTTGGTGGATTCTCCCTTTTTGCACGAGATGGCCGTCATGATAGCAAAGCGGACTCCCTTTCTGGGCTGCCTGAATATTCAAAGCAGACGAGTGGGTTCTGTTTTTTATCCTTTCGAAGTTAATCCCCGCGTTTCAAGTACCGTAATGTTCCGTAAAAAAATCGGATTTGATGATGCCGTATGGTGGGTTGATGCTCTGTGCGGGAAGAAAATTCACTATGTGCAGAAATATGTGGAAGCAGTAGGCGTGCGCACTTTTGGAGAGGCATATCCATGTCTGAAGCCTCTGTAATGTCTGTTCTGGAGAATAGTGCATAAATTATGCAGGATGATGTTTTTAAATTGTTTTCTGATCCTGTATCAGGTGTACAGAAGACATATATAATAGCAGAGATGTCGGCAAATCATAATCAGAACATTGAGCGTGCCGAGGCAATAGTCCGGGCCGCTGCCGATGCAGGTGCTGATGCAATAAAAATGCAGACATACACTGCTGATACTCTGACTTTTAATGGTAGTAGCCCAACATTTTTAGTGAAAGGAACAGCTTGGTCTGGAAGAACACTGTATGATCTGTATCAGGAGGCGTATACTCCGTGGGAGTGGCAGCCGCGTCTGATGGCTCTTGCCAACGATCTGGGGATGGACTGCTTTTCCACTCCTTTTGATGAGACGGCTGTGGACTTTCTGGAGGGGCTGAACGTTCCGTGTCATAAAGTCGCCAGCTTTGAGCTTGTGGATATCCCGTTGTTGCGCAAAATTGCCGGTACGAAAAAACCTGTAATTATGTCCACGGGAATGGGAACTCTGGCGGAAATTGACGAAGCTGTCGGGGCATTGCGCAGCGCCGGCTGTTCCGAGCTGGCTTTGCTTAAATGCACTTCAGCCTACCCGGCACCGCCCGAAGAGGCGAATCTGCTGACCATCCCTCATCTGTCTCAGACATTCGGGTGTATTGCGGGGTTGTCTGATCATACCTTGGGCAGTGCAGTTGCGATTGCGGCAGTCAGCCTTGGAGCGAGGATCGTTGAAAAACACTTGACGCTGTCACGGGCAGACGGTGGTCCTGACTCGGGTTTTTCCATGGAGCCGGACGAGTTCAGGCGAATGGTGACAGATATTCGTACAGTGGAAAAAGCACTCGGGTGCGTCAGTTATGAACTGACTGAAAAACAAAAGGAAAACGTGGCATTGAGGCGTTCGCTTTTTGTTGTCGAAGACATTCGTGCCGGCGAAAAATTTACCACATCAAACGTCCGCAGTGTACGCCCCGCCCATGGGCTGCATCCCCGCCACTACAACGAAATTTTAGGCTGTGCCTGCATTGGTGATGTGGCAGCCGGCACACCTCTTTCCTGGGCTATTGTGCGAAAATGAGTACCGGGCCCGTTCTCCTTCCGCAGGCCGTTGTGGGGTTTTGGCGCGTTCTGCAGCCTCGGACCAAAAAAAGGATGGGCTTGCTTGTCGCCGCGTCCTTGTTTTCTTCAATTAGCGAGGCCGCGGCAGCCGGAGCCGTATCCCTTTTGGGACTTATCCTTGCCTCGCCGCAGACCGTTCATTCAAGCGTATTATTTTCAAAGTTGGCTTTGCTGTGGCCTTATCTTGACAGCCTGACACATCAGCCCGCCAAGATGCTCGCGTTGTGTCTTGTTTTGATTGTGGCTTCAGTCGCGTTCAAGAGTCTGATCGCGTGTGCTACAGTCTGGGGACAGTCCTTTGTTTCGCAGCACTGCGGGCGTGATGTGGCCTGCGCAGTGTTTTCTGAATTTTTAACAAAACCTTATTCTTGGCATATCAAAAAAAATACTGCCGAGCTGCATACAGAACTCGGATGGGCAAACATGGTCAGCGGGTATTTTATGGCCTTGCTGACAGTTGCAATTTCGGGGGCTACCGTACTTCTCCTGCTTGCCACCTCACTGGCTGTCAGTCCAGTTTCTGCTGTGATTGTTTTTGCTTTTACAGCCCTGGTTGGGGGGCTGGCTGTCCGATGTGTCAGGAGGCGAATCAGACAGGCAAGTTCACTGGTGGCAAATATTGACCGTAATATCGCCAGGACAACACTTTCGGCTCTGCAGGGAATTTTGGAAGTGACTATCTATAAACAGCAGCAGCCCTTCCTTTCAGAGTTCAAAGAAAAATCTAAAGACAAGCCTAAGCGTCAAGCAAGCGCACAAATGTTTTCAACCGTACCGGCTTATGCGCTTGAGGTTATCGGAATGGGGATGCTTCTGGTTTCGCATATTTTTCTGATGTCTCTTGGCTATCCGTTAGATGAGCTTGTTCTGTCCATATCATTGCTTGCCGGCGTTTCATGGCGTTTGTTGCCGGCCCTGAATAAAATTGCAGCCGCTATGGGCAGCATCCAGATTTATACACCTTATGTAACAACGCTTGGTGGGTATCTTCCATCTGACGAACCACAGGATTTACCTGAAAGTTGCGGATTGGAGAACTTCAACTTTTTGGAACTGCAGCATGTTACTTTTCGGTATGAAGGTGCCAAAGAAGACGCGTTAAAAAAATTGTCGGCCACCATACAACGCGGGTCTATGATTGGTTTCATAGGCAGGTCCGGCGCAGGCAAAAGCACTCTTGTCGGTATATTAACAGGTTTGATGCGACCTGCATCCGGGAATTTTTTAATTGATGGTAAGGAATATGCGCCCCGCAGTGGGGGGTGCTGGTCGTCTGCAATAGGGTATGTCCCCCAAACGACATACCTTCTCGATGCAACTCTTGCTGAGAATATTGCCTTTGGTGATTATGGAAAAAAAATAGATAGAGAACATGTTCTGAAGTGCTGCGAAATGGCATCTATTAATTTTGTGGATGAGCTTGAAAATGGAATTGATACCGTTCTTGGCGAACGGGGGGTAAGGCTTTCGGGAGGGCAAAAGCAGAGAGTTGCTATCGCCAGAGCGTTATATAAAAATCCTCAGCTTATTATTTTTGATGAAGCAACTAGTGCTCTTGATTCAGCTGCAGAACAGGCTATTCAAAAAACAATTCTTTCACTTCGTGATACTGCAACACTCGTGGTGATTGCCCACAGGCTTTCAACTGTTGAAGGCTGTGATTATCTTTACTGGCTTGATGGTGGCGAGGTGCGGCTGTCCGGCGTGCCTGACGTTGTTTTGCCACAGTACAAAGAATGGCTTGATGAAATATGAAGATGTAGAGAGAGGATTTTGTCTTGTTGAAAATATGCCCGCTTGATTCTTTAGACATCGCGAACAGCAGCAGCCTGCCATCGCCTGTATACCTTCCTGTTAACCTGCAATATAGAAAAGTGCGATTGTGTGATTGGGATTTTACAGATCTGAGTTTTGGTGTTTTTGATGCGGATACGCTTGTTGCAAAATGTATTATCAGTGCGGGGCATGGTCCTGATGATCAAAGAACGATTGATGCGTTCGGAATTCCTTTTATAACTGTCTTTGTAACTGGTTCGATTGATGTTCAGCGCGCCGCTGATGCGATGATGGAAAAACATTTTTCCCATCTGATGAATGATTACGCGGGCTATTCTGCTGATCATCTTGTTTGTGACAGTCAGTTTCCCAAAATAGCACAAAGTATGCTTCGCAATGGTGCAGGCATTGATACCAGTTTTAATGTTGTTATTGACGGAAAACGTAGTGTGGAAAGTCTTTTTTCAGAAGTTCGCAAACGATATAAATCGATGATTCATAAAGGGAATCGCACGATGGATATTGATTTGCTTCATTCAGGGAATGTTTCATGGGACGAGTTCAACGAATTCAGGCTGCTGCACATTCGTGAGTCGAAGAGGGAAACACGCTCTATTGATACGTGGAAAAGGCATTGTGAAATGGTTGCCGCTGGATTTGCGTTTGTAGTCCGGGCGCGTATCTCACATGATCTTGTAGGAGCTGCGTTGTTCTTACATAACAATGAAGTCTGTTATTACGGTGTCGGTGCTTATGACAGGTCACTGTTTCCCAAGCCGATTTCTCATGCAGTATTGTGGCAAGGCATACTGTTTGCGAAACAAATTGGCTGTGCATCTATTGAGATCGGGGAGACTTTTTTTAGCGGAGTAAGCACGGTTACAGAGAAAGAATTTAATATCGGAGAGTTTAAGCGGGGCTTTGGCGGAAATATTATACCACGGTTTCGTATCAAGTGCGTCATATGACTTGTTAGATCATAACTATGCAGGTGTGGAGATGTGTTATGGGTAACGTGAAAGAAAGCAGAACATGTTGTTTTTATGATGATAT
Source organism: Oleidesulfovibrio alaskensis DSM 16109 (assembly GCF_000482745.1). Classification (NCBI taxonomy): domain Bacteria; kingdom Pseudomonadati; phylum Thermodesulfobacteriota; class Desulfovibrionia; order Desulfovibrionales; family Desulfovibrionaceae; genus Oleidesulfovibrio; species Oleidesulfovibrio alaskensis. Next base: position 278,076 of record NZ_AXWQ01000006.1, on the reverse strand, counting down.
CTATAGCAAAGAAGGTGTCAAAGCTCAGCGAAGATATCCGAATGAAGAGTTGTGCCGGTTTATCGGACGTAATTGGTTGAATTCCACAACATGTCTTGAACGCCAAAGTATACGTATTCTTGAACTGGGTTGTGGTTCGTGCGCTAATCTTTGGATGCTGGCTCAGGAAGGGTTTGATACTTACGGTATTGATCTTTCTAGTGAGGGTCTGGCTGTCGGGCGCAATGTTCTGCAGGCGAAAGGGGTTTCGGCCCGACTGTTTTGCGGCGATATGACGGATCTTCCTTTTGAAGAATCTTATTTTGATGTTGTCATTGATGTCTTTTCAGCAAATTGTCTCCCCCTTGCTGCATTTGAAACGTGCCTGCTCAGTATCAGTAGGGTTCTTAAGCCCGGAGGTATTTTCTTTTTTTACACTCCCTCCACTGCATCCGATGCGTATATAAAACCGGGACCGAATAATTTTATCGATGAATATACTCTCGACGGGCTGAAAAATCCTGAAATTGCAGCTTTTTTTGGTCAAGATTATCCGTTCCGCTTTTCAGATGCGTCAATCCGTGAGCAGCTGGGTTGTGCGGGCCTGACGCTTGAAAAGCTGGAACGGGTAGGCAGAACTTATCAGAACGGAGCAGAGTATTTTGAGTTTCTTGTGGGTGAAGCCAGAAAGTAGGCCGGAGTAACGCATGGGCTTGCAGTTTGTTAAAAAAAATCTTCTGGCTGTATATGAGTTTGAAAAGTCTTACTCTCCGCAGGCTGTAACTGTCGGCGGAATTTCTGTATGGCTTTTGTTCCGGTCGGCAATTCTTTCTGAGCTATACGCGCGCAACGACGCGGTTTATCGCAAAAACAAGTCGGTGCTCAAAGACTCTGCTGGTAAAAAAATCCGCAAATTGATGTTTTCTGTGACCTCTTGTGTAATCTTCAAGGCAAATTACAGAGTAGTTTTTTCAGACTCGCCAGATGCAGATATCCTTTTTTTTAATACAAGCCGCTTTGCCTACTTTGACACTCCGGGTGGAAAATACGCCCGGCTTCCCGATTCCTTTTGTGAGTGTGTCAGCGATGCCGCAATATCGGCTGTAAAGGTAACTGAAGCCGGTATACCCCCTGCTGCCGCGGAAAGGGTTTTTCCCGGTATCCAGTTTACCCGGTTGCAAAAAGTGCGGCTGGCCAGAATCAGCCGTGGCGAAGCTAAAGCCGTACGCAAGCTGGTGGATGATGTTTACAACTTTTTTGGTATCACGCTTTCGCCTTTTGACATCATCAATGACTTTTTTAAAATAAAAACGCTTGCCTCTGCTTTTGCTGATGTACTCACTGCAAGTGGTGTGAAATGTGTCTTCCACACAAGAACATACCACGAAGTCTCCATGGCACTTAACATGGCGTGCAAAATTGCAGGAATACCCTCTGTTGATTATCAGCATGGGCTTCAGGGAGTGTATAACTATCAGTATACTTATTACCATACTGATCAGCATGGATATCACTTGTATCCTGATTTTTTCTGGGTCTGGCATAAAACTAATGCAGATGTCATTCGTAAGTGGTTCGGACACACACCGCATCAGCCCGTTGTCGGTGGGAATTTATTTTTAAAAAAGATAAAAGAGAAAAAAGGCGTTGTGCTCTCAGCGAACTTCGATGAATTACGCGATAAAGCCAGAGGCAAAAAAATTGCTCTTGTTGCAGTCTATCCCGAAGGCGAAATCTTTCCAGAGGTTATTCTGAATGCATTGCAGGAAAGCCCGGACTCTGTCTTCTGGCTGCTCCGCCTGCACCCCACAAAGAATCTTCCGGAATTTGTCGATCCCATAGAAGAACATCTGTTGCATAGAGGGCTGTCGAACTGTGAAGTCCGGCAGGCCTCTTCGATGCCTGTTTTTGACGCCATAGGTATGGCCGATTGTGTTGTTGCCACGGTCAGCACGTTGCTTGTGGAAGGGCTTTGTTTCGGCAAAAAAGGCTTCACCACTTCTTCAATAGGTCAGGATATCTATAAAGAATATATCGAGCGCGGTGAGATGACCTATACCCCGGATGCACAATCATTGGTGAGGGGGATATTGCAGTGCTGTACTGCGCAGTTACAGACCACCCCTTACGAAACGGACTCTGCACATATGGAGGACGCTTTGCGGACAGTACTCGGTTCGACCTTCCCGCATGGAGTCAGTGAATGTCACTAGGCAAACTGCTTGATCGTTTTCCCGCCGTCAGAGGCTTGCTGCTGGATTGCTTTTTGGGCCTGCATTCTGCGTGTTACTCATATGCAAGTCGCCTTGCTGTACGGGAATCTTCCGGGCAGCACCCCAAGCACCGGATCACCGCGTATCATTCATGGTTCACTAAGCGCATCGGCGGTTCTGAACATGTGCTGGATGTAGGATGCGGTAAAGGCGAACTGGCCGGAGCCATGGCACGGTATGCTCGCCGGGTGACTGCTGTTGACATCGACGCCGCTAAAATTGCGGGGGCTGAAAGGAACCCCTTCAAGAAAGATAACGTCCGGTTTGTGCAGGCCGATGCAACCCGCTGGGCCTGCGAAGAGCCTGTGGATGTGATTGTGCTGTCGAATGTTCTGGAGCACATTGACCAGAGGGTTTCTTTTTTGCGGCAGCTTGTCATTGCGACTCACTGGAATTCCGGACCGCGTTTTTTAATACGCGTTCCGCTTCTTTCTCGTGACTGGATTTCCGTTTTTAAAAAGGAGAGGGGAGTCAGCTGGAAGTTGGACCCGACGCACGAGAAAGAGTATTATGTTTCTGAGTTTTTAGAAGAGCTTGCATCTGCCGGACTGGAGTGTAAGAGTCTTGCATTGCACTTTGGCGAGCTGTTTTGTGAAGCGGTTCCTCTTTGCTCAATGCCTCAGGGGCACAATTGCCTGGAGCTTTTTGACGGTCGGCCGCATGATGAGCGCTAAATCCAAGCTGAAGCAACTGGGCGCCAACATTCGTTATTCATTAACATCTGCGCCGTTCAGCGAACTGACCATAGTTTCTGAAAAAGACGCATGGTCGCTGGCCTGCGATGTTGAAGAAGTTCATAAGATCTGCCAAAGGCTGAATTTTCCCGTGCGCACCGCTCACTGGGCCGGTGTGTTCAGACAGCCCCTTTTTTATTTAAGCAAGTACTTTCTTTTGCAGCCGGGTCTGCACCTCCACGGCATGAACAGGGTGGCTATGGCCTATTACCACGGGTATCCCGGCAGTGATGAAATTGCCGACCGATGTCTGGCTTCCCTGCGTCGATATCATCATAAAATTGCACGTATTCAGGTGACCCACCAGCGTATCCGCGAAGTTTTGCTGGAGCAAGGTGTGGCTGAAGAAAAGCTGCATATGATTCCGATCGGAATTGATACTGAACTTTTTACTGCCGTAACTGACGAGCTTCGCGCAGCGGCCAGAGAGCGGCTGGGCATCCCCGAAGCTGCTTTTCTGGTGGGGTCGTTTCAAAAAGACGGAGTAGGCTGGGGTGACGGGTTGGTCCCGAAAAGAATCAAGGGACCGGATATTCTGGTCGAGACACTCGCAATGGCAAAACAGAGAATTCCTGAGTTATGGGTGCTTCTGACAGGACCCGCACGGGGATACGTCAAAGCGCAACTGGACAGGCTCGGCATTCCGTACCGCCATTTGTTTTTACAGAATTTTAAAGAATTGCCGGCGTGTTACCATGCTCTTGACGCCTATCTGGTTTCTTCCAGAGAAGAGGGCGGCCCCAAGGCGGTGCTGGAATCCATGGCTACAGGAGTACCCGTTGTTTCCACCCCCGTCGGGCAAGCGAGCCACCTGATCCGGTCCGGCGTGAATGGGCTGCTGGCGTCCGGGTTTTCTCCGGAAGAGTTGACCGCTTTTATTGTCGCATTGTATGAAGATAGCGAAATTTCTTGTTTATTCAAAGAAAGAGGCTTGGTTACCGCATGCCAAAACTCCTATGGCGCTCAGCTCTCACTATGGCAGCGCTTTTTTTCCGGTATGCTCGGGCGCTGAGCCAGCACCCTCTTTTGAACGCTGTTTAAGGAAAGCCATTGCAGACGAAAACGACACACGGCCCTCAGTGCCTGAACGGCTACATGCTTGAGGATGTTCCATGTCCGCTTTGTGGTGAAGCGGACAGCAGCACTGTGTACAGCCATGTTCACGATCATTACAACGGGCTGGCTGGTGACTTTGCAGTTGTCCGGTGCCGGAGTTGTGGTTTTGTCTATACAAATCCACGCCCTACGGAAGATACAATCGGGCACTTCTATCCTGATTCGGCAGGATATTTCAGCCCTGCCGCGCCGCAGGACCCCGGTCCTATGGATATTCTTTTTGAGAGCTACCTCGCTGACGTTCTCGGCTATCCATCAACAGGCGGTGACAGGCCGTTTTTAAGCAAGGTTTTGCGGCCGTATTGTGCTCTGCGGGCTAAAATTACCGGGATACCTCCTTTTGTCTCCGGTGGACGTCTGCTCGACGTCGGTTGTTCGTATGGACGGTACCTGTCAAAAATGGCGGCATACGGCTGGAGTGTATATGGTATTGAACCGCACGCCGCTGCCGCCGAGGTGGCTATGCAGGTCTGTGGTGCAGGTAATGTTCATAACGGGACTATTGCAACAGCTCCGTGGCAGGATTCCTTTTTTGATGTGATTACGTTGAATATGTCTTTGGAGCATTGCCATACCCCTGTCAAAGTGCTGCAGAAAGCTTCGGCTTTGTTAAAGAATGACGGTGTGCTGATTGTCAGTGTTCCAAACTTTGCCGGTTTTGAGAGTAAATTGCATGCGCAATTCGCCTATACTCTGCATGCCCCATGTCATTTGTCGCATTTTACACCACAAACGCTTAGAATGGCGGGCGAAAAAAGCGGACTTCAATGCACGGAAATTGTTTTCCACCATGTCGATCGCGACTTTGTGGCTCCCTTTGAATATAAGAAAAATGTGTATCTTTCTAAACTAGTGCATGCCCGTCTGGTCCGCAAACTGCTGATCAAACCGGCAGTCTTTATAGCCGCCCGGATGGGTTTAACCAGTAGAATGACAGCATATTTTAAGAAATGAATACAGTAATCGTCGTTAATTATAACTCTTCGCGTTTTGTCTCGCTTATTCTGGAATGTGTTGCCAGACTTTCAGAGTGCACCGGTGAAATCATCATAACGGATAACGGTTCGCACCCCTCTGATGTCGCCAGATTAATGCGGATGTGTTCCCTGTATGACAATACGCTTGTGCTGCCACGCAAGCAGACTATGACGCCGAGTCTTGCACACGGAGGAGCTCTTGATGCCATGCTGCCATATGTCAGGACGCCATATGTGACAGTCATGGATGCAGATGCGTGTTTTTTGCAGTATGGATGGGACAAAATTATGATAGGTGAGCTAAAAGGCGACTGCCATGCCGTTGGTACGCCGCATGCTTTTAGCGCTCCATATAGATATATAGATTTCCCGCTGATGTATGCTACTATGTATAAGACTGATACATTAAGAGAACTGAACTGCAAATTTGTACCGATCGAAGGTAAAGAGACAGTCGGTTATGATACAGGTTGGGAAATACGTCATAAATTTCGTGAAGCTCGATTGACTGCCAAGGTGTTCTCTCCTCGCTCTACGCGCGACTGGAAGGGAGGGGCTTTCAATCGCGTTGTCTGTACCGAATACTGGCACAATGATGCTTTGATTGCATCCCACTTCGGGAGGGGGAGCACCGTTGGGGCGGCAAAGTATTTTAAAGTTCTTTCCGTCCCTGTTGTGGCTCCTGCCTTGCGGCGTTTTGTCGGGTTGCGTGAGCGCCAGCTCTGGATTCAGACCGCAAGAGAGCTTATTGCATCACAATGTGGTGCTTCCCGTTGCGCTATGTAAATTTTCAGAACACGGTACTTCCGGGATTATCGGCGCAGCTACCTGCAGGCGCAGAACATCACAAAAAATTTTACACTAATCGCCCAATCTCCGGGAGTTCACAGTCATGCGGCCTCTGGAACATTGCAAACAAGATATAGTGCGATCAAAGGATATTTTTCAGCAATGGCTTGGAATGTCGGTGATTTTTTTTGTTCTGCCGGGTAATGCCTTTTTACCGGAAATCGTGGAATTTGCAGCACTGCACGTAGTCCCAAAAACTTCGTGCGAGGGAGAGGTCAGAGTAAAGAAAAGAGTACGGATTATCGGCAACGACGCGGCGTTATCCTTTTATAGCTGCGAGATGGTGATGCACGGGGGGACACGTTGTGTGTCCGGCTGGACGGACCGGTTGCAAAGATGTTGCCGCAGCTTGCAGATTTTACTACCGGCACATTGATTGTTGCCAGAAAAGAGCATCCGGTATGATAAGGGTTTATTTTGCCGTGCCGGCAATGGAGCAGCACGGCGGTGGCGGCATGAAGTTTCTGAAGGCGCTTTATCGTGCTCTGGCGCGTTCGGGGCAGATTGCCTCAAGGCCAGAAGATGCGACAGTCTTTTTGTGCAACAGCCATCATGATTACCGGCGGGTCATACGGCTTAAAGAAAAGTTTCCGGGCATCCCGCTGGTGCACAGAATCGATGGTCCCATAGTGGACTATAACACCCCCACCGATCCGAGACATTTTTCGGCAAACGCGCTGGATGAGTTATATGCTGACGGCGTTATTTTCCAGTCAGCGTGGAGCTACCGGCGCAATATGGAGCTTGGGCTTGCACCGCCGGAGCAGTACGAAATTATCCACAACGCCCCTGATCCGGACTTGTTTTTTCCCGGAAACGCTCTTCCGTTGTCCGGTGAAACACCGTTTCGTGTTTTTTGCAGCAGCTGGTCACGTAATGTGAATAAAGGCTTTGCCTCGCTGGAACGGCTCGATGGCACTCTCGATTTTTCACGGTACGAAATTAATTTTTATGGGCGGCTGCCCGGCAAACTGAAAAATATAAAGGTGCATCCGCCTGTCCCGCATGAAGACGTTCCGCAGGCGCTGCGCGGGCATCATGCATTCTTTTTCCCTTCCAAGGTGGAATGCTGTTCCAACGCGCTGCTGGAGGCGCTGCATTGCAGGTTGCCGGTCGTTGCCTTTAATGGTTCATCAAACCCTGAGCTGGTTGGAAACGGCGGGCTGCTTTTCGATGATGACGCGCAGCTCCCTCAGATGTTTGATACCTTGAGGAGCCATTACCACAGGTACCGCAGCGGAATTTGCTGTCTTTCTTTCGGGGAAGTTGTCGAGCGCTACCGTAACTTCATGCAATCGGTCACAGTTGCAGATTGCGGTGGTTTTTGGAGCCGGAAAAAAAGAAAGGCTTTTTTTCTGCTGCGGGTAGTAAAAGCCGGATTGCGTCATAAAGTCTCGGGCCGCTGAGACTGTTTTTTCTGTTTCAAGAAAATATTGTAGGATCTTATGAAGCTGGCTCTTTTTTTCTCCCGCGGCATTTCACTTGCTGATTGGAATTCTTCCGGATTGCTGGATAGAGAAACTGCGGTATATGCCAGACTGCTTGATTCAGAAGATATTGAGCATATTTATTGGATCACATACGGCAAAGATGATGGAGAACTGGCGGCCGGACTGCAGCGTGCGGGCAGGCTGCCCGAAAATCTTACAGTGCTGCCTATGCCTGCCCTGTTCGCCTCTGCACTCGGGCGTGCCGTGTATTCTTTGGCCGCGCCCGTCTTCTGCCGCCGCATCATGCGCCACGTCGCAGTGGTGAAGTCTAACCAGATGGACGGCGCATGGACTCCCTTGCTGGCCAAGATGTTGTTCGGCAAGCGTTTTTTTGCACGCACAGGGTATACTGCGTCGCTTTTCAGAAAAAGAGAAAAAGGTGCGCGCTCTGTACAGCACATTTTTTACTGTGTTGTCGAAGCGATTGTGTATCGCTTTGCAGATGCGGCTTCTGTGACCTCTTATGCTGATTATGATCATATTGTCTCGAATTATGCGGTCCGGCGGGCTTTCTGTATTCCCAACTATGTTGATACAGGCAGGTTTGTTCCTGCGCGCAAAACATGTTGCCGTATGTTGTTTGCCGGCCGTCTGAACGCACAGAAGAACGTTGAAGCACTGATCGGGGCCGTTGCAGAAACGGGCGCAGGGCTGGATGTCTACGGCGGGGGGGCTTTGCTGGCACAGCTTGAGGGGTGCGCCCGCGCAGCAGGCGCCGATGTGGTTTTTCACGGGGTCGTCAGCCAGAACGTGCTGGCTGAGGCTTTGCGCCATGCCCGTTTTTTTGTTTTGCCTTCTCTGTACGAGGGGCTGCCCAAGGCGCTGCTGGAGGCGATGGCCTGCGGTTGTATATGTATCGTCACGCCTGTTGAGGGCAGTTCAGAGGTTATTGCAGATGGCCGCAACGGCATTGTCGCTTCCGGAAGCGATGCGGCATCTCTTGCTGACGCATTGCGCCGGGCTATGGCATTGTTGCCCGATGATCGCGAAAGAATGGCTGCAGCCGCCCGTAAAACGGTTATGGACCGCTACAGTCTGCAGGCCGTGGCAGAAAGCGAACTGCAGCTGTTAAAGCGTCTGGCGCTGGGGGTGCCTGTTGCCGGTCTGCCGGACGATACCTTTTCAGGGCAGACACCGCGTGTCAGTGTGTTGCTTTGCGTTCATAACGGCCAGCCCTTTGTATCCGCCGCTGTCGATTCTGTTCTTCAACAGACTTTTTCCGATTTTGAGCTGATCATTGCAGACGACGGTTCCACGGATGATACGCCGCGCATATTGCGTGCGTATGCGGCACGCGACAAGCGTGTCAGGGTGGTTACTCTTGCCGCAAAGGGCGGGCTGACCAGAGCATTGAATATAGCCTTGTCCTATGCAAAAGCTCCTCTGGTGTCCAGAATTGATGCAGACGACCTGTGGCTGCCGGAGAAGCTGGAGAAGCAGTATGCAGTAATGTGTGCAGATTCCTCACTGGTAATGCTGGGTACAGCCTATGATTGCGTTGACGGGGCCGGTGAATTTGCAGGTCCGCAAGATGTTGCTTTGATTTCAGGCTGGCAGAATATCCGTCAGGCTGTATGCCGGTTCAACCCGTTTTTCCACAGCTCGGTTATGTTCCGCAGAAAACATGCCTGTGCGGCGGGGGGATATGACCTGCGCTTTAAGACGGCTCAGGATTACGCGCTCTGGCTGAAGCTGCTCGGTTCAGGAAGAGGGGACAATCTGCCGGATACGCTTGCACGCCGCAGAATTCACGGGCAGATGATTTCGCAGGTCAGAAGGCGCAGCCAGCGGTTTTATGCCGTGCTGGCCCGACTGAAAAATGTGTGGTGCCTGAAGCATGCAGGCGCATGGAAAGGCCTTGCCGCGGATTGCGCTGTGGTACTGCTGCCTGCACCGGCGGCGGCTTTGTGCAGAAAAGCTGTGAATGTCTTCCGGCACCGGCCGTAAACGCAATGCCCTGTTCCAATCCGGAGACATCGCAGGGGCTGGACAAGGGAGTGGCATCCATGACCGGTCATAACGGCAGAGTAACTGTGCTTCATATCACTCTTTCCGCCCGGCAGGGCGGCGGACCCGAACATCTTTATCAGTTGGTGCAGGGACTCCCTGCCCATGTACACAGTTTTATAGCTTCTCCTGATGAACCTCCGTACATCGAACGATATCAGCGTGTTGTCGGTATTGATCATATCGTGCATGTCCCCCACAGAAAGGTGTCCTTCGGCGCCCTGCGTGCGGTGATTTCATTTATTCGTGACAACCGTATCCATATTGTTCACTCGCACGGCAAGGGGGCCGGCCTTTACGGGCGCATCGCTGCGCTGCTGACCGGCTGCAAAAGCGTACATACTTTTCATGGAATCCATATTCAGTATGGCTTTGCAGCCTCTGCCTGTTACAGGCTGCTGGAAACAATTCTCCGCAGAGCTACAGATGCTTTTATCTGCGTTTCAGCCGGTGAGGCCGAAGTGGCGCTTGCGAAAGGGTTTGCCAGCAGGCAGCGCTGTCATATTGTTCCAAACGGAGTGGCCATTCCCGAACAGCCTGCCGGCATTGACGAAGCCGGCCTTTTTTCCATTATACATATGTCACGTTTTGATTATGCAAAAAATTCCGAAATGCTTATACCGGTAGCACTCGCATTGCGTGAACATAGTTGTTCTGACCGGTGCCGGTTTGTAATTTTGGGGATGGGCGGTAACGAAGCGAAGGTCAGAAATGCCGCTGTTGCTGCCGGAGTAGGGCATATGTTTCATTTTGCAGGCAATACACCGGCTCCAAGAGCATTTCTCAGGGGTGAGCTTGCGGGCCATGGAGGAAGGGCAGGCTGCTACCTGTCAACCTCACGCTGGGAGGGCTTGCCGCTGGCCGTGCTGGAAGCCATGTCAGAAGGGGTTCCTGTGGTGGCCACCAATGTTGTGGGTAATGCGGATGCCGTGCGCCATGAGGAAACAGGTTTTCTTTACGACCTGCAACAGCCTGCCGAAGCGGCAGAGTTCATAGCCCGGCTGGCGGGTTCTTCCGGTCTCCGTAACGCTATGGGGTACAAGGCGTTTATACGGGCAAAAGATGCTTTCTCGCGGGATGCTATGGTGTCCGGAACCGCAGCCGTCTATGCATCGGTGCTGCAAGGATAGCCCGTCTGCGGGCCTGCCGGTGACCGTGCAGGCTCAAGGCGCGCCGTGCTTGCAGGCTTTGACGGTGCGGGCGGTAAGGACGGAAGTCATTGCCCTTACGGGATACCGGAACAACCCCCTGTCCGCACCGGTGCGGACAGGGGGTTGTTTTTTTTTACGGGACAGGTGGTCTATGCGGACTCTTGCTGTTCCGTTGTGCCTTTCAGCGGGGCGGCAGCGGTGCCGCGGGCTTTGAAAAACACGGGAATGGTACGGCTGCCCAGCACGCTTTCGCGGATATCGGGTTCCGGCAGTCTGGCCCATTCTTTTCTGTTGGTGAAGTAGAAGAATACGCCCATGGCCACCCAGGCCACAAGGCACCAGCGGGCTGCTTCGCTGATGTATGCAGGAGAGCCGGGTACCAGCAGCAGACCTATGGACATGACTGCTGCCAGCGTACCCATGCCGCAGCAGAATATTTTCATGGCATAGCCATCGGCGGCCTGCCCGCCGGAAAGCACTCTGCGAGCTGCAAGACAGGTGAAAAGGTATCCTATGCCGGTGCCTACCGAGCTCATGTCCACAATCCACACCACAACCGAGCGGCCGGCAAAAGGCGTAAGCAGTACCACGGCGATGGTGAACAGAATGGCTTTGTACGGGGTACGGTATACAGGGTGAATGGCGCCGAACCAGGCCGGCAGGATACGCCCGCGCGACATGCTGAGCAGCAGACGGGATGTGGCGATGTAAAACCCGTTGATGCCGGTGCATACGGCGCCCATCACGGCGCATGCCAGCACCACGGCGCCCATCTTGCCAAAGGCCATGCTGGCTACTTCGCCGGTTGCCCATGCTGTGCCTCCTGCGTTGCGCATGGCATCCATCCGGGCAAGCATTTCAGGGTAGGGAATGGCCACAGCCACGGCCAGGGTTACCAGAGAATACAGAATGACGCCGCATATGATCGCTATGATCATGATATTGCGGGCGCGCGCTGGGTCAAATGAAAATTCTTCGGCCGCCTGCGGAACGGTGTCGAAACCGACAAAAAGAAACGGCGAGATGGCGAAAATGATCAGCACGCAGGCAAGAGGAGTGCGGTGCTCGGAAAAGAGCGGCAGCAGGTTGCCCATTGCGGCACTTTCCATGGATGCGGAACCGGCAAAAAGCGAAATGATACCGGCGGTGAGCATAAAGGTGAGCACAACCTGAAACTGACCGGCAAAGGTGGTGCCGCGGTAGTTGAGCCAGCCGAAAAGAAGGGTTGCCCCGGTCATCAGCACCACTTCGCCGGTGTACACATCCCATCCGGCAATGCTGTATAACCTGCCGAACTCAAACACGCCCGGAAAGAGGAATCTGAAAATCAGCGCCAGAGCGGCCACGTCGATTCCTATGATGGCAATGTACCCCAGAACCAGCGCCCAGCCGCAGATGAACGCCGCTGTGGGGCCGAATCCCACATAGGCATAGGCAAACGCGCCGCCTGCGACAGGAGCGTATTTAATCATGTAGCTGTAGCAGACGGCCACAAAGCAGATAAGAAATGCCCCGACCATAAAGCCGGCCAGCGTGCCCAGAATGCCCGCCTCGGGCAGAAACATGTCGCCCGGCAGCACAAAGCATCCCCAGCCGACGATTGACCCGAGGGCCAGCGCCCATATCTGGGCCGGAGAAAACGATTTGGTCAGTTCGATTTGTTCTTGTGACATGATTATATCTCTTCATGTTTTTAATTCATGGCAGGTACTTGCAGCTCCGGAAAGGTACCCCGGCAACGCCTTTCCGTATCGGCGCCGCGCAGAAGCGGCGCTTGATAACAGCGCAAATACAGCACTCCATCCGGCACCTGAACGGCACTCCATCACACAACAAACACCCGGGGGCGAACCAAGCCACTGCATTCTCTTCCCCGGCCGACAGCAACAGGCGGGGATACAGGAGAAAAGCAATTCGGGTGCCAATACGTGAATTTCTTCACGATTGTTGTATTCATTCGAAAACATGAAGTTTTTTGTGTTTTGCTATTTTCTGCTATTTGTATGGTGAATAATTTTTTTTATTTTTCAGTAAAAAACTCTATATGCCGAAAGATTTTTTTCCCGACCATCTGCCATGGTGTTGTGTGGCACCCGCTTGTCTGTTCTTTCTGCTTTTTCTTTATTTCTTGTAAAACAGCATGTTGTATTCACCGCGCTGTCTGCAGGCTTTGCAGGAGACGGCCGGAGGGCACGGCATCTGCTTTGCACCGGCCCGATCATGTTCCTTTTTTCTTTTGCTGCTCTTCCGCATGGATGGGGGCACGGGTTACGGGGGGCATATTCTGCGCGAGTCGCTTTGACACTGTGCGCAAAAGGCGTAGAACGCTGTGCCTCATGAGCGGCAGAAGGCCGGCTACAATTTATCATTCTGAAAAAGGCATCCAGATGAACACAACGCGCGACACTCTTCTCGACCTGATTATCAGTCTCGAACTGGCCATGTTTCTTGAAGTGCAGAACCGCGGCGGCACATCGCCGTGTCAGGAAAGACCGGAGTCGTTCCGCATCATGCGGGAAATCACCCACGGCGTGCTTTCCGACACTTTTCTGCAGCGGTATCTGCACGATCTTGAACAGGCACGCCGTCAGGGGCGCAACCTGATGACGGAAAAATATGCGCTTATGGAGGGACTGATTCCCCGTCGCAACAACGATCCGGTCATTGCGGAGATAGTGCAGGCAGAAAGCGCATGGCGCAGGGAAGTGGCTGCGCAGTTTCCCCGCGTGGTGCAGCCGGAAGGGCACGCAGGTTTCTGCCTGTATCTCGGCTGCGAGCTGCAGACGTATTCCGGCGCGGCATTGCAGGCGTATGCCGCGTGTGTGCAGGAGGCGTTGCGCGGGCTGCGCAATCTTACCCGCGACCGTTATGAACTGCTGATGCACAAACTGGGATATGCGTCGCTTGCGCAATGCGAAGCCGAACTGGCAAACCGCAGCCACCGCGGTATCGCAGGAGACCACCATGCCTGATTTCGAACATCTGCTTGTTTTCGGCATGTGGCTGATAGGAGGCTTTGTTTCCGGTGTCAGCGGTATAGGCGGCGCCATGGTATCTGTGCCTGTTGTTGCCCTCTTTATCCCCATACAAGAAGTTATTCCGCTTAGCTGCATACTCAATCTTGTCATGGATTCATGTATAGCGGCCATGCATTTCCGGCACTGCCGTTTTCCGGCGCTGCTTCCCATGATTGCCGGTTCTGTGCCGGGGGCACTGGCGGGGCTGTTTATTCTGCAGGTTGTCACCGGTTCCGTGCTGCAGGGGGCTGTCGGTGCGCTGCTGTTGTTTTATGTCTACTGGCAGCAGCACAGCAGAATTACACAGGCCGGCGGCGAATCGTGGGCGCGGGGCGGCGCGGCAGGTTTCGGCGCCGGCCTGCTGGGCACGGCCATTTCGTTCGACGGCCCCCCTGTGGGTGCGTACGGCCTGTACGCAGGCTGGAGTCCGCGGGTGTTTCTGGGCACTCTGGGCGTGTTTTTTGTTATCCGCGCGTCCATGACATGCATCCTGCAGGCATCTGCCGGGCTGTATACCGATACCGTTCTCGGCTACGCGGCTTACGGCATTCCTGCCACCATTCTGGGAACTCTCTGTTCGTTTCCTGTGGTCCGCTTTATCAATCAGGCGGTTTTCCGGCGTGTGCTGTTGTGTATAATCACCCTTGCGGGGATAGTCTGTCTGGTGCGTTCGCTGTTATGACCGCCGGATGCAAAGCGGCAGCAGTCCGGTGACTGCTGCCGCTTTTTTTTTGCACATCAGGCCAGGTATTCGTCCTCGATACCCAGCTGCTGGATTTTATACCGCAGCCCCGCGCCGGTTATCTGCATTATGCGCGCCGCCTTGGCCACATTGCCGCCGGTTACCCTGAGCACGTTACGGATGCATTCGGCTTCGTATTGCTGCACGCACGACTTCAGCGGAACCACGCTTGTTTTTCTGATGTCGCGATAGTCATAAAACGCAGGCTGCCCGGCTGACAGGGGCAGTGTCTGTTCCGGCTGGGCAGGGTGGGAGACGGGACGGAAGGTGTCGCGGCCCGCGTATGCCTCTCTGAAATGCCGTGGCAGGCGCTCTGCATCGATGGTTGTTCTGTCGCCCAGCAGTGCGATGCTGCCTTCGATGACATGTAGCAGCTCGCGTACGTTGCCGGGCCAGTCATACGCCATGAACATATCCAGAACCTTGGAATCCAGTTCCACAGGCGGCCTTTGCTGGTGGCGCGCGGCATTGTCCATAAAGAGCCGCGCAAGCATGGCAATGTCGCTTTTACGCTCGCGCAGCGGCGGAATGGCCAGACCGATGACGGCAAGTCTGTAAAAAAGGTCGCTGCGCAGCACGCCCTGTCCCACGGCGTTCAGAGGTGCTTCGTTCAGGATGCTGATTACCCGCACATCCACGGGAATTTCTTTGTGCGACCCCAGGCGGCGTACCCGTTTTTCCTGCAGTACACGCAGCAGTTTTGCCTGCAGCCCCGGTGGCATGGAGTTCAGTTCGTCCAGTATCAGCGTGCCGCCGTTGGCTTCTTCCAGCAGTCCGGCTTTTTGCGGAGCGTCTGTATAAGCTCCTTTTTCAGTGCCGAAAAGAATGGCTTCCAGCAGGTTTTCGGGAATGGCGGCGCAGTTTTCGGCCACCAGCGGCTGACCGCTGCGGCTGCTGGCGGAGTGTATGGCCTGTGCGAACACCTCTTTGCCTGTGCCGCTTTCTCCCCAGATCATGACGTGCGAGGATGAACCGGCGGCGGCGCGGGCCTCGGCCAGTACTTCGCGCAGGGCCTCGTGCTGCCCGGCAATGCTGTCAAACGTATAATAGGCCGGAGTCTTTGCCGGGCGGGCCTGTGCGGCGCGGCGGCCTGTCTGTTCCACTATGGGTCTGGAACCCGTCCACAGTGTAAAAGCTATCACGCCGTCTTTCTGACCTTTTCTGAACAACGGAAAGAAGTCGGAAACGGTGCCCGCCAGATAGTTTTTAGTGGTTTTGTAAAAATAGGATTTTTTCAGAATGGGTTCACCGGTGCGCAGACATTCGATGGTGGGAATGCACTCCAGTTCGTGGGGAACATACAGCGAAGTGATGTGCTGCCCTGCCACGTTTATTCTGCCGAATCCGTCCACCCGCCGCTGGATGGGGTTCATGTATTCGCAGATGCCGTTGGCATCCACCACGGCTACCCCTATGCCCAGATCGTCCCAGATGGCTGTCATGGCAGGGGTCATGACGGCCTGCCGGCAGACATCAAAAAATGATTCCCGTGTAAAATACAAAATTCACAACCTCTGTCTTTCTGGTGATGCCGGCTGCCGCTCAGCAGCGCAGTACCTGACGGGGCGGATGTAAATCGAAAAAAATTCTTTCGCAAATAAAAAAAACTTTCCAACCCGTAATTTTTTCTTTGTCCTTCTTTGCCCCGGATTACAGCGTGGTACGCGGCCATGCGCCCGCAGGCAGGCTCCGTGCCGCTCCCTGCTCTGTTGGCATGGCTTCTGCTAGTGACAAAAAAAACAAGCACGCAAAGACACAGCATTCTCACATAAGCCGACAGCAAAATTTTTTTAGAAACAGGAGATAGCCATGCTTGATATTTCCGGAGCAAACGGAACGACTGCCCCGACCGCACCTGCCAAGGGGTATGGCATAAACTGGGACACCGCCGAAACCCGCGTAAAGGAACTGAAGGATTATCTGATGGCGGCGCCGCAGATAATGGACCCCGAGCGTCTGCAGTTTCTGAACGAGGTGTACGAGGAGTTTCAGGGCGAATCTGTATACTATATCCGCGCCAAGCTGTTTGAGCGCGTGCTGACCAAAAAGAAAATCTTCCTCGACGGTAACCCCATTGTGGGCACACTTACCGGCGTCCGTGCCGGTGTGTATGCCTATCCCGAATGGAACGTTTCCTGGATCAAGGAAGAAATGCAGATGGCCAAGATGGCCTCTCTGGGCGAGATGAAAATTCCCGCCGAGACGCAGGAACTGCTGGAAAAGACATATAAGCTGTGGAAGGGCCGTACCTGCATCGATCTGAACAACAAAATGTTCAAGGAAAAGTACGGGATCAATCCCAAACCCTACGCCAAGGCGGGCATGTATTATGAAAACGTGTCCGTAGCCAGCGGTTCGGGCATTGCCGACTACCCCATGGTGCTTAACAAAGGGTTGCGCTGGCTTATCAATGACGTGCGCGAGCGTTTTGAAAAATGCCCCACCACGCTTGAAAACAAAGAAAAGCACGACCTGTATCGTGCCATGATAGTGGCTCTTGAGGCGGTCATCACCCATGCGCACCGCTACGCCGAACTGGCAGAGAAAACCGCTGCCGGCGAGCCCGACCCCAAGACAAAGACTGAGCTGCTGGAAATTGCGGAAATCTGCAGGCGCGTGCCTGAGTTCCCCGCACGGAATTTCCGCGAGGCCATCCAGTCTTTCTGGTTCACGCACCTTGCCATCGAAATAGAACAGATGGCCTGCGCCTGCTCGCCGGGACGTTACGGCCAGTACATGTATCCTTTCTTTAAAAAAGACATTGAAGAAGGCAACCTGACCCGTGAGCAGGTGCTTACGCTGCTTAAGTTCCAGTGGATCAAGCATCTTGAACTGGGCGAATATCAGGGTAATTCCTACGCGCTTACGCTTTCCGGTCATACCGGGCAGAGCATTACCATAGGCGGCGTGGACGCCAACGGCAACGACGCAAGCACCGAGCTGGAAGAGCTGCTGCTGGAAACCCAGATTCAGATGAAAAGTATCCAGCCCACGCTGACCCTGCTGTATCATCCCAAGCTTAAAGATTCGTACATGCAGAAAGTTGTGGAATGCATCCGCGGCGGTTCCGGACAACCTCAGATTCTGAACAACAATGCCGTGGTGCAGCGTACTCTGGCCCGTTTTGCTCAGTACAAGGACGGCATTACGCTGGAAGATGCCCGTAACTGCGGCAACTACGGCTGCGTGTCCACCGGCGTGTGCGGCAAGGGCAGCTTTATCACACAGGAAGACCAGCCCTGCCTTGCCAAGGTTGTTGAACTGATGCTGAACAACGGCACCTGCCCCGTGACCAGAAAGAAAGTGGGCGTGGAAACCGGCGACCCCTGCTCGTTCGCAACGTTCGACGAAATGTACGACGCGGTGAAAAAACAGCTCGATAACCTGTTCAGCATTTCACGCAAGCATTCCGACCTCAGTCAGATGGCCCGTCTGCAGGTTGTGCCCAGCATCTTCCGGTCGGCCATGTACGACGGCTGCATTGAAAAGGGCATGTGCGAAGAAGCCGGCGGTACCCGCTATCCGCAGGTGAACCCCATCATGACGGCCGGTATTGATGCGGCCAACTCGCTGCTGGCCATCAAGCATCTGGTGTTCGACACCCGCAAGCTGACCATGGAGCAGTTGCTGGAAGCCATCAGGGCTAACTTTGAAGGGTACGAAGACATCCGCAAGATGTGCTACGAAGCTCCCAAGCACGGCAATGATTACGAAGAAACACAGGAGTTTGTGCAGCAGTTCTACCGTGACGTGGACGCCATTCACCATGCGCAGGGGCCGGACTGCTTCGGCTACCGCACCCCGCTGGATGCATACTCGCTGTCATACCACAACTACTTCGGCGCGCTTATGGGGGCACTGCCCAACGGGCGCAAGGCCGGTGTGGCGCTGACAGACGGCAGTGTTTCGGCCATGCCCGGCACCGACCACGAAGGCATTACCGCGCTTATCAAGTCCGGGGCGGAAGCCATTGATACCGTGCGTTACGGGGCAAACCACTTCAACGTGAAGTTCTCGCCTTCCGTGCTGGAAGGTCCGCAGGGAGCGCGTACGCTGATCTCGCTGATCAAGACATACTGCGACTTCGGCGGCTCTCATATCCAGTTCAACTGCGTAAGCTCCGAAACCCTTAAAGCCGCACAGGAAACACCTCAGGATTATTCTGATCTGGTTGTGCGTGTGGCCGGTTTCAGCGCCTACTTCACCCGTCTGGACAGGGGCGTGCAGAACGAAATCATCAAGCGAACCGAATACCGGTCCTGACGCCTGCCGGTCTGAAACAGGCGGACGATATGTGGAAGGGGCCTGCCCTTGCAGGCCCCTTTTTTTACAACTCCGATGCGGCTGCGGCGTGCTTTGCCCGGCTTTGCAAACAGTGGCGGAAACTACCATGACTCAAGGAATGATCTACAATATCCAGCGGATGTCCGTGCATGACGGCCCCGGGCTGCGCACCACGGTTTTTCTGAAAGGCTGTCCCCTGCGTTGCCTGTGGTGCAGTAACCCCGAATCGCAGAAAACCGCACCGCAGATGCTGTATTTTGACGAGCTGTGCACGGGGTGCGGGGCCTGTGCCGCTGTGTGTCCTGCCGGAGCGGTCAGCATGTCCGGCGGCAGATCTGTCCGCGATCTTGAGAAGTGTACGCACTGCGGCGCGTGTGCCGCCGTGTGTTCTGCCAATGCGCGGGAAATGACGGGCAGGCTTATGACCGTGGCCGAGGTCATGGACATCGTCCGTAAGGATGAGTTGTTTTATTTCAACTCCGGCGGGGGCGTGACCTTCGGCGGCGGAGAACCGACAGCGGGCGGTGCTTTTTTTCTGGAGCTGCTGGAAGCCGCAAAGAATGCCGGCTACCACGTCACTGTGGATACCTGCGGGTACTGTCCCGAAGAGCGGTTTGACCGCACCATTGAACTGGCCGACCTGCTGCTGTTTGACTGCAAACACATGGACCCGCAGGAGCACAGAACGCTGACCGGCGTAGATAATGCGGTCATTTTGCGCAACATGCGCGCCGCACTCGGTTCCGGCACCGAGGTGCGCATCAGAATGCCGCTGATGCCGGGGCTTAATGATTCCGAGGACAATATAGCCGCCATGGCAGCCTTTTTTGCGGAATCCGGTCGCAAAACCATTGAAGTGATGCCGTGCCATGCCTTCGGCAAAAGTAAATATGCGGCACTGGGCAAGCCTGTTCCCGCTGTTGCGCAGTACACGCCGCAGCAGCTGGACGCCGTATTGCAGCGCTTTGCCCGGCACGGGCTTGAGACCGTCATGGTCTGACATCAGACAATCAAGAGGATGACAATATGTTTGAACTGACAGTGCCTGAAGAAATGCTGGAAAAACTCCGCGGCATGCTGGAGGACGAAGATGAAGACAGCTGCGTGCGGCTGCGCGAGTATCAGGTTGGCGGTGGCTGACACGCCAAGATAGTGCTCGGTCTGGGCATTGACGAGGCAGATGAAGACGAAGACGCGCGCGTTGAGATCGGCGGCGTTCCGTTTATTGCTGAAAACGATTTTCTTACCAAATACGGCAGAAAGTTTTCTCTCGGGTTCGGTGAAAACAAAGAGGTGGTGCTTACGCCTCTTGCCGGAGAACCCCTTCAGCTGTAAGTGTCAGAATGCAATGACTGCGCCCCCTGCCGTTTCCGGCGGGGGGCGTTTTTTTGTTGTGTCCGCAAAATGTTGCCGCCGCCGGATGATGCGGTGCCCGGATGCAGAAGACGCTGTGCCGCTTTTTTGCCAGGCGGTACTGCATGTCTGTGCTGTATGGAGTGTGTCCATGTGCAGCAATATGCACTGCAATGTGCATAATGGATATGCACATTGCACGATGTGGTGCTGCAGTATGCACTTTGCAATCGGGAAATAATTGTCTTGAATCTTTTGTGTTGACAAATTTTATGGTTCGTATTTTTGCTTTCTTCTGTCCTGCATCATGGTATGCAGAAATATATAAAAAATGATATTTTTTGGAGAAGGTATGGAACACTTTGGTTTTCCTGTTGAGGTAATCATAGTATTTTTTGGTGTCATAGCTCTTTCTGTGTATTTTGATCTTGTGTCACACAGAAATGTCAGAGAAATATCCATAGGGAACGCATCGAAGTGGTGTGCTTTCTGGATTATCATAGCACTGTTATTCTATGTATATCTCTGGGTGCGCTTTGACAGGCACTGGGCGGACATGTATCTGGCGGGCTATCTGTTGGAAAAAAGTCTTTCCGTGGATAATCTTGTGGTCTTTATTGCCATCTTTTCCAGTTTCGGCATCAGTTCACACCTGCAGCACCGGATTCTGTACTGGGGTATCATGGGAGCGCTGGCTTTCAGAGCGGTGTTTGTGGTTATCGGTACCGGACTTTTTTATGCTGCACCGTGGGTGGGCTTTCTTTTTGCCGCCTTTGTGGCGTGGAGCGGTGTCCAGATGCTGCGGGACAAAAGCTCCGGTATGGAGATAGAAGACTACACCCACCACTGGAGCGTGAACTGGATAGGACGGATGATGCCGGTCTACACCCGCCTGCACGGCGAGCGTTTTTTTGTGAAGGACAGCGAAATACCCGCAGCGCAGAGTGCAGGAGCCATAACCCGCAAGGGGCTCTGGTACGCCACTCCGGCTTTTCTGTGTCTGGTGACGGTGGAAGCTTCCGACCTCGCCTTTGCTTTCGATTCAGTACCTGCGGTCATATCGGTTACCGAAGAACCGCTTCTGGTTTACGCGGCCATGATTTTTGCCATACTCGGGCTGCGCACGCTGTATTTTGTCATCGCGGCGCTTACCGAGTATCTGGTGCATCTGAAAAAAGCAGTTGTTGCCCTGCTGTTTTTCATTGCGGTAAAAATGACTGTCCAGTCGTGGAATCATGCCGTGGGTGATACGGGCATTCATATTTCGCCGCAGGTCAGCGTGCTTATTGTCATTGGCACTCTGGCAGCCGGAGTGCTTGCGTCGCTGCTTTTACCGCGTCGCCGGTAGCATGCTGACGGCGCATACCGACGGCGGGGCTGCGCTCTGCCGTCCATGCAGAAGCGGCCCGCACCATACATATGGTGCGGGCCGCTCCGTTATGGGACTGTTCCCGGTCTCCGTTATGTTCCGGCCTGCTGCCATGCCCCGCCCGTCGGGCGGGGAGGGCGGAGGCGCCTGAAGGGGTGAACATGACCGCCGCCGCTCCGTGACTGCCTGTGCAGTGCTGCGGGGATGCAGACAGTCCGGCGCAGGAGAGACGCTGCCGGCAGCCGCCGGGGTGTTCCGGAGGGGAACAGGTATGCCGCGCTACTGCGGTTGTTCCATGGCCGACTGTGCCAGTCTGGAAACCTGTTCGGCCTTGCGTTGCTTGCGCGCTTTGGCGCTGTGCAGCAGGTCCACAAGTTCTTCCATGTGTGCCGGCTTGGTCAGAAAGTAAAAGGCGCCCAGTTCCTGACCCTGTATGCCGTTTTCGGGGGTCGGGTTGCCGGTGTACAGAATTGTCTGCACCAGCGGGTATTGCTTTCTGATGACGGCCAGCGTTTCCAGACCGTTCATACCGGGCATGGAGATATCCAGCACCACCACATCGGTGTCGGGGCGGGCGGCCAGTGCCTTCAGGCATGCTTCGCCCGACGTAACCATAGTCACGTCCATGCCGCGCTTTTTCAGGCGCTTGGTCATCACTTCCGCCAGCTTTTCCTGATCATCCACAACAATGGCATGTACCGTATCCTGCATCATCATGGCTCGGTCCTCCTACTGCAGGGGCGTAAAGGGGAAGAACATGGGAATCATGACAGTGGCCAGCACGATGACCAGCAGGGTCATGGGCAGCCCCACGCGCATGAAGTCCGAAAACTTGTAGCCGCCGGGGGCGTATACCAGCAGGTTGGTCTGATAGCCGATGGGCGTCAGATAGCATGCCGATGCACCCAGAGCGATGCCTATAAGAAACGCGCGGGGGTCGACTCCCAGCTCCATACCTATGGAAACGGCAACGGGTGTAAGCAGCGCCGCAGCCGAGTTGTTGGAAAGAAAGTTGGTGATAAGCGCGGTCAGTGTGACCACGGCCAGAAGGATGAACCGCGCCGATACGCCTTCAAAGGGGGTAAGGAAGGCGTGGGCGTAAACATCTGCCGCACCTGTCTGCGAAAGGGCCTTGCCCAGCGATATGGTGGCGATGATGAGCAGCAGCACTTCACCGTCCAGCGAACGGAAGCTTTCCTTCAGGTTGACGCAGCGTGTGAGAATCATAAGGAAAGCCGCGATGGTGGCCGCGGGCAGAATGCCCATGATGCCCACAGAGGCAACCACAACCATGGCAAGGAACAGGCCCAGCGCCAGAGGTGCCTTGTTGGAGTAGTGAATCTTCTGACCGGCTTCTTCCATGATGATGAAATCGCCGTCCGATGCCAGCGAGTCCATGGCTGCGCGGGTGCCCTGTACCAGCAGGGTGTCGCCGGCTGCCAGTCGCAGCTGGCTGGTCTTCTGCCATGCGTAGTGCCCTTCCTTGTGGCGTACGCCGATAACTGTGATGTTTTCGTCGCGCCCAGGGGCGGTGTTCCAAAGCCTGCGGCCGCGTACCCGCGATGCGGGCGGTACGATAAGTTCCGCTATGGGGCGCGCGTCGCTGGGACCGGAAAGGAACAGGTCGCCGCCGTGGCGCAGCACGATGATGCGGCTGGCAAGCAGCGATGTCAGAGTATCCAGCGGGCTGCTGACCACAAGCAGGTCGCCCGCGTATATAATCTGATCCTCCCTGCCGGGCAGATACAGCATTTCACCCTGTCTGCTCTGTTCCACAACACTGCCCGAACTGCCCAGTACAGAGGAGGCTTCGCTTATTTTCACCCCCGCCAGCGGGCTGCCTTCGGGCACCACCACTTCGGAAAGGTACAGGTTTTCCTGCTGTTCGCCGCTGGAGATGAATGTCGACTTGCGTTCCGGCAGCAGCCGCGGAGCCACAAATATAAGGAACAGCCCGCCGATGATGGCCAGCGGCACACCTACCACGGACAGTTCGAACATGCCCAGCGGGGCCTGCTTGTTCAGCACCATCATGTCGGAAAGAATGATGTTGGTGGAAGTACCGATAAGCGTACACGTGCCGCCCAGAATGGACGCGAAGGACAGCGGGATCATGAACTTGGAGGGTACGAGGCGGAAGCGTTCGCACAGCATGAGGATGATGGAGATGAACAGAATGACCACGGGGGTGTTGTTCAGGAATGCGGACAGCGTGATGACCGTGGTGACCATGAATATCATCAGCCGCAGCGGTTTGCCGCCTGTAAGCCGCGCGGCCAGATTGACCACGAATGACAGTGCCCCGGAGCGTATGAGCCCCCGGCTGACAATGAACAGCATGGCCACCGCCAGAGGACCGCGGCTGCCGAACGAACCGAAAATATTGCTGAAGGACAGGATGCCGCCTACCAGCGCCTCGGCAAGACACAGACCGACGATGATGCCCAGAGCGGTGAGCGGCAGGGGCCATTTTTCCGTGACAAGGAAGTACAGGGCCAGAATCAGAATTGCCGTGACGGCGAGCACCTGCGGGGACATGAAGGTTGCTTCCATGTGAAACTCCTCATTGATACCTTGGTCAGTTTTTTTGCATGCGGGTTATTATGGAGACGATTTCGTCGGCATCGCACGGTTTGGGCAGATACTGACAGGCGCCGTTGGCCAGACAGTGCGCCACTGTTTCCTGATCGGCATGGCCGGAAATCATGATGACCGGCACGTCGGGCACCATGCGGCTGAGCACGTTCAGAATTTCAAGCCCGCTGATGCCGGACATTTTCAGGTCGAGCAGCACGGCACTGAACTCGTTGTTCAGCAGCATGCGCAGGGCTGTGTCGCCGTCCAGCGCATGGGTGACCCGGATATTGCGACGGCGCAGCCTGCGGGCCAGTACGTCGCCGAAGGCGGGTTCATCGTCCACCAGCAGAACATGGGGACTGTCATTGGCTGTCATGTGCGGCTCCTGCATTTTCATATCCTGTTGCATTGTCTTTTTTTTCCGCGGTGCCGTCGGCACCGCACGGTTTCAGGCTGTGTCGGGGATTGCTCTTCGGGGTGTATGCGGGCATTGCCTTTGCTCCGTGCGGTGCCTCCGGCTTCATGATGCGCGTGACGGGCTGGTGCGCATCATGGCGGGCAGTAGGGTGTATGGAGGATATATTGCGTTGCGGGGTTAGTCGCCTCTGCGCAGCACTATGTCGCCTGCCTTCAGCGCCGCCAGTTCCTCGCAGTAGGTATCTCGTCTGCGTTTGGCTTCGTGCAGCTTTTCGATAAGCTCTTCGGTGGAACAGGGCTTTGAAAGATAGTCGAAGGCGCCCTGCTTCATCCCCTGTACGGCCATGGCCGTTGTGGAGTTGCCGCTGAGCATGATGACCTCCACCAGAGGAAACTCCTTGCGGATGATTTCCTGCACCTTCAGCCCGTCCGGCCCGGGCATCACCACGTCCAGCACCACTGCGTCCACCGAAGGGTTCTTCCGCAGAAAATCCAGGGCTTCCGGTCCGTTGTGCACAGTGTGCACGGTCATGTTCTTGCGGGTCAGCCGCCGTGCGAGGGCTTCCACAAAGGCCACTTCGTCATCAACCAGTAAAACGTTCATGAGATACTCCTGTCTGCGTTGCCTGTTGGTTCTGCCGAGCATGGGGTGACGGGCAGCTCGACGGTGAAGGTGGTTCCCTTATGCAGTTCGCTCTGGACCCGGATATCTCCGCCTGCACGGGTCACAAGGCCGTGGCAGATGGAAAGACCGAGACCGTTGCCCTTTCCCACCGACTTGGTAGTGAAGAACGGGTCGAATATCTTGTTCAGCAGGGTGTCGGGTATGCCCTGGCCTGTGTCGCTTACGGTGATGACAGCCGTGTTTCCCTGCAGGCGCGAGGTGACGGTCAGGGTGCCGTCGCGGCGGTCTTCCATGGCGTCCAGCGCGTTGTTCACCAGATTGATGAACACCTGCTGCAGTTCTGAAGGGCTGGCGGAGAGCATGGGCAGGGCAGGGTCCAGCCGCATGCGTGTGGTCACGTTGATGTAGCGGGCGCGCTGCTCGGCAAAGCCCACTATTTCCTGCAGCAGCATGTTTACATCGACACAGGCTTCATGGCCGGTACTGCGGCGCGCAAACGAAAGCAGCTTGTGGGTGATGTCTCTGCATCGCAGGGTCTGGGTATTTATCTGCGTGACACTGCGGCGGATTTCGCCTTCCAGTGCTTCCGGATTATCAAAACCGTCATCCAGCACGTCTTCAATCCAGCCGCTTTCTTCGCGGATGATGGCCAGCGGGTTGTTGATTTCGTGCGCCACTCCTGCCGCCAGTTCGCCCAGCGCGCCCAGCCTGTTGGCTTCAATGACCTGTGTGTTCAGCGAATCCTTTTCTGCGGCCAGCCGTCTGGTCTGGCGGGTCACATAGTGCACAAACATGGCTGCCCCGCCGATGAGCAGCAGCGCCAGCAGTATCAGCTTGTCGAGCAGCTGCTTTTTGGGAGCGGCAAAGGGCTGTTGTATGGCGGCATTGGGGGTGCGCGACACAAGCAGCCAGCGGCCTTCATTCAGGTCGGCAAACACATACAGGTCGCCGTTCTGCTCGTAGGTGGTGACTGCACTGCCCGATGCGGCATGCATGGCAAAAAGCTTGTCGGCCATGGCGCTGACGGGGCGGCCCTGTTCCTGACTTGCGTTCAGGCCGCTTTGCGGCACGCCCGCGCGGTTGATGACGGCCACGTCGCCTTCGGTGAACTGCGCGGCGGAGCGGACCAGATCGGCCATCAGCTGCATGCGCAGAGTGGCGCTGATAAGCCACGGTTCCTTGGCGCTGCCCAGCCGCAGCGTGACAACCAGCTTGGGGGATCCGTCCGGCATGGCAACCACGTCGCCCACATAGGACGGCTTAGCTATGGCCCGCTGGAACCAGCGGGCTTCAAATACATTGCTGCCCAGCAGGCCCTCATGTCCGGCGTATGCGGTCACTTCTCCCTGCGGAGAGATAAGACTCAGATCCTCAAAGGCATTTTCGTACTGTCCGTTAAGCCGCCATAGCAGCCACTCCAGATGACCGTGCGAACGCAGTTCGTCCACGGTGCGCGACTTGCCCAGAAAGGCGAGGTTGGCCCTGCGTTCGCGCAGAAAGCTGTCGATCTGTATGGAGTGCTGCCGGACAATACTGGAAAGGTACTGGCTGGAGCGTCTGGCGTAGGCCGCTTCCAGACCGTGGGATACCAGCGTGTAGGTCAGCGCCAGCGTCAGAGAGACGAACAGCAGCACAAAGGCCGAAACCCAGATAGCCAGTTTGTGTCCCATTGCGTTGGTTTTCTGCATGGCAGTGTCCACTTGTTTTTCAGCGTTGTTGTGACCGTGAATGCAGCTGCTTGTGCACGGGGTGTGCCTGTGGCCTGATGTGTTTTTCTAATATGCTGATTATTAAGAATATAAAAAATATTGAGTCGGAATGCGGCAGGTGCTATGGCTTGATGTGTCTTCTTATATTCTGCGACGTATGTCCTGAAAGGCCTGCTGGCGGCGAGGTTGTCCATGTTTCTGGAAAAAAAGCCTATCTCTCAGATTCTTCTGTTATTCACTGCACCTCTGCTGCTTTTGCTGGTGGGGTTGCAGGGCGGCGTTGCGTTGTATTTTTCGTTCGATGCGCTGCAGATGGCTCTGGGACGGGCAGTACAGACGCGCACCATGGCCGTTTCGTACGAGATAAGCAGCTATCTGCAGAAAGTACGGTATAATGCCCTGCTGCTGGCTGACTTTGCCGCAACTGATGAAGGGCTGGGCGGCTATCTGAACAGAGTGGGCGGACTGGTGGAAAGCAACGCCGTGGAAGTGGTTGTGGTGCTGGCCGACGGTCGCCGGGCGCACTATGTGCGCAGTGGCGAGCATGCTTCCGGTGTCTGGCGTGATTCTGGCGAGATAGGCGGACGTCCGGACGGATACGATTTTTTATCGAGAGATATTAAAGGATTAAGGGTTGGCGAGGTTGCAGTTTCCCGTGTGGTTCCTGCGCGGGTACTTGTGCAGGGCCCTTTTGAAAGCGAGCTGACCAGCATGCCCGTTATCCGTTTTTCCACACCGGTGAAAGGGCCTGACGGCGGGGTGGGCGGTGCTCTTTCGCTGCTGGTGGCTGCCGATCATCTGGGTACGATTCTCACATACCTGCAGTCCGACGATTCGCCGCTGCAGTCTTTTCAGCGGCGGCCCGCAAGGCGGTTCAGCTATTTTGCCGACCCCCGCGGATGGATTTTGTACGAATCTGCCAGCGAACAGAACAAAACCTGCCAGCCGGTGCAGTCCCGTCAGGATGTGCGCGGCACGCTGGGACTGCCGGGCATGGCCGGTGCGTTTCTGCCGTCCGACGAATACCGCAGCTTCTGGAGCGGTATCGCCGGAGCCAGAAAAAAAGAACCCTCACTTACCCAGCACTGGGAGCACGGGGACGGGCTGTTTTTTCCCACCATCATGATGGAGGCGGGGGCACCTGTTCTGTACCGCATCAGCGACGATGCCCCGCCGCAGGTGTGGGGGGTGGCCTTCAGTGTTGACCGCAGTCTGCTGCCGCATGTGCTGGGCAGCAGGCAGGCGGCCATTCTGTGTGCCGTGGGCGTGGCGGTGCTGGCTGTAAGCGCGCTGGTGCTGTATTTTGTCGGGCGCTTTTGCGGTGCCCCCCTGCTGCGCCTTGCCCGCAGGGTGGAATCTGCCGCTCTGCAGCCGTCGCCCGAGCCGGTGGAAGAGGTTTTCAGGGGCTACGAGGTGCAGACATTGCAACGGGCCGTCAATGCCATGATACGGACCATGGGGTTGCAGGCTGCCGAGATAGAGGAAAAAACACGCAAGCTCACACACTATGCCAATCTGCAACAGGTCGACTTTGCAGAGGAACTCAGTCCGGCACAGGAGTTTGAACATTCCGCGCTGGGAGTGCTTAAAGGCTCCAGCGAGTCCATCCGGCGGCTCAAGGCCGACATAGGCAGGGCCGCACAGGTGGATGCCGATATTCTGATTGAAGGCGAAACCGGAACCGGCAAACAGCTGACAGCCGAAGCCGTGCATAAAGCCAGCAGGCGCTGCAACGGCCCGCTGGTACCCATAAATTGCGGCGCACTGGATGAAAATCTGCTGCTGGACGCGCTGTTCGGTCATCGCAAGGGTGCTTATTCGGGGGCGGAGACAGACAGAGACGGGGCGTTTGTGCATGCCCACGGCGGCACATTGTTTCTGGACGAAATCCAGTCAGCTTCCTCCAAGGTGCAGCAGGCGCTGCTGCGGGCCATCGCCAGCCGCCGGATACGGCCTTTGGGAGCCGATGCGGAGTATGCGGTGGATGTGCGGGTTATCTGCGCCACCAACGTTGACCTGCAGGAGGAGATAGCCGCCGGCAGGTTCCGGCAGGACCTTTACTACCGTATCAAGGTGCTTTCGCTGCGCACTCCCCCGCTGCGTGAGCATCTGGAAAGCATTCCGGCACTGACGGCGTTTTTTCTGGACCGTGCGCGTGAAGTGCTGGGGCTGCCGCATCTGGCACTGACCAAAGGAGCCATGCAGACGCTGATGCAGTACTCATGGCCCGGCAATGTGCGTGAGCTGGAAAACTGCATTCTGCAGGCCGCCGTCAATGCGCGCGAGGGGCTGATACATTCTGCGGATATCCCTGTGGGCAGAGCTGGAGAGCCGGCCGCCGTGGCATCGCAGTGGCGGCCTTTTACCGCCGGGCAGGGCCACGGGGCCGATGGTGAGCGCCGCGATGCCGGAAGAGCTTCCGTTCCCGCGGGGGGGCAGGGTGATGAGCCGCTTTCTGCCGCAGGACAGGCAATGGCGGAAGGGCCGCCTGCCCGCGGTCCTGTGCGGGGCGGGCAGGTAGTGCCGGCCGGTGTGAAAGATGCAGGGCTGCAGGGGCTCAATGAGCGTCAGATAAAGGCTCTGGAGCATCTGCGGACGCACCGGAGCATGACACGGCGTGAATACATGGCCTTGTTCACATATGATATTTCTGACCGCACGGCAGGCAGAGACCTGCAGGGGCTGTTCGAACGGGGGCTGGTGACCAGAAGCGGAGCCGGACCGGCCACTGCGTACCGGCTGGCTGTGTAGCGGGTCAGTCCAGTGTTTTGCTGTATCTTTTGAGTGCCAGCACCACGGCAGCCAGCCAGAAGACGAGTATGGGCCACAGCGAAGGCCATGAAGCCTCAAATCCGTTGCCTTTAAGCAGTATGCCGCGCACGATGCGCAAAAAATGGGTGAGCGGCAGAACTGAACCGATGGCCTGTGCCCATTCCGGCATGCCGCGGAACGGAAACATGAAGCCCGACAGCAGCAGTGAGGGCAGGAAGAAAAAGATGGAGAGCTGCACCGCCTGAAGCTGGTTGCGGGCAAAAGTGGAGAAGGTGACACCCATGCTCAGGTTTGCGCCGATGAACGGCAGGGCCAGCGTAAACACCAGCCAGATGTCGCCTGCTATGGGCACTGCAAACACATATCGGGCGGCTGCGATGATAAGTGTCATCTGCACGTAGCCCACAAGAATGTACGGCAGTATTTTTCCGATGATGACTTCGGGCGGACTGACCGGCGTTGAAAGCAGGTATTCCATGGTGCCCCGTTCCCGTTCGCGGGTGATGGCCACGGCGGTGATGACCACCAGAGTAAGGGTAAGAATAACCCCCATGAGTCCGGGGACGATGTTGTACTGGGTGACGGCTTCCGGGTTGTAGTCGGCATGAATGCGGATGGTCACAGGCAGTTCCTGCCGGGGAATGCCGGTCGGCCCCTGCAGGTCGCGTTGCAGCGCTCTGCGGACAATTTCGGCAAAGGCCCCTGTTCCGCCGCCAGAAGCCATGGGATCAGTGGCATCCGCCTCCAGCAGCAGAACGGGTTTTTCGCCGCGCAGCAGACGGCGTGAAAAGTCTTCGGGAATGGTCAGGGCAAACTGCACCTGACCGGAATCGAGCAGGTGACGTAATTCCTGACGTGATGCGGCATGCCGGGTGATGCGGAAGTAGGTGCTGGTCTGCATGGCGCTGACAACCGACCGGGCAAACGGCGAATTGTCTGCGGCCAGTACGGCCGTGGGCAGATTGCGCGGGTCGGAGTTTATGGCAAAGCCGAACAGCACCAGCTGCAGCAGCGGAATGCCCAGCATCATGCCCAGTGTCATGCGGTCGCGCCGCATTTGGATGAATTCTTTGGCGACAATGGCAAAAAAACGCCGCAATGACAGACCGTTCATGCGCCGGACCCTCCGTACGGCGGTATATGTCTGCCGTTTTTTCCGCCGTCCGGCTCTTCCGTGCCGGTGTGCCGGACGTCGGGGCTGTGTGACTGCATGAGGCTGATGAACACCTCTTCCAGCCCTGTTTCCACAGGACGGCATGCGGCCCCTTCTGATTCCAGAAGCATCATTGTTTCACGCAGCAGTCCGGCGTTTTTGCCGCTTACATGCAGGGCATTGCCGAAGGCCGCCACCTGTTCGACGCCGGGCCTGCCCCGCAGCGCCCGTGCGGCGTGGTGCGGTTCCTGTGCGGTGACCCGCCATGTGTTCAGTCCTGATGCCGCTATAAGCTCTTCGCCCGTGCCCTGCGCCAGCAGGTTGCCGTATGCGATGTATGCCAGTCTGTTACAGCGCTCGGCTTCATCCATGTAGTGGGTGCTTATCAGCGAAGTGATGCCTTCTTCCGCCAGCATGTGCACCTGATCCCAGAAGTCTCTGCGGGCACCGGGGTCCACCCCCGCAGTGGGTTCGTCCAGCAGCAGCAGACGGGGACTGTGCAGGGTGCCGGCGGCCAGTGCCACACGCTGTTTCCATCCGCCGGAAAGCTGCCCCGCAAGCTGTCCGGCAAACCGGCGCAGTCCCATGCGGTCCAGACTGGACTCCACTGCGCGCGCAGGGTCGGCAACCTGATACATACGGGCGGCGAAGGTCAGATTCTCGGTAACTGTCAGGTCTTCGTACAGGCTGAACCGCTGCGTCATATATCCCACCAGCGGCTTGATGCGGTGAGCTTCGCGCAGCACATCAAACCCGAGACATGTGCCGCTGCCGCTGTCGGGACGCAGCAGCCCGCACAGCATGCGGATAAACGTGGTCTTGCCGGAGCCGTTGGGGCCGAGAAACCCGAAAATTTCACCGCGCCGCACCTGCAGGTCAAGCTGATTGACCACCGTGCGGCGGCCGAAGGATTTGGTGATGCCCCGAACGTCGATGACCAGCGGGGGGGCGGTTGTTGCGCCTGCGGGTGCCGTCTGTTGCGGGGCGGATGCCGTGCTGTCCTGTAATGGTGGTGTCTGCATGGGCTATTCCTGTCCGGAAGCGGAGCCCTGAGACTGCGCGGGTCCGGTACGCAGCGAGGGAATCAGAACATCCACAGGCTGACCGGGATGCAGTGCGGCAGGATGGTCCTGCACGGCGGGCAGATGCTGCGGCGTGCGGTCCGGTGTTGCGGCGGCGGGCGCGGCACAGGCCGAAGCTTCCATCATGAATACCAGCTTGGCCCGCTGCCTGCTGGAATAGATGACCGGTGGCGTGTATTCGGCATTGTCTGCAATGTAGCTGACGCACATGGTGACCGGTGCTCCGCCGCCGTCCACATGCACCACGGCCTTGTCGCCCGTGCGGATGCGGCCGGCCAGCGGCTGCGGGACAAAAAAGCGCACCTTGATATTTTGCGGCGGCAGCAGCGTGACCACCGGTGTGCCCGCGGGTACCCATTCACCGGTGCGGTACAGTGTGTCGTGCACCACAGCGGCAGCCGGTGCGCGCTGGATTTTTTCGTCCAGCTGCCAGCGCACCTGCTGCAGACGGGCCTGTGCCGCCTGCGCCTGCGCCTGCGCTGCGCGTATGGCGTCTTCACGTCCTCCCATGCGGGCTGTGGCCAGTTCGGCCCGTATCTGGCGCACCTTTGCGGCTGTCTCATCCAGCTGCGTGCGGGCACGGTCCAGTTCTTCGCGCGAAATGGTGCCTTCCTTGAACAGTGCATCGCGGCGGGTAAGCACATCACCGGCCAGTTCGCGGGCGGCATCGGCCTGACGCAGGCGGGCCTCAATGGCCCTCAGTTCGCTGGGGCGCTGGCCTTTTTTCAGGTCTTCAAGTTTTTCCAGAGCGTTGCGCACGTTATGTTCGGCCTCGCGCACGGCCGGTCCTTCCTGTCCTTCTTCCAGCGCAAACAGCACGTCACCGGCAAGCACATGGTCGCCGCGGCGTACGGGCAGGCGTTCCAACCTGCCTCCGGCACCGGCGCCCACATATACATATTCGCCTTCCACATACCCCTGAAAGACCCCTGCCGGTTCTTCCCGTTGCGGCATGAAAAGAAAAACCGCCGTGACGGTGACCAGGACCGGTATGATGGTGGCGGGGGAGAGTCTGAAAGGCATGGTCGGCTCCTGACGTTGCTGTATGTATATTGTACACATAGCAGCAATCGGGGAACAAGGGCAACGGAAGTATGCCGACAGCCGGTGCGCGCGGGCGGCAGAAGATAATGGCAGTGTCTCCGCCGTCAGGGCATGCTCGGGGGGTGCCGCCGGTGTTATTGCTTTGCTGCAGAAAGTGCGGGCTGCGCATGCGGGCTATGGTGCGGCAGAATTATGCGGCAGCAGCCGCTGCAGCGCATGCGCTCTTTACATGCGCTGCGTGAAAGAGTACCGAAAGCCCCCTGCGTCACACTCAACTTTTTTTGCATCAGTACGGAGGGCCGCTGATGAGCCGCAATACCGAACTGCACCTTACGGTAGGTGTGGATGAGCCTGTTTCCCCCCTGAAAGCGTTTGCACTGGGCCTGCAGCATGTGCTTGCCATGGATGTGTATATCGCTCCTTTTGTCATGGCCGGGCTGCTTTCGCTTTCCGTGCCGGAAACCGCAACTTTCATTCAGATGACCTTTGTGGCTGCGGGGCTGGCCACACTTATCCAGGCGGGGTTCGGCATCCGCCTGCCTGTCATGCAGGGACCTTCCTATGTGCCCATCGGGGCGCTGGCCGCCATAGGCAATTCTCTGGGGCTGGGCGCCATGTTCGGTTCTCTGCTGCCGGGGGCGCTTGTCATGACATTGCTCGGCAAACCGCTGCGTGTGTTCAGCAAGATTGTGCGTTTTTTCATTCCGCCGCTTGTGGGGGGCACTGTCATTGTCATTGTGGGCATTGCGCTTATGCCTGTGGCACTCAAGGGGTGCTACGGATATTTCGGCGATCCTGCGCATAATGCCGTCGTGGCGCTGGTGTCCGCTGCGGTGCTGGTGGTGCTCACTGTTGCCGGTTCGCGTCCCGGCAGATTTAATCAGGTGGTGCGCATGGGGTCTGTTGTTTTCAGCATGGCAGCAGGAACCCTTACCGCCGCCGCCTTCGGCATGGTGAATTTTGACAGCGTGGCCGCCGCCCCGTGGCTGGCGCTGCCTGTTATCTTTCCCTACGGTACTCCGCATATCGACGTCTCCGCCGCGCTGACACTGGTGTTCATATACCTTGTGGTGCTGGTGGAAACCACGGGAACGTGGTTTGCCGTGGAGGCGGTGACAGGTTCGCGTCTGGATGATGAACGGATAAACGGCGGAACCTTCGGCGAAGGCGTGGGCTGTTTTCTGGGTGCCATGCTGGGCGGCACGCCTGTGACAGGCTATTCCACCAATGCGGGCATCATTGCCATTACCGGCGTTGCCAGCCGCTGGGCCATCATGGCGGGCGGAGGAATTCTGCTGGTGCTGGGCATGGTGCCCAAGCTGATGAACGTCATTGCCAGTATTCCCGGACCGGTCATCAGCGGTGTTTTTGCCGTCATCTGCGTGGTCATTGCCATGAACGGTTTCCGCGTGGTGCGTACCGTCACGCTTTCCGAACGTAACATGCTGGTTATGGGGCTGCCCATTCTGCTTACGCTGGCCGCTGTTTTCATGCCTGCCGAACTGCGTGACCGTCTGCCCGCGCTGGTCCGTTATCTTGTGGAATCCGGCATCGCCGTGGGCGCGGTTTCCGCTGTCGTTCTCAATCTCATCCTGCCTAAGGACGCAGAATAATCAAGGAAACGTCATGGGTACCATTCTTCTCCGCAATGCGACTATTCTTTCCATGGATTCGGAACGCCGTGTTTTTGAAAACGGCGATGTGCTGGTCAGAGACGACCGTATAGCCGCTGTGGGGGCAGTTGACCCCGCAGAGGCGGATCAGGCGGACGAGGTGGTGGACCTGACAGGGCGCATGGTGCTGCCCGGTCTGGTTAACACGCATGTGCACACATCGCAGCAGCTTGAGCGAGGTCTTGCGGATGACGTGGATCTGCTTACCTGGCTGCACGACCGTACATGGCCCTTTGAAAGTGCACTTACAGAGGAAGACCAGTACCTTTCGACCCTTGCCTGCGGTTGCGAACTTATCCGCTCGGGCGTGACCACGTTTGCAGAGGCGGGCGGGCAGCATATGGACGCCACCGGCCGCGCTGTGGAAAATCTGGGGCTGCGCGCCCGTCTGTGCATTTCAAGCATGGACTGCGGCGAAGGGCTGCCTGAAGGGTGGGTGCGCCCCATACAGGAGGTGCTGGCAGAGCAGAAGGGATTGTATGACCGCTGGCACGGCAAGGCCGGCGGCCGTATCGGAGTATGGTTCGGCCTGCGTACCATTTTCAACTGCTCCGATGAACTGATTGTGGCCACCAAGGATATGGCAGACACCCTGCAGACCGGTGTGCATATGCATGTGGCCGAAATTCAGGAAGAAGTCCGTTTTGCCCGGCAGACCCGCGGTGCCTCGACAGTGGAACATCTGGGTGCGCTGGGCGCGCTGGGACCCAATCTGCTGGCCGTGCATCATGTATGGCTTACCGCAAAAGAAGTGGACCTGCTGGCGCTGCATGATGTGAAAACATCGCACAACGCCGCTGCCGCCATGCGGTATCTGGGCTTTGCTCCGGTGCCGGAAATGCTGCGCAAGGGCGTGGCCGTCTCCATAGGCACGGACGGGGCACCCAGCAACAACCATATGGACATGATGAGTGAAATGTACCTTGTTTCGCTGATCCATAAAGGACGGCACCTTGACCCGTGTGCCGTAACGGCGGACAAGGTGCTTGAAATGGCCACCGTCATGGGGGCCCGCTGTATGCTGATGGATGATTCCGTAGGCTCGCTGAGCGAAGGCATGAAGGCCGACCTGATGGTGGTGAATCCGCGCGACTTCGGGTCATTGCCGGTGCACGACCCTGTGTCGGCGCTGGTGGGCGCCATGTATTCCGCCAATGTGGAATCGTCCATGTGTGACGGCCGCTGGCTGATGCGTGACAGAAAGGTGCTGACCGTGGATATGGAAGGGCTGCTGGACGAAATACAGTCCAGAGCCGATGCCGTGCGCAGACGGGCCGGTATTGAGCTGCCGCCCCGTTTTCCCGTGGTCAGAGTGCGGTAGTTTTTTGCACGGAATAAACCGGCCGGTGCATGCACCGGCCGGTTTTTTATTCAGTTTGCGCAGCGTGTTGCCGGAGTCAGCTTTTGGACAGCATATCCAGCTGAGAAGCCAGTTCCGAAAGGCTGTGGACGGAGTTTGAGGATTCGCCCATGCGTTCGGCCACTTCGTTGGCAATATGATTCACCTCGTCCATGGCGCT
The DNA here is from genome assembly GCF_000482745.1 of Oleidesulfovibrio alaskensis DSM 16109. NCBI lineage: Bacteria > Pseudomonadati > Thermodesulfobacteriota > Desulfovibrionia > Desulfovibrionales > Desulfovibrionaceae > Oleidesulfovibrio > Oleidesulfovibrio alaskensis. The sequence continues at coordinate 242,163 of NZ_AXWQ01000006.1, read as the reverse complement.
GCGTATCTGTTCGCTTGCCGCCGACTGTTCCTCGGCGGCAGTGGCAATGGCGTCCACTTGCGATGAGGAAAGGTTGACCAGCTCCACTATTTTGTTCAGAGCGGCACCTGACTGTTCCGCAAGCTGCGAGGCATTGCCCACCATTTCCGTGGTGGTGTCCACATTTCTGATGGATTCCTGTGCACCGTCCTGAATGGCGCTGATGGCGTCGCCCACTTCGTGGGTAGCGCTCATGGTTTTTTCGGCCAGTTTGCGCACCTCGTCCGCCACCACGGCAAACCCGCGTCCGGCGTCACCCGCGCGGGCTGCTTCAATGGCTGCATTGAGTGCCAGCAGGTTTGTCTGGTCCGCTATGTCGCGTATGACAGTCATTACCTGTCCTATGCCTTCCGCCCGCGAGCCGAGGTTCTGCATTACTTCCTTAAGTGCCGCCGTCTGTTGCTGCACGCGCAGTATGGCATTGACAGATTCACCCACTATTCTGGCTCCTTCCAGTGCCTGATCGCGGGTATCGGCTGTCTGCTGCGCGGCGGCGGAAGCGTTTCTGGCCACCTCCATCACCGTGGCGTTCATCTGCTCCATGGCCGTTGCGGTTTCGGTTACGCGCTGCTGCTGGGTCAGTATGCCGGAATTGATCTGCTCGAATTCACCGGAAAGCTGGTGCGTGGTGTCCGTAACCTGTGAAGCCGCTTCGCGTGTGGCCTCATTCACTTTGCTGATGCGTGCGAGCTGTTCTTCGATGGCGTTTTGCGAATGCACAAGGTCGGTCACGTTGGAGGCCACTTCCACATAGCCCATCTTGCGTCCCTGCGCGTCACGCAGCACATCGGCAGAAGGCTTGACGTACAGCGTCTGACCGTCGCGGTCTATGGACATGATGTCGGCCTTTACCGGCCCGTTGACTTTCTTGGCCATTTCAATGGGACACCGTTCCGTCTGGCAGACTTCGGTGCTGAACTGGTCATGGCAGTTGCAGTCTTTCAGCTTGTTCGTGTCCAGTCCCAGAAAGTCCTGCGTGGCTTTGTTGGCCATGATGATGTTGTATTCTTCATCCACGGCGAAAATGGGATCAGGTACCGTATTGAGCACGTCCACATAGCGCTGCATGTCGGTCATCATCAGTCCCAGCTTGTTCATCAGGGTGTTGAACCAGCGGGCAAGGTCGCCTATTTCGTCTTTCTGGCTGTCGTGCAGCCGGTCGTCAAAATTGGCCCTGTCTTCTGCAATGTCTTTTATTTTATCAACCATAAGGCTGACAGGGCGGATGATGAACCGGCGCAGCAGTATGAACGAAGCCACTGCGGGAAGAACCAGAATGACAGCCAGTGCGGCGGCCAGCATGTTGGAGGAGTATGCCTTTATGGCGACGAATTCGGAAAGATCGAGAGCGCATACCAGCACGCCAACCTGTTGGCCGCGGTAGTCGCGCACAGGGTGCGTGGCCAGAGCCTGTGTGCCGTGGCGTCTGACGGCAAGTCCTGTTTTGCCCTCTTCGAGCAGCTGCGTGTCAACATCTTCCAGCAGTGCGGCGTTGTCGTGCCCGCTTACCAGCACAAAGCTGTCTCCGGTCAGCGGATACTTCTGCGGATCGTTGAGAGAACGGGCCACGGAAAGCTGGTCTTTGTTCATGAACAGAGAAAGGCTGGTGCCATGGCCGGAACTTGCTTCAAGAATGGGGTCGAAGGGCACCAGTGTTTCAACGGATCCCAGCGCTTTGCCGTCGGGCCCTTTGACCGGAGCCACCCCGCGCACCACAAAGCCGCCGCGTCCCAGCTCAATGCCCTGTACGGGGTTGCCGGTGCGGTTCACATCCAGCACGGTGTTGCGGAAGCTGCTGATATCGTCGGAAACATCAGTCCAGACTCCGTTGCGCTGCACTTGTTTTTTACGCCACAGGCGTACCAGACTGCGGCCGTTGGGCAGGTGGTAGTGCAGCTGCATTTTGCGGCCTGTGCTGTTTTCGTACCCTGCCAGTGCGGGTGCCATGGATTTGCGCAGCATGTCGCGGGCAGCCTGCCCCTGCGGCGAATTTTCGTCGTTTATGTTGCCGCTGTGGGCCAGCTGAAAGGCTGCTATGACTTCCGGCTGGCGGCTGAAGGCCGCTGCCAGAGCCAGCGCCGATGTTCCGGCCGTGTCGATGCCTGAATCAACGGCGTGAAAGACATCCGTCACCATGGAGGAGACGAATTTTTCCTGCATGCGCTCAAACGAAGAACTGATGACGGTGTAACTGGCGACACCGAGGGCCAGCACGATAACTATCTGGGGGAGGGACAACTTCCAGCCGAGCTTCATATGAAATCCTTGCAGATGGTTGAGCCTGTAAAAGGCAATATGAAGGTATCTGGGCGGCCCGCCGGCGCCACATGGGATCTTTGCACTTTTCTGCCATGTAAAGACTAATGAAACCCGACTGCACTTTTGATTATTTTCTGCCCCGAAATCAAAAGTGAATTTCTAACGGTCTCATTGGTCGAAAAGGTACCGGAATTCTCCATAGCCCTCCTTGTCAAGTGCGTCTGCCGGTATGAACCTGAGCGCTGCAGAGTTGATGCAGTAGCGCAGGCCCGTGGGAGGCGGTCCGTCGCTGAAAACATGCCCCAGATGCGAATCGGCCAGTCTGCCGCGTACTTCCGTACGGGTGAAGAACAGGCCGCGGTCTTCTTTTTCCACAATGTGTCCGGCTGCAAGCGGCTGGTAAAAGCTGGGCCACCCTGTACCGGAATCGTACTTGTGGGTCGAACTGAACAAAGGTTCTCCGGAAACTATATCCACGTAAATTCCGGGTTGTTTGTTATCCCAGTATTCGTTTTTAAACGGCGGTTCTGTTTCGTCATGCTGCGTTACTGCAAACTGCAGAGGACTCAGCTTTGCCTTCAGTTCTTCTTTGTCCGGCAGGGTGCTGCCGTGCCATGTTTTTCCGCTGACGGCCGGTGTGTTCTGCGGTGTATGTGCACCTGACTGCGCAGCGGAACAGGTAACGAATGACAAATAACTGAACACAGCGGCAAAACCAAGTAAAAGTATATAGTTTGGTTTCATTTTGTTTCTCCTGCTGTTGTATTGTGCAATGGAGGCTGCTGATTCTGTGCTGCCGGACGCATATGCTGACTGTGCAACAGTACTTTTGCAGTATGTTATACAGCTAGGAACAAGCAGGGGGAAGTCAATTGCCGTATGCGGCTGCCGGCTGCCGCTTTTGTGTTTTTTACAATAGAATAAACCCGTATTTTGCGCCAAGATAGGATATGGCCGGAAGCCGGAAAGCCGCGGCCCTGTGCCGCGGGCGTTTTGTCAGGATCGCAGCGCTGTGCAAGACCGAACGCAGGAAGCGTGGTGTTGTTTACGGTGCCGCTACGTGCCACATGTTGTTCACGGCCGCCTGTGCGGCCACAGACTACCAGAGATACAAGGACTGCTCATGAATTTTGATCTGGAAAAGGAACGCCGCGGGTTGGATCGCAAACTGGAAGCATTGCGGAAAAAAGAATTCATTCCCGCCGCGTTACTGGATATTGTAGCCAGAACCGCGCAACTGCAGCTTGAAGCACGGGCCAAAGTGCAGGTGACGCTGCCCGCCGGACTTACTGCGGCCGATACCCACGCACAGGGTGCCCCCCTGCTGCCGCGTGAACATTTTCCCTATGACAAGGCGGTCACCGCCGAAACGTTCGGTAAACTGCTGGCGCTGATGGCCGCATCGGGCGGATCCATGGCGGCAGGGGCGCAGGCGCTGCACAAGGCGCTTGAGGCCCGTGAGTTTTCGCTGGAAGAAGCCTGCAGTGCCCTGCTGCAGGACGACCAGCTGTTTTTTGCCGACTGGAGCGCCCGCATGCCGGAAGCTCCCAGCTTTGTGCGGTTTCTCGTGCAGGGCAGCATGGTACCTTCGCTTATGGCCGTTTCCGACCTGCTGGCGCAGCAGCGTGACACTGCGTCCGTGTGGGCGCACGGGCACTGTCCGCATTGCGGTTCCATGCCGCTTGTGGCCTCGCTTAAGCAGAAAGAGGGCTTCCGCTATCTTACCTGCTCGCTGTGCCGCCACGAATACAGAGCCAAAAGACTGCAGTGTCCTTTCTGCGGCGAAGACGACCACAAAAAGCTCGAATACTTCAAGGCAGAGGGTGAACCGGGGTTTGAGGTGCATGTGTGCCGCAGCTGCCACTGCTACCTGAAAACATCGGATTTCCGCGAGATGGACCGGCAGTCCGTTCCTGTGCTGGATGATCTGGAATCGCTGGCACTGGATATCCTTGCCCGTGAACAGGGCTTTGTCCGGCCGACCCAGTCTGCATGGGGGTTCTGATCATGTCGGGCACAGATGGCGGGGCTGTGCCCCGCAATGTGGGGGTGCGCCGCTACAGCGACGGCAGCTGGCACATGGTGGACGATGTTCTGAGCCGTGAAGTGCCGGTGAGCGTGCGTGTGGACGGCGGAGAACGGCACATGCTGTGGGCATGGCCCGAAAACCTGCACGATCTGGCGGCAGGCCATGCCCTGCTGGATATGGGGCTGTGCGGGGCGGCCGTGAAGGTGCAGCAGGTGGAAGAGTTTTCGTTCCTTGTCTCTGCATCGGGTGAACAGCGGTGTCCGGCAGATGCCGATGCGGGAACCCTTGACGCGCAGTCGCTGATGACGTGCATGGGTGACTTTATGGGCGCCGCCGGGCTGTGGGACGGCACGGGCTGTTTTCACCGTGCCGGAGTGCTGGATGCCGCCAGCCGCACCGTGCTGCACCGTGCGGAAGATATCGGCAGGCACAATTGTATCGACAGGCTGGCCGGCTGGGCTGCCCGGAAAAACGTCTGTCCTTCCGGTCTGGTCATGCTGGTCTCCGCGCGGGTTACGGCAAGCCTGTGCGCCAAGGCCATGCGTGCAGGATTCCGGTTCATCGTCAGCCGGTCGGCCGTTACCACGGCCTCGGTGGACATGGCGGCTTCGGCCGGTGTCACGCTGGTCGGTTTTGCCCGCGACAGGGAGCGGCGTTTCACCGTGTTTACCGATGCCGCAGCACGGGTGCTTGACTGATGAGCGCGCCGCACGCTGCCGTATCGGCGCCCGTGGGAGTGGTGCTTGCCGGCGGGCTGAGTGCGCGCATGGGCAGTGATAAGCGGGGCGTGCGGTTGTTCGGCGACAGCGAGCCGGACCTGCTGACGCGCAGTGCGGCACTGCTGGAGCAGGTGACCGGCGAGGTATGGATAAGCGTGCGCGACGGGCTGCCGCTGACGGGCGGCTACCTGCGGTTGCGTGACGAAGAGGAAGGCATGGGACCGCTGGGAGGCATAATGACCGCGCTGCGCGCCGCACAGGATGCCGTGCTGGTGCTGTCGTGCGATCTGCCTTTTATGGAAAGGCCCGTGCTGGAAAAGCTGCTTGCCGCACGGGCACAGCGGCCCGCAGGGACGCTTATGACCACGTTTGTACAGCAGGAGACAGGCTATATCGAGGCTTTGGTGGCGGTATACGAATTCGGCGCACTGGAATGGTTCCGCCGCGCTGCGGAGCGCGGGGTTTACAAAGTGAGCCGGGTGGTGCCACAAGAGTTGCAGCATCGCGTCGCATACTCGCGGGAGGAATCCCTGCCCTTTTTCAATGTGAATTATCCGGCGGATCTGGAAATGGCCCGCCGCGTCATACGGGCACTGACAACATGAGCACCTTGCATCACGCTTTTTCCGGCAATGTGCCGCAGGCTGCCGGTCCGGCAGCGGCGGAACGGTTTTCCGACGAATACGGCAGGCAGGTGAGCTATCTGCGTCTTTCTGTCACAGACAGGTGTAATCTGCGCTGCATGTATTGCTGGACCTGTGACGGTCTTTCCTTCATTCCCCACGACAGCATACTTAAATATGAAGAAATGCTTCAGCTGGTGGACGCGGCCGTGGGCATGGGCGTGGAAAAGGTGCGCCTGACAGGCGGCGAACCGTTTGTCCGCAAGGATTTTCTGTTTCTTGTGGAATCGCTGGTCAGGCGGCATCCTTCGCTGGATGTGCGCATAACCACAAATGCCACGCTGCTGGCGGGCAAAGTGGCTGCTCTGCGTGATCTGGGTGTGCGGTATGTGAATATTTCGCTGGATACGTTCGAGCGCGAACGGTTCCGCCGTGTGGCGGGGCGCGATATGCTGCGCCATGTGCGTCGGGCGCTGGATGAAGTGCTGGAACACGGCATAGGGCTGAAGCTTAACGCAGTGGCCCTGCGCGGCTTCAATGACGATGAACTGCCTGTTTTTCTTAATTTTGCGCGGCGTAATGCCGTGGACGTGCGGTTTATCGAGTTTATGCCCATGGGCGGCTGCACACGCTGGTCGCAGGAAAATTTCTGGCCTGCATCCGACATTCTGGAAACAGCCCGCAGACACGCGGATCTGACGCCGGTGGAAGGGCGCAGCAGACGCAGCGGGCCTGCCCGTTTGTACAGCATCGAAGGCGGCAAAGGGCGTTTCGGCCTTATCACGCCGCTTTCAGACCACTTCTGCAAATCGTGCAACAGACTGCGCATAACACCTGACGGCAGGCTGCGCACCTGTCTTTTTTCCGACAAGGAATACCGTCTGCGGCCGCTTATCCGCCATCCCCGTCTGGGAATGTCCGCCGTGATGAAGGTCATGCGGCTGGCCGCGCAACGCAAACCGCTGGGCTACAGGATGCTGGAACAGCTGCATGCCGACGGTTCCGTGGCGGAAAAGCGCATGTCCGCCATCGGCGGTTGATGCAGCAGCACCGGATTCAGCCGTCTGCGGTGTGCCTGTATCAGCAGGCGGAAGCCGCCGCGTGTTCCAGTGCTTCGGGCAGGCAGTCAAACGTGCGGGCATGTGCCAGCACTCCCATGGCGTCGAATACATGGCGGAAGCTTTCGGACAGGCCGGAGATGATGACCGGCGCGCCGGAACCCGACGCGGAGCGGATGGCGTCTGCCAGTACGCTGATGGCTGCGCCGTTTATGGATGTGCTGGCCGCGAAATCCAGCACAACGCAACTGCCGGGCTGCGCCGCTTCCTGAAAAGCTTTACGCAGAGCGGCTTCTGATGCCGTGCCCAGTGTGCCGCGCAGCGTAATGACCACAGCACCCCGCGCCTGTGACAGTGTCAGCGGGTGTCCGTTTTCCTCTCTCAGACTCAGGCGCTCCTGCGCCCTTGCCAGAGCCTGATCCAGTGATTCGCGTCTGATGGGTTTGTTGATGAAGTCCGTGGCATCAAGATTCAGTGCCCGCAGGGCAAGCTCCATGTCGCCGTGCCCCGTGATGACGATGACTTCGGTGGCGGGGGCCTGTTCCTTGATGAGGCGCAGCACTTCCATGCCGTCCATGCCGGGCATGCGGATATCCGTCAGCACCAGCGGCGGTTGCCGCCTGCGGAACTCTGCCAGTCCCCGTTCACCGGAATCTGCCGTGAACACCTCGTGCCCGTACGCTCCGAGCAGCAGCGAAAACATTTTCAGGGTGGGGGCTTCGTCGTCTATTACCAGTATACGCACGCGGTTTTCTCCGTATTGCGCACCTGCCGGTCTTTGCCTCCGGTACGCCAGTGTGTGTCTGCCACAGGCTGTTGCCGCCGGAGCGTCCCTCCGGCTTGGGTCATGAGGTAGCTTTTTTTTGCCTTGCGGGCAAACAGGGCGCGCTTACGCTTTGTTATGCACCGTTTTCCGGTGTGTCACGTTCTGTCTGTGTGCCGCCGCGGGCCGTTGCCGCCCTGGATGTATGGGTTGCTCCGCGGGGGTCGTGCACGGGAAAACCCAGATGAAAAGTTGTGCCTTCTCCTGTTTTGCTTTCCGCACGTATCTGCCCGCCGTAATCGCGTACTATGCCGTAGCTTATGGCCAGCCCCAGCCCCATGCCCTGTCCTGTGGCCTTGGTGGTGAAAAACGGCTCGAAAACCTTGTCGCGCATGGCTTCGGGAAAGCCGCAGCCGTTGTCGCTGAATGAAAGAACCACCTGCTGTTCCGCTGCACGCGATGTGATGACAATGCGTCCGTCGGTGGGTTTTTCCTGCGAGCGCCGGCGTTCCTGAATGGCGTCGCGCGCGTTGGATATGAGGTTGAAAAAAACCTGCTGCAGACGGTTGTCATGTGCCTGTACGGGCGGCAGGTTTTCCTGCAGGTCCAGCAGGATGGTGATGTTCTGCAGCTGAAACTGCCTTTCGGCCAGCGAAACAACGGCACGCACCGGAGCATTGATGTCGATGGGGGCAGCCAGAAAATCCGCCTTGCGGCTGAACGAGCGCAGGGTGTTGATGATTTCCGTGGCCCTGTCCACCTGAGCGCCTATTTCTTCCAGCACTTCGCGTGCATGACCGGCGGAAATGCATATGTGACCTTCGTTGTTCTGCGGCAGCGATGAAAAAACCATGGCAAGATAATCGCTGCCCATGCGTATGGCGTTCAGCGGCTGGTTGAGTTCATGCGCCACGCCGGCACTCATTTCACCCAGTGATTTCATTTTGGATGCCTGTACCAGCTGGGCATCCTTTTCCATCATGTCGGTGATGTCGGTGGTGGCCACTATGATGGCCGGTCTGCCCCTGTATCCTATGGGACAGGCATGCATGTTTACATAAAACGGAACCTTGCCTTTGCGGTAGTGCACAACCTTGCTGAAATACAGACACCCTGTGGCCGATTCCGCTTCGCCGCCCTGCTCGAACACGGCCAGACATTCCCTGTTGGGGTCGGGGCCGACTTCCAGAAACGATGTACCGGTCAATTCCCCCCGTCCGTAGCCGTATACTTCTTCGGCTCTGGGGTTGGCGTCCAGTATGGTGTGGCTGGTGCAGTCCACCACAAATATGGGGTCCGGACCGCTGTCGAACAGTGACCGGTATTTGCCTTCCGATTCCTGCAGCCGCTGCCGGTACAGCTTGATGGACCAGACCATGTTGCGGAATGAGTCAGTGAGCTGCAGCACCTCATCGCCTTTGCGTTTGCGGTAAAAAACGCAAGTCTTGCAGCGGTGCAGTGATTCCGGCGACATGTGGCTTTTCATCTGCTCGTCAAAATGCCAGCACGGCAGGTCCGTATCGTCATAGGCAGGGCAGTCGGTTATGGTCCAGCCGGAGCCGGCGCCGTCCAACGTGCCCGCAGACTGGAAATTACCCCGCGAAAGATCGTCGGAAATGCGGGTAAGCTGCACCACGGGCGCGGTGATGTACCGTGACAGCCTGTGACTGATAAGAAAAATGATCACGATGACTGCGGAGATGAATCCGAGAAAAGTGATGCGCAGTTTGCCCACAAGGCGGTCGATGTGATCTTTGCTGAGCCCCACGTGGACGGTACCGATACGGTACAGCCCCTCGTAGATGGGTACGGCGATGTCGTAGGCCGGTTCGCCGTGCACCGATACCACTTTCACACTGCGGCTGACTCCTGCAGGCAGGGGATTTGCTCCGGCAAGCTGGGGGGGCAGCGGACGTACCAGCGTGTGCCCCAGCACGGTGTTGTCTTTGTCCTGCACAAAGATATAGGCCACCAGCTGCTGGCGTTCGCGCAGCTGGGCTTCGTCAAATATCAGGTTCAGCAGCTGCGGCCGGTCGTTGTCCAGAATATGGCTTGCACCGCGGGCTGCAACGCTGTGGGCCACGGCCGTACCCCGCAGTTCCAGTTCGGTGGTCAGGCTGGATACCAGAATCCAGCGTGCCAGCAGCGCAATGGTGCCGCTGATGATCATGATGACCGCGAGAATGGAAAAAAAGAATTTGTTCTGCAGGCTCAGCGCCGAAAATTTTTCCAGCAGGCGGTTCATGACTGTGCTCCGCGGGCATTGTGCTGCCGGGCCGTGTCCGGTGCCGATGCGGCCGGCCGCCCGCCGGCAGGGGGCAGCAGGTCCTTTACCGGAGCAAAGTCCTTGATGAGCACAAACTCACCGTTGCGCAGCAGGGTGAAGTAAACCTGATCCATGCCCTGATGGTCCGTATTGCTGAATGTTACGCGGCTGCGTCCGCCCAGCGGAAACGCATGCAGCGATTCCACGGCGTCGATGAACGATTCGCGCGTCAGTCCGCGTCCGGCAAGGCGCAGCGCTTCAACCAGCACGCGCGCGTTGACATATCCTTCCAGCCCGATGATGGAGGGCGTGTCCTGCGGATAATAGCGGCGCATGAGTTCGGTGTATTGCCGTGCGTCGGCCATGAGTTCCGGTGTCTGCGGGGCGGACGGGGGAGGGACGACCTGTGACATGGTCACGGGATTGCGGTGGTCGCCGTGCAGCAGGCGGGCCAGTTCTTCGGCACCGGCAAATGAAAGCGTGTGGAACACGGCGCGCATGCCGGCATCTGCGGCCATGCGGATGAAACGGGCGCACGGCTCGTAGGTTCCCACCATGACAACTGCCTGAGGATCAGCAGCCAGTATGCGGTTCAGTCCTTCTTTCACATCCAGTGTGCCCCGCTGGTATGATCCGCGTGCCACCGGCGCAAGCCCCAGCTCACGCAGGGCCAGTTCCGTACCCGTAAGTCCGTCAAAACCGTAATCGTCGTACTGGTAGAACACGGCTATGCGCGTAAAGCCGAGATCCTGTACCAGATGCCGCACCGCGGCTTCCGTTTCCTGATAATACGAGGCGCGCACATTGATGACATAGCGGCTGAACGGATGGCGCAGTCTGTTGGCTCCTGTGAACATGCCCAGCAGCGGGATGCGGGCCTCTTCGATAAGCGGCAGCACACGCACGGTGGTGGGGGTGCCCACATAGCAGAACAGGCCGAACACATCGCCTTCTATGAGCAGGTTCTGGGTGTTGGCAAGACAGCGGGGCGGGTCGTACCCGTCGTCCCGTACATCAAGAACAATGCGTCGCCCGTGTATGCCACCGTTTTCATTTATGTATTTAATATAGCTGAGTGCGCCGCGCATGGTCTGTATGCCCAGATAGCTGGCATGGCCGGTAAGGGGCAGCGATGAGCCGAACCGTATTTCCGTGTCAGAGATGCCTGTGCGGGAGCGGCTTTCTTGCGCGGTATCCCGCGTGCGGTCGCAGCCTGCCGCAGGCAGCAGCACCAGCAGCACAGTCAGTACAAAGGACAATGCGCCGCGGACGCGGGTGTTGTGCGGGCGGGATACAGAGGACAGGGCCGGAAAAAACGTCACGGGACCTCCGCGGAAAGTATGGCGTTGGCGGGCGCGGCATCTGCTGACGGCAGCGTCTGCGGCATATGTGCCACACCGGCGGTCAGGGGCGGGCACTGCGTATGCGGACAGACTTACCCCGCCTTGCGGCTTCAGGGCAAGGGGCCGCTTGCTGCGGCTGCGGCGTCGGGTGTTTGGTACAATGCAGACACCTGATGCATTGCCAGAGGCCGCGCGGGCAGGTACTCTGTGGTATATGTGCGGGCCAAATTCTTTACCGGTGCCCCGTGCGCCGGTGCCGGAGGAGACAGCATGAAAATGTTTGCGCAGGCGGGCATGGCGGCCGGCGGCATCAGGGGTGTTTTTTTTCTTCATTTCGCACGCACAGGCGCGGTGCGCTGCTGCGTGCTGGCCGCCGTGCTGTGCTGTATGCTGGCCGGAGCCGCAGGCGTGCGGGCTGCGGAACCGTTTCCGGACATAACGCTGCCGCCGCACCCGCAGGCTGCTCAGCTGGGACTGCCCGGACATTCCTTCAGGCTGAGCGACACGACGGCGGATGTACTGCTGGTCAATGTGTACAGCTGGTTCTGCGGCCCGTGTCAGGCCGAGGCCCCGCGGCTGGCAGCGCTGGACAGGGAAATCAGACGGCAGGGGTTGAAGGACAGGGTGCTGCTCATAGGCATTGCGGCGGGTGACGGGCCCGACATGGTGGAGAGGTTCAGAGAAAAACACGCCATTCCTTTCGCGCTTTTTGCAGATCCGGATATGACACTGTATGCCGGACTGGGCGGATTGCCCGTACCTGCCATGCATGTGGTGCGGCGCACACCGCAGGGGCTTGTGCGCACCGAGCTGCATCTGGGCATGTTCGCGGAAGAACCGGCGGCGTTTCTGCGGCGTGTCGCGGCACTGCCGTAGCCGGCAGCGGTTGCTCCGTCGTTTGCTTTCGTGGCGTATTCTGTATAGATAACTGGAATGACTATTTCATCGCGTGAAGACCTGCTGCGCTCGGAAGATGCCGCGCTGGCGTACGTTCTGCGGGAATGCTGGCCGGGCGGCGGCCGGTTTTGTCCGCGCTGCGGCGAAAGCCGTCTGTACGACCTTGCCGGAGGCCGGTCGCGCTGTGCGCGGTGCAAGTATACTTTTCAGGACTTCAGCGGCCGCTGGATAAACAACGGGGGGCTTTCGCCGCTGACGTGGCTGCGTCTGGCCGATCTTTTCAGCCGTGAACCCACGGTGCATCAGATGGCCGTGGAGGCCGGGCTGTCGTATAACGCCACATACAAGGCCGTGACCACCATGCGTTTTGCCATTCTGGCGCATGCCACAGACGCCGTGCAGCTGCTGGGGCCGGAAACAGGACTGGGCAGTTTTCTGCGCAACCGCAAACTGACCGGTGACCCTGATTCAGGCGGACGCGGCACGGTGCCCGTGTTCGGCATTCTGGAACGTAACGGCTGGCTGTTTATCGACCTTGTATCGGGCATGTCGGCCGAAACAGTTTTTCATTTCAACCACAGCTTTCATCTGAAAGTGGAACGGGCGGGCAACCTTATATGGACTGACCGCTACCGGCACTATGATGCACTGGTTTTCTGCGGCGATGATTCGCTGCCGTATGAGTATCTGCGCAGGCATGACAGGCCTGTGGCGGTGGAATGCGGTACCGGATTCTGGGCATTTGCCGAAAAACGGCTGAAGCTGTTCAAGGGTATAACCCCCCGCCGTTTTCCGCTGTATCTCAAGGAACTGGAATTCAGGTATAACATGCGGCACAGCGATATTTTTCCGGTACTTGTGCGCTATCTGTGCGATTTTGTACCTGATATGAATCCGGAAGGGGCGGCGGAGACCGCAGCCGGTGCTGCCCGCGGGCATGCGGCGGGGTCACGGGGCTGATACCGTCCGCCGGTGCCGGACCGTGAGTATGATTCTGTTCTGCTATTATTAACATATTGAATTAGCATCCATTGAAGCCTGTCCTGTGTGCCAGAAGTCACACAAGACAGGCTTTTTTGTATTGTGCGGGGCTGTGCCGCTAGTATTTGCCCACAGGATAACGGAGCAGTGCCGGTGTGGGCCGGAATGCTCTGCAACAGGCAAGGTGACGGCATGGAAATTACCCGTTCAAGGCAAACCGCGATGCCGCCCGCTGAAGGTATTCCCTTTGCGGGACTCGGGCACAGTCTGGCTCCGGTCAGGCTGCGCGCGCGTCTGCTGGTGCCCGTGTATTCGGGTGCAGGCTGCAGGGGGGTGTCGGGCGTGCAGCGTCCCGTTGCGCGGCATCTTTACGGATTTGCGCTGCAGGTGCGGCTGGGACGCGAAATCAGAGGGCGATGACATGCGGCATCACAAAGGAGGCATGATGACAGTATCACGGAGAACTTTTATCAAGGCGGCAGCGGGTGCGGCCACCGCCACGGCATTTGCGGGGCTGGGGGTCAGCCTTTCGCCGGGTGTGGCGCGGGCACAGCTGCTCAAGCTTGAATGGGCACGGCAGAGCACATCGGTGTGCTGTTACTGTGCGGTGGGCTGCGGCCTTATCGTCCATACTTCCAAAGACGGACAGGGACGCGCCATCAACGTAGAGGGCGATCCCGACCATCCCATCAACGAAGGAGCCCTGTGCGCCAAGGGTGCTTCCATCTGGCAGCTGGCAGAAAACGACCGCCGCCCCGCAAGCCCCATGTACCGCGCGCCCTACAGCGATCACTGGCAGCCTGTATCGTGGGAGTGGGCACTGGAAAACATAGCTGCCCGCATCAAAAAGACCCGCGACGAATCTTTTATCACCCGCAATGAAAAAGGCGAACAGGTTAACAGAACCGACGTCATCGCCTCCGCCGGTTCCGCGGCGCTCGATAACGAAGAATGCTGGGTTTACCAGTCTTTTCTCAGATCTCTCGGCCTGGTGTACATAGAGCATCAGGCGCGAATCTGACACAGCGCAACTGTAGCGGCTCTGGCAGAGTCGTTCGGACGCGGTGCGATGACCAATCACTGGATCGACCTCAAGAACAGTGACTGCATACTTATAATGGGCAGCAACGCTGCCGAAAACCACCCCATTTCTTTCAAATGGGTGCTTAAGGCCAGAGACGCGGGCGCCACGCTGATTCATGTGGACCCCCGCTATACGCGTACCTCGGCGCGGTGCGACATGTACGCACCCATCCGGTCCGGTGCCGATATTCCTTTCCTCGGCGGCCTCATCAAGTACATTCTCGATAACAATCTCTATTTCCGCGAATACGTGGCCGAGTACACCAACGCTTCGTATATCGTGAGCGAGAAGTACAGCTTTGAAAACGGCTTCTTCAGCGGGTTTAATCCGGAAAAACGCAACTACGACAAGTCGCAGTGGGCGTTTGAAACCGATGCCGACGGCGTGCCCCTGCGCGACAAGACACTGCAGCACCCGCGCTGTGTGCTTAATCTGCTTAAAGAGCATTACGAGCGGTACACCGTGGACAAGGTGGTTGATATAACCGGCACTCCGCGCGAAGACCTGCTTGCCGTGTACAAGGCGTTTGCCGCCACCGGCAAAAAGGACAAAGCCGGCACCATCATGTATGCCATGGGCTGGACCCAGCATACCGTGGGTGTGCAGAATATCAGAGCCATGGCCATTATCCAGCTGCTGCTGGGCAACATCGGCGTGGCCGGCGGCGGGGTGAACGCACTGCGCGGAGAATCCAACGTGCAGGGTTCCACCGACCAGTGTCTGCTTGCGCACATCATTCCCGGTTATCTGGGTGTGCCCAAATCGGGCTGGCCCACACTGGCCGATTATAACAAAGCCAACACCCCGGTCAGCAAAGACCCCATGTCGGCCAACTGGTGGCAGAACAAGCCCAAGTATGTGGCCAGCCTGCTCAAGGCCATGTACCCCGCCGCATCGCTGGACAGCGCGTATGAATGGCTGCCCAAGGTGGATGCGCACAAGCCCATGACAGACTACTTCTGGCTGTCCATGTTTGAAAAGATGCACAAGGAGCAGTTCAAGGGCTTTTTCGCATGGGGCATGAACCCCGCCTGCGGCGGTGCCAACGCTAACAAAAACCGCGAAGCACTGGGTAAGCTGGACTGGCTGGTCAACGTCAATATCTTTGAAAACGAGACCAGTTCGTTCTGGAAAGGGCCGGGTATGAATCCTTCCGACATCAAGACGGAAGTATTCTTTCTGCCGTGCGCCGTCTCCATCGAAAAAGAAGGCTCGGTCACAAACTCCGGCCGCTGGATGCAGTGGCGTTATGCAGGGCCCAAGCCCTACGCCGGCAACAAGCCTGACGGTGACATCGTATATGAACTGATGGAAAAGGTGCGCCATCTGTACGGCAAGGAAGGCGGCGTATTCCCCGACCCCATCATGCATCTTAATCTGGACGACTGGCATACGGACCACGTCTTTGACCCGCATAAGGTGGCAAAGCTGATCAACGGTTACTTCCTGCGTGATGTGACCATAAAGGGCAAGACTTACAAAAAAGGTCAGCAGGTGCCCAGCTTTGCCTTTCTGCAGGATGACGGTTCCACCTGTTCGGGGAACTGGCTGTACTGCAATTCATACACGGACAAGGGCAACATGGCCGCCCGCCGTGACAAAACCCAGACGCCTGAACAGGCAAACATCGGTCTGTATCCCAACTGGGCGTGGTGCTGGCCCGTCAACCGCCGCATTCTGTACAACCGTGCATCGGTGGATACCAAGGGCACCCCGTGGGCACCCGGAAAAGCGGTCATCGCGTGGAACGGCAAAGGCTGGACAGGCGACGTGCCCGACGGCGGATGGGAACCCGGAACAAAGCATCCGTTCATCATGCGCAAGCATGGCGCGGGGCAGATATTCGGTCCCGGACGCGAGGAAGGCCCCTTCCCCGAGCACTACGAGCCTCTGGAATGTCCGGTGAAGGACAACCCGTTCTCGCCGCAGCTGCACAACCCCACGGCGTACACCATAGCCGGAGAAGCTGCAGCCGTGTGCGATCCCCGGTATCCTTTTGTGGGCACCACATATCGCGTTACCGAGCACTGGCAGACCGGACTGATGACCCGTTATCAGCCCTGGCTTATTGAAGCCGAACCGCAGCTTTTTGTGGAAATAAGCGAAGAGCTGGCCCGGCTGCGCGGCATAGAGGGCGGCGAAAAAGTGCGTGTGTCCAGTCTGCGCGGGCAGCTGGAGTGCGTGGCCATAGTCACCAAACGCATCAAGCCCTTTGTCGTGCAGGGCAACGACATCCACCTTGTGGGGCTGCCGTGGCATTATGGCTGGATAACCCCTAAAAACGGCGGTGATGCGGCAAACCTGCTCACGCCGTCAGTGGGCGACCCCAATACCGGCATTCCCGAAACCAAGGCGTTCATGGTCGACGTCCGCAAGCTGTAAGGAGGCTGAAAAATGGGAAAGGCGTTCTTTGTTGATCTTACCCGCTGCACAGCCTGCCGCGGATGTCAGATAGCCTGCAAGCAGTGGCATAAGCTGCCTGCCGAAGAAACCGTGAACTGGGGTTCGCATCAGAATCCCAGAGACCTGAGCTTCATATCGTACCGGCTGGTACGGTTCACCGAGGTTGTAAAGGACGGCAAACTTGACTGGCTGTTTTTTCCGGAACAGTGCCGTCACTGCTTTGAACCGCCCTGCATGTATCAGGCAATGATTGATGACGAGCGGGCCATCCTGCGCGACGAAACCACGGGCGCGGTTATTTTTACCCGCCATACCAAAAACGTGGATGCCGCAGGAGTGCGTGCCGCATGCCCTTACGATATTCCCCGTGTGGATGAGGTAAGCGGTGTCATGTCCAAGTGCGACATGTGTCTGGACAGGGTGCATAACGGCATGAAGCCTGCCTGTGTGACTTCGTGCCCCACAGGTACCATGAACTTCGGTGACGAGGAGGAAATGCGCGAACTGGCCGAGGCCCGTCTGGCAGAAGTGCAGGGGCGCTACCCCGACGCGGTGCTGGGTGACCCCGACG
The DNA here is from genome assembly GCF_000482745.1 of Oleidesulfovibrio alaskensis DSM 16109. Classification (NCBI taxonomy): domain Bacteria; kingdom Pseudomonadati; phylum Thermodesulfobacteriota; class Desulfovibrionia; order Desulfovibrionales; family Desulfovibrionaceae; genus Oleidesulfovibrio; species Oleidesulfovibrio alaskensis. Next base: position 225,128 of record NZ_AXWQ01000006.1, on the reverse strand, counting down.
ACGTTCGTGTCATCTACCTCTTCCAGCAGGACCCCATGGCCTACTTTGACAAGGCTGTGGCCGAGCTTGGCCCTTCGCTGATGAACCGCAAACAGATGTTTGCCCGTCTGATGGGCCGCAAGGCACGTACCTGATAACCGGCTTCTGCCGCACCGCCCGCAGGATGGTGCGGCAGACGCTGCCTATACACGGCGGCGGGCAGACAGCCCGCCGTGTCTGCCGCCGCTTCCGGCCGGGCGTCCGGAGGCGGCGTTTTTCTGTGCGGGGCGCCGGGCCGTTTGCGGCGGGTACGCAGGAAAGACTGCGCGGTCCTTTTGCTCAGGCGCGGTGCTGAGCGTATGGCGCGCATCGGGCGGTATCTTTCATTTGCGGCCGCAGGGATGTATGGTCACCTGCAAGCACAGTAACAGGCCGGATTACGCCACATGCTCCGTGCGCATTTGCGTGCGGAAGACGGAGAAGATCAATGAAGGCAATCGGTATCGTGGGATTCAAGAATTCGGGGAAGACAACCCTTACGGGATTGCTGGCCGACGCGCTGGAAGCTGCCGGACATACGGTGGCCATTGCCAAGTTCACGCATCATCAGCTGGACAAGGCCGACAGGGATACCTCGCGGCTGATGAAACCCGGCCGTGTGGTGGCCGGACTGGGGTCTGACGAGGCTGCGGTATTCTGGAGCGGCAAGCGGTATCTGCAGGATATGCTTCCGCTGCTTTCAGCCGATGTTCTGCTGGTGGAAGGGGGCAAAAGTCTGGGCTGGCTGCCGCGTATAGTCTGCCCGCGCGATGCCGCCGAGATGGAGGAACTGAGCGCGGGGCTGGCCGTGGCGGCGTGGGACCACACCGGTCTGGTGGCGTTGCCCGCAGAAGCCGTACCCGTTTTCGGTACGCACTCTGTGGCGCAGCTGGCACAGCTGGTTGTGGAACGCGGTTTTACCCTTCCGGGACTGGACTGCGGTGCCTGCGGCGAAGAAGACTGTGCAGGGCTGGCACGGCGCATTGTGGCCGGTAAGGCGCATTCCGGCGACTGCAAAAGTCTGGATGATGATTTTTCGGTTACGGTGGGCGGTGTGCCGCTGGGCATGAATCCTTTTGTGGCGCGTATCGTTTCCGGCGCCATCAGCGGCATGCTGCGCGAGTTGAAAGGCTATGCGCCGGGACCGGTGGAAATCCGCATCAAAGGATGATGCCGCAGGGACCGCTGGCCGTCATGCCGGCGGCGTACTGCGCAAGACCATGCCTGCAGGCAGTGCCGCTGCGGCAGCAGTGCATGGTCAGGCCGGATAACGGGCGCACGCACATGGCATGCGCCCGGTTCCGCAGACCGCTTTGTGTCTGATGTCTCCGGCCTGTTCCGGTATCCGAAAGCAATCCGAAGGCAATCGGGCAGCATTTCGGCAGATATTGGCAGCACGTTGACGCCGGTGTGGCAGAAGCGTGGCGTCCTACAGCGAGCCTAGGGCGGCATCACGGGTTTCATACATGCCGAACAGCTTGTCGTAGCCCGATATCTCGAACACTTCCTGAATATAGTCGCGTGCGCAGCATATGGTCACTGTTCCGCCTGCCGGGTGCAGGCGCTGATAGGCCATCACCAGCACACGCAGGCCCGAGCTGTTAATATAGTCCAGATCCTGAAAATCAAAGAGCAGGGTTCTGGCCCCGGCGGAAAGCAGTTCTTCAACGGTTTTTTCCAGCTGCTGCGTACCTTGTCCGTCCAGCCGTTCACGCATTTCCAGAATCGTCACGTTATCGTGCGTAATGGTGGTCAGCGTCATGCGTGGCTCCTTTCATCGTCATGCTTTGACCCGTTGTCGAGCCGTTTTCCCAGCACTATGATGTTGTTATCTTTTTTTCGTGTATAGCGGAAATCATCCATGTACTGTTTTACCAGATGAATGCCCAGCCCGCCTACGGGCTTTTTACGTTTTTCAAGCGGGACATTCAGTTCGGGCGGAGCGGCTTTGGTGCAGTTGAACGGATTGCCGTTGTCTTCCAGCCGTGCCCGCAGAAAACCGTCCTGCAGCCAGAACCATGCATCGACCCTGCGCTGTACGCCGTCGGCGGCGCCGTGTTCAAAAACATTGGTCACCAGTTCATCCACGGCCAGCGTAAAGGAAAAGCGTACCCGCCGCGAACAGGCGGTGCTGTCGCACAGTGTCTGCACGGCTTCCGCCAGCGCGGGAATATCCAGTGCCGAAGTCAGCCGCACATGCACGCTTGCTTCCTCAGGGGGAGTATCGCCCTGAGGCACCGCGGGGGCGGACTGCGTGCACCCGTGCTGCTGCGGTTTGAGGACAACCAGCGTCACATCATCCATGCGGGGGGCGTCCTGACAAAACGTGTCAACGGCGTCCAGCACGGCCTTGCTTATCTCGTGTGCGCACAGATGGGCGTGTCTGCGCAGCAGCTCCTGCAGCCGGTCCTTGCCGAACATTTCACCTTCTGCATTCACTGCTTCCCATATCCCGTCCGTACCTATCAGCACAACGGCGTTTTCGGGCAGGGTGGTTTCTTCTGCGTTGTACGTCGCATCGGGCACGACGCCCAGCGGCAGCCCGCAGCCCTGCAGCAGCGAAAAAACGTCCGTCGCCGGATCGTATACCATGGCCGGATCGTGCCCTGCGCGCACCCAGCGCACCTGCCGTGAGCGCTGGCGGATATCCAGCACGAAAAGGGTGATAAAGCGTCCTGTGCCGTTGACGTCGGCGGAAAGAATGGCATTGACCCTTTCCACACGGCGGGCGGTGCAGCACAGACTGTCTGCCTGCCCCCGCAGCAGCGAACGGCCTGTGGCCATGAGCAGGGCAGATGGCAGCCCGTGGCCGGAAACATCACCCAGCACTACGGAAAGCGCAGGCTCCTGTCCGTCCATCCATGTTATATAATCGTAATAATCGCCGCCGGTTTCGTCACAGTAGCGGGTGCGGCCGGAAATATCCCAGCCCTCGAAAGCAGGCGCTTCTGCGGGCAGCAGGCTGGACTGTACTTCATGAGCCACGTCCAGTGCCTGCTGGATTTGTATCTGTTTGCTCAGTTTGGGGCCCATTTCGTTGAATGCCTGAATCACCTCGTCACGTTCGTCTCCCAGACGGGCCGGAATATGAACTGACCAGTCTCCCTGAGACAGGCGGCGCGCGGCCTGCACGATGTCCAGCAGCGGTCTGGTGGTGGCGCGGGAGGCCAGCAGCGATATGACAAACGCTCCCAGCATGACGAGAATCAGCGACATGCTGACCACAAGATTCACGGCTTCGTCGCTTTCGGTCAGCATGTTGCTGATGGTGTCGGGCACTTCCTGTATGACGCTGCGCGGCGTGATGATGACAACCGTCAGCTGGTCGGTGATGGGGGCATAGGCCAGCAGTGACGGCTCGTCATTGAACTCCAGCTCCATGACATCCGCGTGCCGGTGGCTCATGCGGCTGCGCAGGTTGTCCAGAGTACGCCCCTCCGGCATGGGAAAAGGCGCTTCGCGCTGCATCATGCGCCACATCTGCCTGCCTTCCGCGTCGCGCAGCGTGCGCCCCACAACATTGATGGGAGCGTTTTCGCCTTCTGCCGGATCGCGGTAGACCAGCATCATCTCCAGGTCTTTGCTCCAGCTTGAAATGACGGAGTGAGCCTGCAGTCCCTCCTGCATCAGTATGTCCAGCCCCGCCACACCCAGCAGCCTGCCGTCCGCACCGCGCAGAGGAATGGAAATGGTCAGAGTAAGCCTGCCGGTGACGGCGTCGACCACGGGGGATGTCCATGTGATATCGTCGCGTTCGACGGCGGCCCGGTACCACGGGCGTTCGCGGGGATCATAGGCCGGCGGAATTTCGCCCAGTCCGGGGTATGTACCGCTCAGGCCGTCCTCCAGTCCCACGAACATACGGTAGATATAATCGCCGAACACACCGCGCACGTCACGCAGCACGGGCAGCAGACCGGCCAGACGGGCGGCACGCTGTTTCTGCCGTGCATCGGGGTTGCCGCCCGGCACATGAAACGACATGCTGCCGAAGCTTACCAGTCCGCTGGCAGTCTGCATCATCATGCCGCGCGGTTTGCCGGTGTACGAAGCAAATTCTTTAAGGTCCGGAGGAAACGGCAGCTCAGGGTCGAAGTCAGAAGAAAAGAGCACCGCGGTGTCATCGGCCGCGGCGGCCGCGGCCGGAGCGGGAACGGCGGCCAGCCGTTCGGCTTCGCGCTTGAGGGTGTATGCGATGACGCTGAGCGACTGGATGTCCTGCATCATGCCGGTGGCGTAGTTCCGCGCCATATTGAGCATGGCGGTGCTGGCACGCTCTGTCAGTTCGGCGCGTGTTTCGCGTATGACATTGCGTTCTATGTTATCTGCCAGCACGGCCACAAGTATGCTGACCACAAGCAGGGGCACAACACTGGCCCCCAGCAGGACAAAGAAAAATTTCCAGCGGATATTCATGACGGCTCCGGAAAAGAGTCTCGGGTTGCATCCCGCAGGCGCAGGCGGGACGTCCGGCGCATCGTTTTTTATAGCAGCCCTTGGAAGATTTAGAAAGTGCGGTTATGCTGGCATCCTGTGTCGTTGCACTCTCATGCTCCGGCCGCGTCCGGACTGCAGGTAGCCATGGTCACCAAACGCTCTCTGTATTACTGGGTGTTCAAGGGGAACGCCAGACTTCAGGCCCTGCTTGTGGCGGTTATTCTGGTGACGGTGGTCACCCGCATTCTGCCGCTGGAAATGCAGAAGCGCATCATCAATCAGGCCATCGGCATGCGTGATTTTGAGGCGCTGCTGTACTATTGCGGGCTGTATATAGCCGCCGTGGTCAGCGCCGGCGCATTGAAATACGTCATCAATCTGCTGCAGGGCTGGATAGGCAACCGTACGCTTGTGCGGCTGCGCCGGCGGCTTTACGAACACATTCTTTCTCTGCCTCTGCCTTTTTTCCGCAGAACATCACCCGGTCTGGTCATCTCAAGCGTCATGACAGAGCTTGAGTCCATGGCGGCGTTTGCCGGCAGCGCCGTTTCTGCTCCGGTGGTGAACATTCTTACATTCATCGGTTTTGCGGGGTATATGTTCTGGCTTAACCCGCTGCTGGCCGGACTGAGCATTGCTGTATACCCCGTGGAGATGCTGTTCATACCGTGGCTGCAGCGCAAGTATAATACGACCAACCGCCAGAGAACCGCCGCAGTGCGCGACATAAGCGGCAAGGTGGGCGAATTTGTATCGGGCATCAGCGAAGTGCACGGCAATGCTTCCGTCCCGCTGGAGGGAAGGCGCTTCGGCACGGCGCTTGAAGGATTGTTCCGTCTGGCTTTCCGTCTTCATGCACTTAAATTCGGCATTAAATTTGTCAATAATTTCTTTCAGTCGCTGGGACCGTTCATTCTGTTTCTCGTGGGGGGCTATCTGGCCATCAACGGGCGTTTCGATCTCGGGGCGCTGGTGGCGTTTCTTTCAGCGTATGAAAAGGTGTACGACCCCTGGAAGGAACTCATGGAATTTTATCAGCTGTGGCAGGATACGCAGGTACGCTACAGGCAGGTGATGGATTATTTTGACTACGAGCCGGAGGTGGCGGCGGCCCCGCAGGACAGGCCTCCCTTTGCGCTGACCGGCGATATAGTCATACGCGATGCGGTGTACGATGTGGGGGGCAACATCCGTCTGGTTGACGGCATCTCGCTGGATATCGCAGCGGGCGAGCATGTGGCTCTGGTGGGTTTTTCCGGCAGCGGCAAATCAACACTGGCACGGCTGGTGACGCAGCACTACAGGTACACGGCAGGCAGTGTGCGGCTGGACGGCCATGAAGTGAAAGATCTGACCCGGCTGGATGTGATGGCCAACATGGGGGTGGTGGCCCAGCAGCCGTTTATCTTTGACGGCACCATATACGAAAATCTTGTCTACGGGTGCGAGGCGCTGCAGGCGCAGCAGGTGCCGCAGGGGCATATGCCCGATCTGGACAACGTCATAGAGGTGCTGCAGCAGGTGGGGCTGTTTGCCGATGTGTTGCGGTTCAGCCTGCGGGCCGTGCTGGACAGCCATGCGGAGCAGCAGTTCCGCGACGGCATCATCCGCGGACGGGCACGGTTTGAAGAACTGCACGGGGCCGGGCTGACGCATGATATAGAGCGCTTTGATGAGAGCAGGTACATGATGTACGCCACCATGGCCGAGAATCTGCTCTTCGGCACACCGCTTTTTCCCGCATGGCAGGGCGGTGAACTGGCGGGCAACAGAATATTCCGCAGGCTGCTTGACGAGGCGGGGCTTACCGAGCCGTTGCTGCGGCTCGGGCACGATCTTATCGTGCGCACTGTGGGCATTATCGGATCAGCCGGTGCCGATGCGGAACTTTTTGCAAAAAGTCCCGTGCCGCAGGAATACTTTGACGAGGCTGCCCAGCTGGTGCGGCGGTTGCGCGACGTACGTGCTGACAGGCCGCTCTCCGCCCAGAGTGAGGCCGATGTGAAGGCGCTGCTGCGCGTGGCGCTGGGGTATCTGCCCGCGCGGCATAAAATTGTTCCGCTGCCCGGACATATCCTGCAGGTGGTGCCGTCGTTCCGCCGTGTTCTCCGCGAAGCCCTTGAGGCACTGCCGTCGCCGCCCGTGGCATTCTATTGCCGCGAAAGCTACCTTTTCGGCCAGTCTGTGCTGGACAACATAGTATACGGTCACGTGAAATCAGACAGCGCCGGAGCGGAGGAACGCATCTATCAGCGGGTCATGCAGCTGCTGATTGTGGAAGGCGTGCTGGAACAGATGCTGCGCGTGGGGCTTGATTTCCGCGTGGGCAGCATGGGTGACAGGCTTTCAGGCGGGCAGCAGCAGAAGGTGGCGCTGGCCCGTGCCTTTCTCAAGGAACCGCCGATACTTGTGCTGGATGAAGCCACTTCGGCTCTGGACAATGCGTCTCAGGCGCGTATCCAGAACCTGCTGGAGCGTAAATGGAAAGGCCGCAGCACTGTCATATCTGTGGTGCACCGGCTTGATACGCTCAGAGGATACGACCGCATAGCGGTGCTCAGGTCCGGCCGCATTGTCGAGCTGGGATCGTGGGATGAACTGATGGAACGCAAAGGGGCGTTGTATGGTCTTGTACACAGGGCAGGCTGATGCCGCCTGCTGCGAATACGATGCAGATGTGGAAATGCTGCGCGCCATACCTGTTTTCAGCGAACTGCCGCTGGATTTCCTACGTGCCTACGCCTATCTGTGCGAGCGGATTCGTTTTCAGGAAGGTGAGTATCTTTTCAGGCAGAACGAGCGTGACAGCAGGGCGTATCTGGTGGTCAGCGGCACGCTGGAGGCCGTGCGCGAAACAGACAGCGGGGTGTTGCCGTGCAGGCGGTACGGCAGCGGCGAATTTCTGGGTTCGCTGGCGCTGCTGGCTGAAACGCGCAGACTTTTTTCGCTGCGTGCGCTGGAACCTGCGGTATGTCTGGTTTTGCCGCGCAAAAAACTGCTGGTGGACATGCAGAGTTCTCCGGAAGTGGCTTCTCGTTTTTTGCAGGCATTGTGTCATGCCGTGGTAAACTGGGAAGAAGCCCTGCTGGAAGAAACCGAGTGCTGCGGAGAGCACACACCCAAGGTGGGCGTGAGCCTTATCTGACGGACAGAAAAAAAGTTTTATAAAAAAAGACTGTTCTTTTAAATCGTTACATAACATGCTCCGTTTTTTGTCTTTTCCCTTTCTCTGCCATTTAATTGTGAAAAAAAGAATTTTCTGAATAAGTGAATATAAGCGCGACACCTGTTCAGGGGTTGCAAAGGTTTGATTGTTTGTGTAGGCAATCAAGCGTCGGGCGCGTGGCTCAGCTGTCATATGCCCGAATGGAGCGGACCCCGCAAGGGGCTACTGGGCACAGCAGAAGCAATCGGGAGCAGCCGTTATGTATTTCAGAACATATGACAACACCATCAACTTTGAAATCATGGTACGTATTGCAAAAGCGTTTCATGGTGATTCCTTTGAAGAACAGGTGGCCCGTATCCCGCTTGAAATGCGCCCCAGAAAGGCGCACAGCTCGCGCTGCTGCATTTACCGCGACAGAGCCATCATCCGGTACCGCTGCATGGCCATGCTGGGCTATGCCATAGAAGACGAAACCGACGAACTGACATCGCTCAGCCAGTATGCCAAGGGTGCGCTGGAACGCGACTCCATTCAGGGCAGCATGCTTACCTTTATCGATGAGGCCTGCAACGGCTGTGTGCGTACCCATTACGAAGCTACCAGCGCCTGCCGTGGCTGTCTGGCAGAAGCATGTGTGCAGCACTGCCCCAAGGACGCCGTGCGCATTGTGGACGGCAAGTCCAGAATCGACCCCGACAAGTGTGTGCAGTGCGGCAAGTGCATGAATGTCTGTCCTTATCACGCCATAGTGCAGATACCCATACCCTGCGAGGAATCCTGCCCCACGGGGGCCATAAGCAAGGATGAATGCGGCAAGCAGGTCATTGACTATGACCGGTGCATTTTCTGCGGCAAGTGCATGGCAGCCTGTCCTTTTGCCGCCGTGCTTGAAAAATCGCAGATGATCGACGTGCTGCGCCGCATCCGCGAAGGCCGCAAAGTTGTGGCCATTGTGGCGCCCGCCATCGCCGGACAGGTACAGGCCCCCATGAGCAGACTGGCCACGGCCCTGCGGCAGCTGGGATTTGCCGATGTGGCCGAGGTGGCCTCCGGCGCGGATACCACGGCGCGGCTGGAAGCCGATGAATTTGTGGAGCGCATGGAACACGGCGCGGCATTCATGACGTCGTCATGCTGTCCGGCATATACCCAGCTTGTGGACAAGCACCTGCCGGAACTGGCTCCTTTTGTTTCCGACACCCGCACCCCCATGCACTACACCGCGGCCATGGTCAAAGATCATGATCCGGATATGGTTACGGTGTTCATCGGGCCCTGTGTGGCAAAGCGTAACGAAGGCAAGCATGATGAGCTGGTCGACCATGTGCTTACTTTTCAGGAAATGGTGGCCATGCTGACTGCCGCTGGTATCAGCGTCGATGCCTGCGAAGACGGCCGGTTCATGTTTCCGGCCATGCGCGAAGGGCGCTCTTTTCCTGTCAGCGGCGGTGTGACCGCCGGTGTGCAGGCGCATATAGGCACCCGCGCAGAAGTACGGCCGCTCAGTGTGGACGGCCTGAACAAAAAAACTTTCCGTCAGCTCAAGACATGGGCCAAAAAGGGTTGCGAAGGCAACTTTGTGGAGGTCATGGGCTGTCAGGGCGGATGCGTGGCCGGTCCGGCCATTGTCATGCAGCCGCAGAAAGCGGCCCGCCGTTGTAACGAATTCGCAGCAAACAGCCCCGGCTTTGCGGACGACGCCTCTTAGCCGGAAGGCTGCCGTAGGAGAACGCGCGCGGCCGCAGCCCACGCGGCCGCGCTTATCATGCCTGTTACCCGTTCTCTCTTCATGCCCCTGGCAGGGCCGGAAGCCCACTCCCGGCCCTGCCCCTTTTTCTGCCTGCCCGTTTGTCTGCCCGTTATTTTCCTGCCTGATGGCGCCGCCTCTTCTTCCGTTCAGTCTCCGGCAGAGCCTGCCGCTGTCATGTTTTCACGCCGTCCGGCGTCCTGTCCGGCAACGCCGGAGGGCTGTCTGCGTTGTCCGTAAAAGGCAGGGGGCTTGTGCACCGGCTGTCTTTTTTTGCGCGCTGCTGCGGGCGGCAGGCAAAATCCGTTTCGGGTACGCCGCCGTTTTACCGTGCGCGCCGTGTGCCTCGGGCGCAGACCGGCGCATCGGGCAGACTGGGCAGACTGGGCAGACTGGGCAGATCAGGCAGACCGCCGCATCGTGTGCCTCGGCGCAGACATTCTGTGCATTTGTTTGTATTTGTAGCATTTTGGAATGGCTGAAAAAAAACTGCTTCGGCACTATGGCCCGGTTTCGATTTGCGCTATGCTGATGGCCGATCATCCGGAGGACATCGTATGGAGTTACTAGGTAATCTTGTTCTTGTGCTTGCTTTTTCCGTGGGCGTGGTGCTGCTGGCCCAGAAATTCCGCATTCCCGCCATGGTGGGATTTCTGCTGGCGGGTGTGGCTGCCGGACCTCATGCACTGGGTATGGTTTCCGACGTGGCCGCAGTGGACGTGCTGGCTGAAATAGGCGTTGTGCTGCTGCTGTTTACACTGGGTATGGAATTTTCCATAGCCCGTCTGCGCGCATTGTTCCGCGTGGCGCTGCTGGGCGGCGGCACACAGGTGGCCGTCACCGCGCTGGCGGCCGGCAGTGTGGCACACTGGCTGCTGGGCTTTGCATGGAACACCTCTGTTTTTATAGGTTTTCTCATTGCTCTTTCCAGTACGGCCATAGGTATCCGGCTGATGCGTGACAAAGGCGACGTGGAAACACCCCACGGTACGGCCGCGCTGGGCATACTTATTTTTCAGGATATGGCCGTGGTGCCCATGATGCTGCTTGTACCGGTGCTTGCCGGGCAGGAGGGCAGCGTGGCGTGGGCGCTGGTCACGCTGACGGCCAAAACCGCTCTGGTGGTGGCCGGCGTGCTGTTTCTTGCCGTGCGCGGGGTGCCGCACCTGCTGCATTATGTGGCCCGCTGGCGTAACCGCGAGCTGTTTCTGCTCACGCTTCTTTCCATCTGCTTCGGGGTGGCGTGGGGCACCCATGCCGCCGGACTTTCGCTTGCGCTGGGCGCTTTTCTGGCGGGGCTGGTCATTTCCGGTTCGGAATACGAACACTACGCGGCTTCTCAGGTGCTGCCGCTGCATGATCTTTTCATATGCTTCTTTTTCGTTTCGGTGGGTATGAGTCTGGATGTGGGGCTGGCACTGACAAATCCGCTCATCGTGCTGACGCTCACAGCGTTGCTCATGCTGTCCAAGTTTGTGCTTGTGACCGGCTCTGCCCTGCTGCCGGGTCTGGGGTTTGCCAGCGCGGTCATGACAGGCGGCATGCTGTGTCAGGTGGGTGAGTTTTCCTTCATCCTTGCCCGGCTGGGTAACGAAGCCGGACTTTTTTCCGGCGAGGCCATGCAGCTGTTTCTGGCCTCTGCGGTGGTGACCATGTTTCTTACGCCGTGGGCCGCGGGGTATGCGGGCCGTCTGGGACGTTTTCTGCGGCGCAGAGGCTCCTCGGCGCTGCGCGACCATACCGGCGTGACCAGCACGGCGCAAAGCGACCATCTGGTCATTATCGGGTACGGCCCCGGCGGCAGACATCTGGCGCAGGCGGCCCGTCTGTGGAACATCGATTACGTGGTCATAGACAGCAATCCCGACACGGTGCGTGATGAACGGGCGCGGGGTGTTCCCATCATGTTCGGCGATGCGGCCAGCGAAACCATGCTGGAACATGCGGGCGTGGAGCGGGCGCGCGCGGTTGCGGTGGTGGTTTCCGACCCTGTGGCGGCCCGGACAGTGACGGCGCTGGTGCGCGAATTGTCGCCCGATGTGCAGATAATCACCCGTGCGCGGTATCTTGGCGAATATGACGGCATGCGCGAGGCAGGCGCCAATGATGTGGTGCCGGCCGAGATGGAGGCCTCGGTGGCCATGGTGGGACGTGTTCTGGAACGCTTTATGGTGGGCAGCGATGAACTGAAGGCGTTTCTTGAGCGTATCCGTGCCGAAGGCTACCAGATGGATGCCGAAGAGCTGGAAAAGCGCGGGAAGTATTCCTTCCTGCCCTTTATGCAGCTGCGGCAGGTACATGTGGAAGAGGGTTCCGCCGTGCAGGGCAAGACACTGGGTGAACTGCACATCCGCCGCAAGTACCGTGTGGCGGTGATGGCCGTGCGGCATAACGGCACAGTGCTGCCCGTGCCGGGGGCCAAGACGGAACTGCTGCCCGGTGATGAGGTTCTGCTTTCGGGCTGCCCCGGCGATATCGGCATTGTGGCGTCCATGTTCAGCAAGGGCGGTGCGCCCCTGCCGGACGAAAACGATACAATACCCGCCGGAACGGCCTGCCCCGTGGAATAGCGGGAACGCGCGGCCGCGTTGCTTACTTTTAAAACGCATGAACCGGCACCTCTGACGGGGTGCCGGTGTTGTTTTTTCCGCAGCGGGCACAGCAGGTGCACGTTATTCAGTAGGCCAGTCTGCCCAGTGATTTCAGAATAAGCGTGCAGCCCATGGCAAACATGCCCGTAAGTCCCATGCCGCAAGAAAAACCGGCCAGCAGCACAGGGGCGTAATGGCGCCACCGGCTGCCATATTTTTTGAGGAAATAAAAACGTCCCAGCAGGGCGCCGGCCACTTCCAGTACCAGCCCGTGGGGTGTGGATTGCCCCAGCCCGCGTACAATGCCGTAAATAAGCATTACGGGCAGGCCGGTGATGCTCAGCACACCGTACATCACTACGCCCAGTCCCAGCCCCAGTCCGACGAATTTTCCGGAAAGAGCCTGAAAAAACAAAGAGTTTCCTTCAAGTGTTGAGGTCTGCATAAGCAGCGAGTTAAGTGCCTGCAGGTGCCATAATTCCTGTGCAAAGGGGTAGCTGGCAGAAGGAATGGGTGCAAGGCGCCACAGAAACTGTGAAAAAATGAGCGATGCCACCATGACTACCGGAAAGACAATCAGCTCAGCCTTGATTATGCCGCGCAGGCTGGTGCCTGTAAGCTCTATCTGGCGGAACTGTACAGTGGCCTCTCCGTAGTTGTGCACCGGAATGGGCGCATACCAGATTTCTATGCCGCTGTAGCCGAAGTATTTGGCGCCTGCGATGAAGCTTGCTTCGCGTACCATGGGCAGACTGACATATTGTCCGGCTATGCCTTCCATGCGGGCGGTCACATAAGAGACCACCGGCGTATACACAAAACCGTACAGCAGAAAAAACACCCAGGGGAACGAAGGGACAAGCCACACGCACAAAGCCACATAAGCCAGAGTGGAAAATACATAGATGGCGATGGAAAGCCAGAAACTAATGTCGCCCCGCCCGTCGGGCGGATTGAACAGCGCGCTGAAATCAAGCCTGTTGCCGCTGCGGGCAAAAGAACGTGCCACCTGCCATATGCCTATGGCGCCGATGGAAAGCCCCAGCCCTATGCCGAAGCTCATGTAAAAGTCGAAGTTGTTGGCAAACACCGTTTCCACCGTGGCCATGCCTTCGTGCCAGCGGTGCAGTATGCCGTGTTCGTACAGCAGGGGGTTTGCCACCATGGTGATCACCAGTCCGGCCAGTCCGCCGATGACCGCCCAGAACGGCAGCACCATGCCTACGAAAAGCAGCCCGAGGTCAAGCTGCAGACCGGTGGCCACGGCCGGCAGGGCGTTTTCGGTGTAGGGGGTCAGTTCTATCCACGGTATGGGAATAAGGCGCACCGGTTCTGCCAGCAGCAGGCCGGAAAGAGCGGGCAACAGCACATAGACGGTCCCGAAGCCCAGACCGATGACCCCGCCTATGGAAAATATCCGCCATTTCCAGCCTGTTTTGCGGTCTTCTGCCGATTCAGCCAGTGCCATGGTGCCCAGCGCCCCCACAGGAGCCATGGGAAAGGGCAGTTTTTCCACATCGCTGGTCACACGGTACAGCGCATAACCCAGCCCGAAATGATCGATGCGCTGGATGAGCTGTGCGCCGGTAAGCAGCAGAATGGGGATCAGCCAGTCCCTGTGCAGAAACGTGCGTTCAAGCAACGAGCCGGAACCCGGCTGCGGTGCCACCCAGTCAGGAATGAATTCCGTCAGCCCCAGCATGCGCGCGGCGTCGGACTGCACCAGATACTGGTTCCAGAGCAGCCCCTGAAACGGCGAAGCCAGCGCGGCCCCGGCCATGTAGTACAGCAGAAATATCTCCTGCTGCTTGAGTTCGGTGTAAGAGCGTTTGGCCACTTCTGCAAACAGGATAATGGTGACCCAGCGGGCGGCCGGCCCTATGCCCTGACCGATGACCAGCTGCAGGTACATGCTGCCGGGCATCATCAGAAAGCCGATGAATATGGCCCCGATGACGGTCTTCCATCCGAAGCCTTCTTCAAAGTGCGACGGTGGCGTGAGAAGATCGCGGTATTCACGCAGTTCCTTGTCCTGATACATCAAGTCCGCCTAAAACGGGAATACCCGGTAAGGATTGCCGGTAAAGGCGGACACCGCCGCCCACACGCCCGCCATGATGAAATCTCCGGCCACTAGCCCCGCAAACAGCAGCTGGATGCGGCGGTACAGCCGCGTGCCGCCGTAGCGCAGTACCAGCTGGTTGCACAGCCATCCCAGCATTATGCTGAACCACAGCGTGCGCAGGGCCGGAGAATATGCCGCCAGATAGCCCAGCGGATGCAGCGGCCACCAGTAGAAACGGGTGAAACACAGCACAAGCACGGCCATGACTGCCATGCCCAGCAGGATGAATCCCGTTGTCCAGCCGCTGGTTGCCGCCGGAAGTTCCAGCAGCTTCCATGCGTTTTCATAGGTCGCCGTCACCGCGCGTGAGGCAAAATCCAGCCACAGGTCACGCAGTCCGTAACGGTAGGCCATCAGAAGCATGGTAAAAAATGAAACGCATACCGCCATGACAAGCGCTGCGGCCATACCGGCAAGTATCCGCCGCCGTGCCGTTGCGGGGCGGACAGCCGCGTGTTCCGTGGCTGTGCCGGTTACCTTGGCACCATGTACCAGTACCGGCATGACAGATTCGCGCATGTCGGCAAAAAGCAGCTTCTGCATGACTGCTGCGGCGGCTATGCCCGTGCCGCCCAGTATTCCGGAGCCTGACGTGGCCGTCAGGCCGTCTGTGGGAGCGGCTGCCAGCGAAAAACCTGCCAGTCCGCCCTGAGCGATAAGCCGCGAGACAACCAGCAGCATCAGAAAAAACAGCAGCGGCAGCAGCAGGCTTCCCGCGGGGGAAATGCCGGCCCAGCTGCACCACAGCCCCATGAGCACCAGACCGGCAAGCGCGCCGCGCAGCGCGGTGACGGGACTCATCCATTCTCCGCCAGCGGCCGTATGCATGGCGTTGCCGCCGGCGTGTGCGGCCGGACGTATGGCAGCCCCCAGCGCGCGGCGCAGGTGCGTGCGGGCAAGCCATAGCAGAAAACAGAAAAAAATCACCGAAGCACCCAGTGCCTGTGCTTCCTCCGGACGGCTGAAATCCGGTCCCAGCGTTACACCCAGCGCCGCTTCGGGGGCCTGCAGACCGGTTATGTACAGCACGCCGAGCAGCAGCAGACCGGTCAGATGAAAAAACCACAGGCTGAACGACACCTGCCGTGCGGTAAGAAAAGCAAAGCCGATAACAGCGGGTATGAAAAATATTCTGAGCTTATGGAATCCGGAAAGCAGCCCGTATTTGGGAAAAAATTTACCTGCCAGCACCAGTGTGTCTATCTGGGGGACGCCGGGGGTCACATAGTGCAGGCCGTTCATCATGTGCAGGGTTACAGGCACGGCAAGCCCCCACCACAGATATCTGTCTGTCAGAAACTGCCCCATGCGCCCCGTGTCCAGCGCATCCCCCATCATCTGGGGCACGCGCAGCAGCGGAAAGTTCATGCGCTCGTTATCCACCCACTGGCGGCCGAACAGACTTATCAGACAGATCATTGTGGCGTAACACAGCAGGATGAACGCCACCCACACCGTCAGCAGCGGCAGCCAGACATGCCATGGTATTGCGGCGGCAACGGCTGACCACGACATGGCACGGCCGTCGCGCAGACCGTTGTACAGGTCGCGTACGGCTGCGGCGTCGTGCTGCAGCCAGCTGCGGGGCAGCAGCGGGCGTATGGCGTCGGGCCATGGCAGGCCCTCCTGCACAAAGCGCAGCGGCGCGGTGACCAGCAGCAGAAAATGTTCCGTGAGTCCGCTCCATGCAACGCCGGAAACCAGTGCCGTCAGCAGCCAGATGACCAGTATTTCGTTGCCGCTGAGCGGCGGGGCGGTATGGCGCAGCCGGGCCCATGCGGCACTGGCCGCATACAGCAGCATGGCCAGCACAAAAGGCAGCACCGGCATGGGGCCTCCGCCCAGCGGGGCGCCTCCGGCAAGGCCGCTTTGCAGAGGAACGGCCGCACAAAGGCACAGGCTGACCGCCAGACCGGTGAAGAGCGCGCGCAGCCGTATCATGCCTTTCCTCCCCGGTTGTCGTTATCCGTGCCGGACAAAGCACGCTGTGTTGCCGCCTCGGGCGGAAGACCGCGTCCCTGCGCGGCAAGAACCGCTTCCAGACCTGCTTCGTAAGCCTGTCGTGCCGGGTCATCCAGTGAACGCCATACCAGCAGCTGTTTGCGCAGGTCGTTGAGAAAACGTTTGTTCAGGTTGTGCCATATGGCCTGTTCACCGGTTTCCCGCCTGATGATGACCTGAATCTGCCGGTAGCCTCTGTACAGTTCTGACGGGCAGAAAACCAACCGCACGTTCTGGCGCACGCCGAAGTCGAACGGTGCCAGCCACGCCTTGAACTGCATGGAAAAGCATGACTCTTCCGCATCGCCGGCAGGTTGTCCCGGCAGAATGCCCTGCGCCGGCAGCATGCCGGCATGGATGAAATCATACTCCATGCCATCAGTGGAAAATTCGCCGTGAGAAATATCGGCGTGGGCTTCGTAGTAGTCCATAAGGTATCCGCCCGCACATGCCTGCTCCCGTGCTCTGATGAGAAACGGCAGCGGCAGCGAAAGCACATCGCCCTGTGTCTGCGGCAGTTTCCATGCGCGGGTCACGTCGGGAATGGCCACCTGCGAGGCCATGCGTGCGGGGTAGAGAGTCGAAAGCAGCACCACGCCCATGACCATGAGCATGGCAGCCACTCCGGCCGTGGAAGAATAGTTGGCTGTCATTCCCTGCCATACGGGCGTACCGGCCAGCACGGCGGCACAGCCCTGCGCCAGCAGATATCCGGAAACTACCGAAAGAACTGCCAGTGCCATGGCTTCCGCCACAAACAGAAAAGCCACATGCGAGGGAGCCAGCCCCACAGAGGTGTATATGCCTATTTCAGTCTTACGTTCGTGCACGGCACCTATCATGGTGTTCAGCACGATAAGTGCCGATATGGCCAGCGGCACCAGAATGACGGAAACACCGGAGTAGCTGGTGGCGTTGGCGGCGTAGTACAGAAAAGTGCCCTGATCCGCACCGCGGAAGAGCATGAGGCCGAACCGGTCGCCCAGTCCTCCGGCGGAAAGTGTTCCGCGCTGCACCGCATCGCGTGATTCGGCGGCGGGCAGACGCACGGCCAGTGCTTTCAGCGCGCCTCCGGCGGCCATCAGTGTGCGGGCGGGCACAATGCACACCATGTCGCCGTCCACGTGTTCGTAGCGGCTGTCGTATCGCAGCAGGTCGTCGCCGTCGGCCAGCGCTTCGGCTTCCAGTGCGCTTATCTGCGTGGCGGCCTCGTTGGGATAGATGATGGGAGTCAGGGGTTCCGCGTCCAGATCGGTGCGGGTGCGCAGCGCATTTTCACGCAGGATGCCGGTAACGGTGAACGGCATGCCCCACAGCGTGACCTGCGGCAGGGGGGCGTCGTGCGTTATGGCGATGCCCAGCGATTCCGCTGCCCGCTGCGGCAGGATCATGCCCTGCTGCTCGTCGTGCCGGAACCAGCGTCCGGACAGCAGTTCCGTATCCAGACCGGAAACGGCCGGTTCATCGGGAGAAAGCCCTACAACGCCCCGCAGGCGGAATTCTTCTCTGCCGTGCAGGACAGGAAGTACGGGCGAACGTGTCTGGTCGCTGGTTTCGTACCAGACACGCGGCGCCACAATGCCGCCGGAATCTTTCTGCCGCGCCGTGGCGTTGCGGGCCGAAAACAGTGCCGCGGCCGCCTGCCACGCTTCGGGGGGCAGGGTGCGCCAGCCCACATCCTTCAGCAGCAACCCGTGGTATGGCGCCTGTGCCGAGAACGACACCCATCCGGCCTGCCGAACCGATCGGGCCGTCGTGAAATTCATGATGGTAAAGGTGAGAATGACCAGCGTGGCGCATGTGAGTGCGGTGCGCAGGGGGCGGCGTCTGAGGTTGCTGACACCTATGGCGGCCGCGGCAGCCATGGCTGCACCGCGGGAAACGGCAGGGCCGCGCATGTGGCGCGAGCGGCGCTGCAGCTCCTTCATTTCCCGTTCAAACCGCATAAAAATGATGAACGCCACCATGGCCGACAGCCCCAGAATGAAAAATGCCAGAATGACGATGGCCGGGCTGTAGGTAAGCTGAAATGCCGGATGCACGTTGTAGATGACGGTTATAATGCCCAGCAGTATGGCGCAGAAAGACGCAATGCGCCTGTTGATGGAAGCAAAGCCGAACAGCAGACGTTCCGCGCAGTAGGCAAAGGGGATGAACAGGGCGATGTAAAAAAGCACCCCTGCAAGCACATCACGCTGGGTGGTGTCCACATCGTTGTACGCCAGCGAAGCAAGCGAAAGCGCCCCCCGCGCGGCTTCCGTATGGCTGTCCCAGCGGCGGTCCTCCCGCAGGCCGTCTGCCAGCCGCAGCAGGTTTTCACCCCGTGCGCGCAGGTCGCGTACCCGTTCATTGACTATGCCGTGGCGTTCCAGATTGTCTATACGCGGCCCCAGCAGCGCCCACATGTCCCGGGCTGCCCTGTATTCCGTGTCATACAACACGGGCCAGTCGGCCATGCGGTAGCCTGTGCCCTGCGGATGTTCAGCCCCTGCATTGAGCAGCAGCATCTTGCGGTCTATGAAATTGTCGGAAAGCGTCAGCTTGTACGGAATGTCCGGTTCCAGAAAAAGCGTGGTGAGTGTGGACGTGCGCGTGTCGAGACGGCTGTACCAGTAGCGCAGCGGTTCGGCTTCGGTGCGGGCGTCGATGAGCTGCGGCACGGTGAAATGCCGGAACGTGCGCGGATTGACCATGCCGAAAAGCGTGCTTTGCGCGCAGCTGAACATGGTCAGGTCGGTGCGCACCTGAGCGCGTTTCATCTTTACGCGGTAGGCGTCCTTTCCGGTGGTCTCCTTGTCAATGGCCCATACGGCAAGCCCGGTCTGCGGGTCAAAACGGTATCCTTCTATGATGGCTTTGTGCACTGTCTGGCTGTAGCGGGCAAGCCCCGGCACATGAAACCTGCCGCCCGCGTCACTCATGGCCGGAAACACGGAATCGCCCTGAAAAACAAGGAACACTGTCCCGTCAGCGGGTCTGTCGGGAAAAAGTTCGCCCTGTCTCAGCATGTTGGCGCGGCCGTCCAGTGCGGAAAAAACGCTGGGCTGCATTTTGCCGGTGTCGGGCGGAGGACCGGTGGCAAGACCGTGCAGCAGCGTTGTCACCAGTTCGCTTTGCCGTTGCAGAAAGTCAAAGTCCACGGCCTGCGGCACATCATTGGGGGTGCCCCATACCGTGCGCGTGTCGTGCAGAGTGGCCAGAGTAAGCGCAGGAAAACCGGCCAGAGCCAGCGGTTCGGCACCCAGTGCCGGTTTGTCGGGCAGATAGCTTTGCCACGGGCGGGCACGGCTGGGACGCAGCGTGTCGGAAAGCAGCATGGGCACGGGCGGCGTGTAGGGCAGAGGCTCCAGCCCGCGCGCGCGGGCCGATGCCGCCTGCCGCAGCCACCGGCGGTAGGCCCGTGTCGCATCTGCATTGCCGGTAACCTGACGTATGCGGCTGTCGGATGCCCGGCGCAGCCGCGAATCAACAGCGCTCAGCTGGCGGGTGCGGTTGACGGTGTCGTTCAGGTCGTACAGCCAGCCGTACTGAAAGGCCCCCAGCCCGTCACCGTGACTGGAAAGATGCAGCGAAACCCCTGCGTCCATGCGCCGTGTTCCGGTAAGGTCCCGCAGTATCAGGGCGCCCGTCATGGATTGCTCTTCAGCCTCGGCGTGGCGGGCCATCTGTTCCTGCGCAGAGCGTACAACCGGCAGCAGGGCTTCAAGGACAGCTTCTTCCTCACTGCGCATGGGGTCGTTCTGCCGCAGGGTGCCGGATGTCCAGCCCAGACGGCGCAGGGTGATGCGCTGTGCCGCCAGTTGACGGATGCGCACGGCGGCATCGGCGGAGTCTGCCTCCAGCCGGAGCCGCATCAGCTGTCGGGTGATGGCGTCTTCTTTGTTGCGCACCGCCTCGCGGAAGGCCAGCCGGACAAGTTCGTGACTGCCGTCGCTGTAAGCCTGTTCCGAACGGGCTTCCCTGAGGGGAGCCTGATGCGAGAGCACGCGCAGGACTGTGCGGGCGTCGGCGGCGCGCAGGCGTGCCGCGTTCTGCCGCGCTGTGATGGCTGCACGCTCCGCGGAAAGAGCCCATGCCAGTTCACGGCTTCCGGCCTTGCCCTGATCGTGTCCGGCTGTTGCCACCAGCAGTACGGGGCGCTGCGGGGGGGCCGCGGCGAACTGACGGGCCGTTTCAAGCAGCATGGCAGCACCAGCAGCCTGATCTGCGGCGGGAGTGTTGCCGGGCACCATGCCCGTGGCATCGTAGAACGCTTCCACCAGCAGATAGCCGCCGTCCTGCTGCGGGGCTGTGCCGGGAATGAAACAGAAAACATTATCGGCCTCGGCCGGTTGCCACACCGTGGATGACTGCAGCAGCACTTCCTTGTCCAGCGCGGCGGGGTTCCGGCGGTTCAGCGGGCCGAACATCCGGCCAGCCTGCTCCGCCTGCATCCAGAAAACCGGAAAATTCACCGGAGTGGGTTCCAGCTTTTCACGGAAGAGCCGCCGTGCGGGGTCGCCGGGACCGGTGAAGTCCACCATGATCAGTGCGGCAGCCCCCAGCCGTGCGGCATTGATCCAGTGTTTGCCGGAATCCATGTCCATGAGCACCACGGAACCTTTGACGTCCATCCCTTCAAATTCGGCCAGCGAGCCTTTGGCAGCCCATACGGCTTTGCCGGTTATGCCGCCGTCGCCTGTTGCACCGGTGAAAAGCCGGTTCATGAGCAGCGGCGTTATGGCGGCCGGCGGGCCGTCGGGCAGCAGGGCTATGCTGCTGCCCATGTGTCGGCGTGCCGGAACGGTAAAGGGGTGCCGCCCGATGACCACTTTTGCTGATTGCAGGTCCGGCGTGGGAAAAGCGGCATCAAAGCCCCGTTCCATAAGGCTTGCGGCCAGCGCCGCGCCCGTGGTGCCGGGCGAGCGGTCTTTGAGGAACGCCAGCGCACGGATTGTCTGCTGCATTGTCAGGGTTTCAGTGGCGTCGGCGCTGTGCGGCAGGGCAAGACAGCACAGCAGAAGTCCCAGCAGCACATACCGCCGCGCCGGGGCGGACACGGGCCGTCCCGATGATGCCGCAGGAGGGTGCGGCGCCGCGTTGCAGGAATGTGTATGCATGCTGTGTCCTGCCGGTTACTCCGGTGGCGCTGCCGGTGTGTGGATGCCGCCCACCGATATGTTCAGTTCGTCGCGCGATTCCACCGTGTCCACGCGGCCGTCGCGTACCCAGACGACTCTGTCCGACACATTGAGCATTTTGTAGTCGTGCGTGGCGGAAATGACAGTCACCCCTCTTTCGGTGCTCAGGCTGCGCAGCAGCCTGATGATGTCCTCTCCTGTGGTCAGGTCCAGATTGCCTGTGGGTTCGTCGGCCAGAATGATGGAAGGATCGTTGGCCAGTGCGCGGGCAATGGCCACACGCTGCTGCTGCCCGCCGGAAAGTTCGAGCGGCTTGTGGTCGCGGCGTGCGCCCAGTCCGACCATATCAAGCAGTTCAAGCCCTTTGCGTGTGGCATCGTCGTTGCTCATGCCGGCAAAAATCATGGGCAGGGTAATGTTTTCCAGCGCGGTCATTACCGGTATGATGTTGAACGTCTGAAAAATATATCCGATTTTACGGTTGCGCAGCCAGGCAAGCTCATAGGCGTCCAGCTGGGCGATATCCACTTCGTCAATGAACACCTTGCCGTCCGTGGGTTTGTCCAGACCGCCTATCATGTTGAAAAGCGTCGACTTGCCGGAACCGGATGGTCCCATGATGGAAATGTATTCACCGGCAAAAATCTCCAGATCCACGCCTTTGAGCGCCTGTACGTCCACCTTGCCCATGCGGAATGTTCTGGTGACGCCGGAAACGCGTACTATGGTGCGGCTGGCGGTCATGACGTTTCTCCGCGTGGCGGTGCGGCGTGCAGTTTGCGGGCCTGTATGCGCACGCTGAATTCCGTGCGCGGCGTAACGGCAAAGCGCTGCGTGGCTGCGTGCAGGGGCGTGCGTGTGTACAGTGCACATAACGTGTTGGAAACATGATACAGGTGCCGGTGTTCTGCCGCCGGCATGCCCTGCAGAATACCGGCCAGCACCGCCCAGCGGGGTTTTTCGGGCGACTGTGCATAGTCGTGCCACACCATGACGGAGTTTTCGTCGCGCAGCAGCGGCAGCAGCGAGCGGGTGTCGCGCGCCACGGCCTCGCTGTGGTGGTCGCCGTCTATGAAAATAAGATCGAACCGTCTGCCCAGCGTGCTGAAATCAAATGTCTGCGTGTCGGCATCAATGCATGTTATGTGGTCTGTACTGCGTCCGGTGGCCCCGTTGCGCAGAAAAAAACCGTCCTGAGCTATCATGCTGTCGCTGAACCCCGCCTGCCGCATCTGTTGCGCAGAAAGACTGACAGAAACGCATGACCGGGCCACGGCGGCCACATTCATCAGCGATTCGCCTCTCCAGCGGCCGACTTCCAGATAGGAGCAGCCGTGCGCGCAGCGGCGTGCAAGCGCTTTCAGCAGGGCGATATCCGTCACGGTGGCCGATGCTTCCAGAAAGGCATACGGCTGCACCGTCTCGTCAAGACCGCCCAGCAGGTCCAGTATGTCCGTCACGGGCAGGCCGTCGGGCATGTCATATGTCCCGCATACCAGCTCCTGCCAGTAGCGGGTCTGAAACCTGTCCCGATGTATGGCTTTGAGCGCCTTGACGGGTTTGCGCAGCAGATAGCCCAGCGCCCGCGTCAGGCGTTTGTCGCGTGTGTGCATCAGAAAATATCCCGTGAATGGTTACACCCCGCCGGCCGGTGCGTGCCTGCGGTGTGGCCCTGCGGCATGGCGGCAGGATTTACAGGTCTGCCCGCATGGCTGCCACGGGCGGCATACGGGCGGCCACAATGGCCGGATACAGCACCGCGGCAAGGCTGAGAATCAACCCTGTGCCCGTGGCCTGTACAAGGGAAAGCAGCACATCGCTCCACGGCAGCAGGGTGACGGCATCGGTTCCGAAACGTGCCAGCCCGCCCGATATGGCCGCAGCCAGTCCGGCAACGGCGCCCGCGGCGGATCCGGCGACACCCTGCATTACAGCCTCCAGCAGAAACAGCCGCAGAATCATGGAATCAAGCGCCCCCAGGCACTTCATGATGCCGATTTCGCGGAACCGTTCCGTAACGGACATCATCTGGGCATTGACTATACCCACGGTACAGACCAGCAACGAAAGGATGATGATCCATCTGTCTTTTGCCCCCGCCTGAACCGCTCCGGTAACCGTGTCCACATCAAAACCGGCACGGTACAGCGCGCGCAGGGTCCCGGCACTGCCGTGGCGCGCCAGACCGGAGGCAATATCGGTGCTGACCAGCACAAAAGACAGAAATGCCACGGCCAGCACCAGACTGCCCGCCGTGATCAGTGAGCGGAAAAGGCGTGCCCGCAGATTGCGCCAGGCTATCTCCACCGATTTGCTGAAAGGCAGGACGATCTGCCTGCGCTTTTCTTCGGGGCGGGTGTGCTTTCGGGCGTCATGCGGGGTCATGCTGTCCTTTCTGTCGCCGGAGCGGTACCATTGATTGTGACGGGTGGTACCCTATTCATAACATATAACGGCGGACATCAACAACATGCAGGTGCGGATGATCGCGTATAAATACGAGCAGTGTGGTCAGAAAAGCGGCCGCCGCTCCGTTCATGCGGTTGTGATGCAGCATGATGCCGCACCAGCCGGTGCTGACCGCGGCGCATATTTCGCGGGTCAGTGCCTGCCATCCTTCATGAGGAGCGGCTTCCCTGCGCGTGTGCAGGTCAACGTTGACGGGCAGTTCCGTCAGCTGCGGCGGGGCGGGCGGCATGGCGCCCGCCGAGCGTGACACAGCCCTGAAGCCTGCGGCGGCCAGCGCGGTCAGCGCTTCGCCGTCCATTCTGTTCCACGGCGGTGTAAACAGCGGGCAGCAGGCGTTGCCTGTTACGCGGCGCAGCTTGTCCCGCCCTTTGAGTATGTCGTCAGTTTTGTTTTCTGCGTGGCGGTCAGAGCCGAATTCTCCTTTTTTCCCTTCCTGCTGCCCGTTGCGGTGACGCCAGCCGTGCTGATGCCATGCCCACAGATGCGGTGCCGCGGCCGTAAGGCGCAGCAGCGCGTGCCAGCGGTCCGCGTTGAGCCATGCCGGAACCAGCGCGGGGGCCAGCGGAACACCTGCCTTGATGAAGGCTTCGAACATGGCGGTGTTCAGGGCTGAATCCATGGCGACGTCATCGGCGCGGAAAAAAACCTTTGCCGGGCCTCCCGAGCGCTGCATGTACTCAGACGCGGCATGATGCAGGGCACCGGTCAGCGTTGCTGCGTGATGCGGCAGGCTGCGGCGCGGTGCTTTCCACAGCGCCGAAACCGGCGGA
This sequence comes from Oleidesulfovibrio alaskensis DSM 16109, assembly GCF_000482745.1. Lineage (NCBI taxonomy): Bacteria > Pseudomonadati > Thermodesulfobacteriota > Desulfovibrionia > Desulfovibrionales > Desulfovibrionaceae > Oleidesulfovibrio > Oleidesulfovibrio alaskensis. The sequence goes on along the minus strand of NZ_AXWQ01000006.1, from coordinate 200,681 downwards.
TGCGGGTTGCGGGCGGAGCGGGTTGTCATGGGCTGTTCTCCGTGCGGGAGCCTGATGCGTGCCGTGCCGCTGATTCCAGTATGCGCGCCGATGTGCGGGCGCCGTCCAGATTGATGCCGGTTTTTTGCGGACGCCGCGCCAGCGCGGCCTGCATCAGCTCTGCCAGCTTGTGCGGTTCCAGATCGTCGGGCTGCAGGATGCGCAGGGCGCCCAGACGTTCGAGGCGCCGGGAGCGCATGCGCTGTTCTCTGTTGCTGTCAAACGGCAGCACCAGCGCCGATGTGCGGGCCGCCAGCAGATTCATGGTGGTGTTGTATCCCGCCAGCGAAACGGAAAGGCCGGCCAGCGCAAGGTATGCCGGAAACTGGCGGGTAAAGGTGCGTATGCGGATGTGCGCGGCACCTGCTGCGGCCTGCCGGAGTGACGCCGTATGTTCCGGCGGCATGAAAGGGCCTGTGAACACGAGCAGGCGGTGCGGTACGGTACGGTGCAGAATGTGTGATGCCCGTGCCGCGGTCTGCAGCAGACCGGCACCCACGCTTCCGCTGCCGGCGCTGGCAACGATAAGCGGTTCCTGCGCCTGCAGCCGCAGCGCCCTGCGCAGCCTTGCGGCTTTGTGCGCTGCGGGAAGGGGTGTCACATACCCCGTGTCGTGCACGTCGGCGGCAACTTCCGGCAGGCGCGAAAAGGTTTCCTCCAGCCGGACCACGGCGGGGTCGGTATGCACCAGAACATGGTCGAACCAGGTATTCAGCGCAGAGAGCACACGTTCTTCGTAACGGGCCTGATTGTCTTTTTCCACCAGAATATCCCGCACGCTGCAGACAATCTGCATGCGGCCGTATGCACCGGAGCGGGCGGATTCCAGCAGCGGCACAAGCTCGAAGGAGAACTGCCTGCGACCGAAGGGGAAAAGCTCCACAAGCAGAATGCGGGGTCTTGTTTCGTGCAGGGTTTTCAGCAGCATCTGCCGGCGCATGTCCTGTACCTGCCGCAGGTCGGGCGGCAGTTCACCGGCGGCGCAGGGCACCGTATGCAGTCCGGAAAAACCGCTGTCCATCATCAGCGGCGGCAGCTGGACATGCCGTATGTGCGGCGGCAGTGCGGCGGATACGGGCGGGCCGCCTGTAACCAGCGTCACTTCGTGACGGTGCAGTGCTCTGGCTATTTCCAGACTGCGGAAAAGGTGCCCCATGCCCAGCACGTGCTGACAGTAGTGCAGAATGCGCATGACGGTGCCTTACAGGTCCCTGTTGCGTTCAAGCAGTGTGAATGTGCGGCCGTCCCATCCGATGCGGTGCAGAGCGCGTTTTTTTACCGGGCTCGGTTCGTCGGGTGTGAAAGACAGCTCCATGAGATGGGTGACAAGGCATTTGATGACACCAAGATGCGTGACCACCAGCACGGGAGCGGTGCGGGACTGCGCTGCATTGCGGGCGGTTTCCTCCAGACAGTCCAGCGTGCGGCGGAGCACCTCTGTGCGTGACTCTCCGCCGGGGGGGCGGAAATTCCAGCCCGCATTTTCCTGCAGCCGGACCTCGGCGGCGTGTCTGCCGTGCAGCTCATCTATGGTGCACCCCGTCCAGCGGCCCCAGTCCTGCTCGCGCAGACGTCTGTCGGTCGAAATGATGCTTTCCCGTCCGTTATTGACGCTGTGCGCCGTGTCCACCGCGCGCTGCAGGTCGGAACAGAGAACCCGTGACCAGAGCACCCGCTGCAGCGTATTGCACCAGCCGCGGGCCTGCAGCACTCCCTGCGGGCTGAGCGGGATATCTTTTTGGCCCTGTATGCGTTTTTCTTCGTTCCACGGAGTGCTGGCGTGTCTGATAAGCAGAAATTCCATCATTTGAAATCCGGATGTGTGCATGTGCCGTCGGGGCGGGTTTCTCCGCACAGGGTATTCATGATATCCAGCATGCGGCTGTAGTTTGTGTGCAGATTGTGCTGTGCCCGCACATGATTGCGGGCATTGTCGCCCAGCGTGCGGCGCATTCTGCCGTCGGTGGCCAGCCAGCCTATGGCATGGGCAAAGGCCGCCGTGTCCCACGCGGGAGTGATGATGCCTGTAGTTCCCGTTTTTACCAGTTCAGGCGCGCCGTCATGGTCCCATGCCACCACGGGCAGTCCGGCTGCCTGTGCTTCCAGATAGACCATGCCCAGACCTTCGTTGATGCCGGGAAAGGCGAACAGGTCGGCTGCGCTGTAGTATTTGTATAACGCCTCCCGCGGAACAAACCCCGTGAAACGGGCATTTCCCGCCAGTTCGTATCCGGCCAGCCGTTCCAGTGCTTCTTTTTCGGGTCCGTCGCCCGCCACCACCAGTATGATATCTTCTCCGCGGGCTCTCAGACGCGCACAGGCACTTATCACCTGTTTTATGCCTTCTGTTTTCACCCCCTTGCGCAGCATGGCCACGCTCAACACCACTGATGCGGTGCTCACGCGCCACTGGCGGCGGAGTTCTTCGCGGCTGCTGCGGTCAAACGCAAAATCGTCGGGGCGGATACCCGGTGCGATAAAGCTCAGGCGTGATTCGGGCAGAACGCTGCGCAGGGCTGGCAGGTCTCTGTGTTTGTTTACAAAAATCTGGGCGGCGGCTCGCAGTGCGGCCAGATTTTTATCATGACCCCAGCGTGAGGCCCGGTCATGGGCGCGCTTGGGCGAGTGTGCACCGGCAAAGATGAAATACGGCACGCCATGTGCGGCTGCCGCGGGGCCCAGCAGGTCGGGCGCACGCCAGTAGCTGTGGTAGGTGAACCACGCACCGGGCCTGCGCCGGCAAAGCGAAAGGCCGAGAGCCGCTCTGCGCCACGCAAGACGCGGCCACATGGCGGGCCGCCGCCATATTCTGTCTGTGGGCAGATAGGGAAGAGTTTCCACATGTTGTCCCTGTTGCCGCATAAAAGCGCACAGGTCCTGCGCGATAGTCACATCGCCGGAGGGGCGCGGGTGGTCGGGCGGTTTGAACGGGGTGCAGAAATACAGCGACATATGATTCTCCGTGCTCCGCGTCAGGAAAGCGTGGGGCGCCCGCTGTGCTGTGTGCCTGACACTGCGGCGCCGGTGCGGGCGTGACCGGCCGTATCTGCGAATATGCGGGCCAGACAGGCCGTCTGCTTTGTGCTGTCGAACACGGCTTCCACATGGCTGCGCGCGGCCTGTGTGATTTTCTGCCGCAGGGCGGTGTCTGTCAGCAGCGGGCGCAGTGCATCTGCCAGAGCGGCCGCATCATCCGGCGGGGCCAGCATGCCTGTTCTGCCGTGGATGATCAGTTCGGGAATGCCGGAGACTCCGGTGGCCGCAACGGGCACGCCGAGAGCCATTGCCTCCGCTATGACGTTGGGTATGCCGTCGCGGTCGCCGTTTTTTGCCAGCAGGCAGCCCAGCGCAAAGGCGTGCACCCCGTTGTACTGTTCAAGCACCTGCGTATGGGTAAGCGTGCCCGTCATGGTCACATGATCCTGCATGCCCGCCTGCCGTATCTGAGCGGCCAGTTTGCGGCGGGCTTTGGCGTTTCCGTCGCCTACAAGCAGCCAGCGTACATCCAGCCCCTGCCCGCGCAGCAGGCCGAGCGCCTGCGCCACAATCCCGAGACCTTTTTTTTCCACAAAGCGCGCCACCGTCATGACCGTATACGGCGGCGGGACCGGAGGGGTGCAGGCTGCGGGGTTGAACAGACCAAGGTCAATGCCGTGATAGACTGTGTGCACCGGAGTGCGGCTGCCCATGCCGTCCAGATGCTGCTTGTTGTATCCGGTGCAGGTTACAGCGAACGCGGCGCGGTCCAGCTTGAATTTCAGACGCTGGGGGGGCTGCGTGTAGATGTCTTTGGCGTGGGCGGTAAAGCTGAAAGGGATGCGCAGCAGTTCTGCCGCATACAGCGCCACAGAGGCGGGCGTGTGGGCAAAATGGGCATGCAGGTGCCCGATATGCGGGCCGTTGTGCTCTGCCGCGTCGGCAAGACAGCATGCCTGCATGAAGTGTTTGGCCCATGTGTGCAGTTTTTCCGTGCCCTTGCGCCGCGCCAGCCACAAAGATGCCGCACGGCGGAATGCGGCGGGGTCGCGCAGCAGGCGGCGCAGGGTGTGCCGCAAAAGCACCGGCAGTCCGCGCAGCATGGATTCGGGCAGATAGGTGACCTGTGCCCTGATGGCGCGGACGCTGTCGTGACTGAAAGATTCGCGCGGGGCGCGCATGGAAAAAATCCGGATGCTCAGTCCCTGTTCTTCCAGCAGGCGTATTTCGTTGGCGATGAATGTTTCGGATATGCGCGGATAGCCTTTGAGCACAAACCCCAGCACAGGGGCTTCCCGGTTGTTCTGCAGCGCGGTGTGTCGTGTCATGCCGCGGTCTCCTGACGGAAGGCGGTCAGACGCTGCTTGATGGTTTCCAGTCCGGTGAGTGCAAAGTTTTCCATGGCCTGCTTCCACGGGGCGGGGTTTTCCAGCAGAGCAAGGATGCGTCCGAGCATGAGCGACGGGCTCATGCGGTCCCACTCGATGAAGTCGGCCAGTCCCTCGCGCTGCAGCATGCGCGCCCTGATAAGCTGTTCCATGCGGGGGGTATCACGCGGGATGACCAGTGTCACCTTGCGCTGCGAAAGCACTTCGCAGATGGTATTATATCCGCCCATGCTCACCACCACGTCGGCATTGGCCATCAGTTTTTCCGGTTTGTTGTGAAAGGTCTTGAATGCGATGCCCGACCGTCTGGCCCTGTCGGCCAGTTCGTCCTGCCTGGGCTTGGGCACAAACGGGCCGGAAACCATGACCGTGCGGAAGGGCAGCGGGCCGGATTCGGCCATTTTCATGTAACAGTCCAGCAGCGGGTAGCCGTCGCCGCCGCCGCCCGCGGTGACCAGTACCAGTCTGTCACCGTTGCGTCGCTGCTGCGTTGCCGCGGCCTTGATATACGACGGGCGCGGCAGGTAGCCCGTGAAGACGAATTTATGATGCATATGACCGGGAATGCCATATTCTTCCAGCGGATTGTACAGCCGTTTTTCTCCGTAGACCCAGACCTCGGAATACAGGTCATCTATCACATGCAGATAATTTCTGTTTTCCCAGTCTGCACGGGTTGTGGCCGCATCGTCCAGAATATCGCGCAGCCCCAGAATGACTTTTGTTTCTGGTCTGCTGGTACGGAACCATTCCAGTACGGGGCGCACCTCGCCTTTCAGTCCCACGGGCACTTTATCCACAATGAACATGGCGGGATCAAACGCTTTTGCCGTGGCTGTGATGATTTCCTGCCTGATATCCAGTGCATGGTTGGGGGCCACTTTGATGGAATGCGGCACATAACTTGTGTTTGACTGCTTTATCATGCCGGGAATACGGACGAAATCTATCCCCTGAGGAAATGTGTAGCGCCCGGCGATGGGTGATCCGGTCAGGATGAGGATATTCACGTCCGGATGCAGCAGAGCCTGCGCTATGGTCATGGTTCTGCGGATGTGCCCCAGCCCGTATGTGTCGTGCGAATACATCAGTATATTATATGTCTGGGACATGCGGCTGCTCTTTTGGTCAGTTGCCGGTACGCTGGTAGTTGACTGCAAGTGAGAGTTCAGGCGTTTCGTTTTCCGTTCCGGAAGGCGGAGACGGTTGTGCCGCACGGCGGGCCAGCTTGAGATTGGCGGCATAAAGCGGTGTGACTGGATCGTCGGCGGCAGCCCGGGCAAAACAGCACGCTGCCGCCTGAGCATCGCCCGCGGCGAATGCGGCCACGCCGGCGTTGTTGGCAGCCTGTGTCATGGCCGGTGCCCGGCTGTGTGCGGCGGCAAAGGCCCGTTGCGCCGCGGGCAGGTCTCCCACCACATAGGCGCGCACACCCTCGATGAAATCCTGCTGCGCGGCGTCGGGCAGGATGTGCTCCACACCCTGACAGGGGCAGCGGTGCATGCGGCACGGGGTGGGGCCGCTTTCTGTCTGCACGGTGCCTGAAAGCACGTTGCCGAGCACCGTCTTGTCGCCGGGGCAGCGCAGCACCGTGCCGTCCGGCTCCATGCGCAGAAAGGTGTGCCCGCCGTGGCAGGGTACGCCGTGAAAGTTGAAAACGGTTTTTCTGCCCGCTTCGGGGTGCTGTGCAAAAATGGCTGCGGCTGTGCTGCCGTATCCTTCGGGGTATCTGCGGCCTTCGTAAACGCCCTTGAAGGGGCGCGGTGTGAGCGGTATTCCGTGGCGGCCGAAAAATTCACAGTCGGCGGCAAAGCGCTGCACCAGCGACGGGTGCACCACATAGTTCACCTTGACCGTGAAACCGCGCCCGGCAAGGGTATGGTAATTGCGGATAAAAGCATCCACAGCCCCTCTGCGTTCGCGTTCTTCAATGTGCAGCGCGGCGTATATGTCGTGCACTCTGTCGGGCGGTACGTGCCGGGCAAAGCGTTTGACGACCGGTGTCACACTGAGGTTGGTATCAATGCCGATACGGTGTTCCGCGGCAATGGCACTGCAGATATCCACAAAATCCGGATAGATGAACGGTTCACCGCCGGTTAGTCCCACCAGCCATTCTCCTCCGCGCGACCGCAGAAAGTCCAGCAGCGCGGCGACGGGTAATGAGTCGGAAACGGGTGAGTTGTCATGGGGAAAGTAACAGTAATGACAGGAAAAATTGCATTTTCTTGTCATGTTCCATAATATTTGCGGGCAGGGAGAAGTCATACTCTTTTCATACAGCAGAGCGGACCTTTTTTCTATAGTGCTTCATTAATTATCAGAAAAAAATATGCTGGCTTTTTATGCCCTGCCGGAGTACTTGCTCCCGTCGGTCACCGGAGGTAGTATAAAAAAATACGTCTTCGGCTGTTATAATGACGAATGTCTGACGTTATACGGGCGCACAGCAGTGCCGCCTTTGATATACGGTAGTTATATATGGATATTTCTGTACTTTCAGAGCTTAAGGAATTTCTTGCCGTGTGCGACCATAAGCCGGGCAGACTCAAAGTCCGGGTGGATCTTGCCATAGCCGGTCACCCCAAGGCCGCCATGCTGAAAAAAGCGGGGCGCGGGGGCATAGCCGGCATCATCAGAACCAATATGAATCTGTTTACGCGCACTCTCACTGTTGAATACGATACGCAGGTACTGCCCTACGACAGCGTGCATGCGTTGCTGAATGATGATGATCCGGACCGTCTGCAGCAGATAATGGCAGATCTTGCCGTCAGGCGGGAGGTGGCCGTGTAGCGCACCGGCGCTTTTCCGGCACCGCCCGCAGCGCAGGCGCCCTGTAACCTTTATACCAAGCGTGCAGGATGCCTAAGTATGGATGTTACCACAGAAAAGCTCAGAGAACGCATTGCCGAGCTTGAAGCCCGCAACAGCGAGCTTGTGCGTCAGTGCGGGATATACAGAACACGTATCGGAGAATTGGAATCCGCCGTTGCCGGCCCGCTGGCAGCGGCGGATGTTTTTTTCGGCCGCGATGCAGGCATGGGCGGTGAGGCAGTGTGGCTGCTGCGTGACGGAACCTCCGGCCGGTTTCTGTTCGCCGGGCCGGAATTTTCATCGGTACTGGGCGGGTCTGCGGCCCTGCTGTACGAAGACCCCCGTTATATAGAAACCTTTGTGCATCCCGACGATACGGCGTTGCTGCACGCTCTTTTTTCTGACGGGCACAAAGGCACCGGCGGGGGGCGGACGCGCAGCTTCAGGCTGGTTTCGCACAAGGACGGCAGAACCCTGACAGCCGCGTTGCACCGGCATACAGACGAACACGGGGGTGTGCTGGATACCGTTGTGGCTGCCAGCGATTGCGGGTGGCGTCTGCTTTCTTTCCGCCGGTTCGAGACTTTTTTCCGTGCGTTTCTGGATGCTGTGCCCGAACCGCTGGCACTGCTGGATGCCGCCGGAGGTATTGTGGCAGCAAACAGGGCATCGGCAGCGCGGCACAGGGTTCCTTTCATGCGGTATCTGGGCGGGCGGCTGACGGATTTTCTGTCGGAAGCAGCAGCCGAGCGCCGGTTGCACGCCATGAATGAATCACAGCGTACCAGACGCTCCGTGGTGTTCCGTGAGGTGCAGGAAGCAAGCAGATACGAGTGTGTCATCTTTCCGGTGCTGGGGGTCAGTTCCGATACGCCGCTTTTCGGCCTGCTGGAAAGAGACGTGACCGAACGTGAATCGGTGCGCCAGACGCTGGTACGCATCAACAGGGACCTTGAAGCGCGGGTGCGTGGCAGAACCAAGGCGCTGGAGGTGGAGGTGCAGGAACGCAAGCGGATGGAACAGCGTCTGCTGCGTGAAAGGGAGTTTATCAAACTGCTGGTGCAGGCTTCGCCCAACCTTATCAGCGTGTTTGACAGCCGCGGTGCGCTGATGTTCGCCAACAGGGCATGGCGCGAGCTTTACGGCCTGCCGGGTGATGTGTGGGGCGTGGCCGACGCGGGCCCCCGCATGTGCGGATATTTCGGTGCCGTGGACCGCGAAGTGCTGCAGGAAGGCCGTGTGGCCCAGCTGGAAGAGCGCATAGTGGGTACCGGCGGGCGCAGGGAATGGTTTGATGTTATCAGGGCACCCATCACCATGCCCGACGGCGAGACTCTGCTGCTGTTCATAGGCATCAACGTGACTTCCCGCGTGGAGGCCACCCGCGCCATGGAGGCCGTGCGCAAGACGCTGGAAGAACGCGTCAAGGAACGCACGGCAGCCTTGGGCAGAGTGAACGACCGTCTGGAACGTGAGATAGCTGAGCGCAAACTGCACGAAGAGCTTATCGTGCAGCACCGCAATCATCTTGAGGCATTGATGAACGCGCTTGCCGACAGCGCGCTGCTGATGGATACGGGCGGCAGGATAATAACGCTCAACATCACCGCCGCACAGCGGCTGGGGCTGCCCGAAAGGGGGTCCGGCGGGCAGGTGTTTTTTGACCTGCTGCAGGGGACTACCGATACACTGGTGTGGCGCGATGCGCTGCACGAAGTGCTGGAAACCTTTCTGCCTGCACGTTTCGAGGTGCAGGCTTTCGGGCTGGAACTGGATGTGACCTATTATCCGGTTTTCGGGTATGCCGACTGGGTTACCGGGGTGGCCGTGTACATGATGGACGTTACCGAGCAGAAACAGATTTCGCGGCGTCTCAGGCGGCTTTCCGCACAGGTGCTTTCCGCGCAGGAGGAAGAACGCAAGCGCATAGGCCGCGAACTGCATGATTCCATGGCGCAGACGCTTTCGGGCATCAAGTTCATGCTGGAAGGCGAACGCAGCAGGCTGGAACAGTCCGGCACGGGCTGGCCCACGGAACGCATATCGAAAACCATCGAATATGTGCAGCATGCCATTGTGGAGACGCGGCGCATAGTCATGGACCTGCGCCCCACGGTGCTGGACGACCTGGGACTCATCGCCGCGCTGCGCTGGCTGCAGCAGGAAATGAGCCAGATCCATTCTCTTACCATCACAAGCCATCTTTCTCTGCCGGAAAATGCGCTGTCGGATGTGCAGAAATCGGTGTTGTTCCGCGTGGCGCAGGAGGCGCTGAACAACGTCATACGGCACAGCGGTTCTGATTCGGCCCGGATCAGCCTTGAGCAGGTGGGGGAAGAATGCGTGATGACCGTCACCGATAACGGCAGCGGTTTTGACCGGCTGGACAACACCCGCAACGGCATAGGGCTGGACAGCATGCGCGAACGGCTGGAGCTTATATGCGGCCGGCTGGATATTGTGACGGAGAAAGGCATAGGCACGGTTGTGCGCGCCGTGGTGCCGCTGGATTCTCCGTGCTGACCGCGCTGTGCATTTGACCGCGCGGCTGCGCAGGGCTATGTTCAACATCCATTTCAGGCAGCCCTGCTGCCGGCCGGAGGTTACGTGCGGGACGATCCACCTATCTGCAGACATCATTGCGAACATACTGACACCGTGAACAAGGTGCGCGCCGCCATGGCCCCCGAGGAAGAACTTTCGGCTCTTGCCGAACTGTTCAAGGTGCTGGGCGACAGAACACGCGCCCGTATTCTTGAGGCGCTGGCCGTGAGCGAACTGTGCGTCTGCGATCTTGCGGCCATACTGTGCCTCAGCCAGTCGGCGGTTTCGCACCAGTTGCGGCTGCTGCGCGCCACCAAGCTGGTCCGTTATCGCAAGGAAGGAAAAAACGTGTTCTACTCGCTGGATGACGAGCATGTGCGCCAGCTGTTCCGGCAGGCGCTTGAACATGTTCAGGAAGAACGCTGACCTGTCTGACGGCACCACCCGTGCTGCTGCAAGGGAGAATTTGCGATGAAAAAAACAGTGCGTTATGCGTTGGTTGCATGTTTTGTTATTTTTTCGGTCTGCACGGCAGCCGCGCAGGACTGGCAGGCACCGCGCTGGAAAAGTCAGCTGCTGCATGTGCCTGTTTACTCGCATGTGTACTACGGCAACAAGGAAGCCCGTTTTGCCCTTGCCACCACGCTGAGTGTGCGTAACACCTCGGCGGAGCATCCCATTGTTCTTGAACAGGTGACCTATGTTGATACCGACGGCAAAGCCGTGCGCAATTTTACGGAAAAGCCCGTCACGGTGCCGCCGCTGGGGGGCGTGCGGTTTGTGGTGGCGGAAAACGACCTGAGCGGTGGTTCCGGAGCCCGTTTCATCGTGCGTTGGAACTGCACAAGCCCGGTACCCGCACCTGTGGTGGAAGGGGTGATGATAGGTACCGCCTCGTCGCAGGGGATTTCATTTGTCACCGGGGGCGTGGTGCTGGAAGGGCGCCAGTAGCGTACCGGTTGCCGGTACGGGGCGGAGAAGACACACATGTCCAGAAATTCGGTCCGTTTTGTTCCGGAAGGAACCACAAAACAGTGCGTGCGTAACGAGATAGCCAACAGGCTGCGCGAGCTTATAGCCTGCGGCGAGCTGCGGCGGGGCGACAAGCTGCCCGCCGAACGGCATCTGGCAGAGGTGCTCGGGGTTTCGCGCCATTCCGTGCGCGAGGCAATCCGCTCGCTGGAACAGCAGGGAGTGCTGGCCAGCCGCCGCGGCGACGGCACCTATGTTCTTGATGACCGGCAGGAACTGCTGTACGGCCCGCTGGGCATGGCAGTGGAGCAGCGCAACATTCAGGAGGTTCTTGAGTTCCGCAAGCTGCTTGAACCGCAGATAGCCAGTCTGGCGGCACGTATATTTCGGGCACCGATCTTGCTCTGCTGCGGGAAAAACTCAACGAGCAGAAAGCCGTCATTGCTCAGGGCGGTTCCGGATCGGCGCTGGACGCCGAATTTCACCTGCTTATCGCCAAAGCCACCGGTAACCGCGTGCTGTATGAGGTGCTGGTGCGCATCCACGACATTGTCAGCGAAAGCCGCGATTTCACCCTGCAGACCGAAGAACGCCGCGACTGGGCGGTGATGACGCACGAGCGGGTGCTGGCGGCACTGGCGCGCCGAGACCCCGAGGCGGCCTTTCAGGAAATGCATTCCCATATCGACTACGTGGAAAAAATTGCTCTGGAGTGGATTGACTGATGCTCCGCTGAGGTTTTCGCGGCGTCGTTCTCTTGCCCGCAGCCGGCGTCTACGGTATCAATTTGGGCGATCAAACAAATACGGCACCACCGGAAAGCGTTTCTGCAGAAATTTTACCGGAAACGTTTTCAGAAGGGCTGCCGCGCAACGCGGCGTGCCGCAGGCAGGGTGTCCGCACACACTCATCACACAAATGCCGCCACGACGGCCAAGGAGGATTCTCCGGCATGAAGGAAGTACGCGAAAAGGCAAAAGAACTGATGAAAGGCTATTGCCGGGTCTGTCCCGTGTGCAACGGCAAGGCCTGCGCGGGCGAAGTGCCCGGCATGGGCGGACTGAACACCGCCTCTTCTTTCCGCAACAATGTGGAATCGCTGGCGGCCGTGCAGCTGAACATGCGCCTTATCCATGATGCCGTGCAGCCCGACACCTCGGTGACCGTGCTTGGTATTCCTCTTTCCATGCCTGTCATGGCTGCGCCCATCGGAGGAGTCTCCTTCAACATGGGCGGCGGCATCACCGAAGAAGAGTATGTGAACGCCATTCTGGGCGGCTGCAGACAGCAGGGAGTCATAGGCTGTACGGGCGACGGGGTGCCCCCGTTCATCATCGACGCCGGCATGGACGGCATTGCGGCGGTGGAAGGGCACGGTATTCCGTTCATCAAGCCGTGGGACGGGGAAGAGCTTGACCAGAAGCTTGACCGGGCGCTTGCTTCGGCCTGTCCTGCTGTGGGTATGGATATCGATGCCGCGGGGCTGGTTACGCTGCGCAAGATGGGCAGACCTGTGTCGCCCAAAACACCGGCGCAGCTGAAAGCCGTTGTGGACAAAGTGCACGCGGCAGGCCGGACGTTTATCCTGAAGGGCATCATGACGGTGGTGGATGCCCAGCTGGCGGTGGAAGTGGGTGCCGACGCCATTGTGGTTTCCAACCACGGCGGGCGCGTGCTTGACCATACGCCGGGTGCCGCGGAAGTGCTGCCCGAAATCGCCGATGCCGTGAAGGGCCGCATTACCGTGCTGGCGGACGGCGGTGTGCGTGACGGGTTTGATGTGATCAAAATGCTTGCTCTGGGCGCCGATGCCGTGCTTATCGGTCGTCCTTTCAGCATTGCCGCGGTGGGCGGTCAGGCCGAAGGCGTGGCTGCATACCTTGAAGCGCTGCGCGGCCAGCTTGTGCAGGCCATGGTGCTTACAGGCTGCCGCAGCGTGCAGGAAGCCGGACGGCATATACTGCGCGGAATCTGATGCAGAATACGGCCCGCGGCATGCTGTCGCGGGCTTTTTTAACGGACGGCGGGCTTACTATCATGATAGAATCTCTTGCTCTTTACATTGCGCTTGGTTCCGTGGCAGGCGTGCTGGCAGGTCTGCTCGGCATTGGCGGCGGACTGGTGATTGTTCCCATGCTCACGTTTTCGTTCACATGGCAGAATGTACCGCATGAGCATATGCTGCACCTTGCGCTGGGTACTTCTCTGGCTACCATCATTTTCACCTCCGTTTCCAGCTTCCGCGCGCACAACCGGCGCGGTGCCGTCAACTGGGCCGCGGTAAAGGCGGTCACCCCCGGCATTCTTGTGGGCACTTTTGCAGGGGCATTTGTGGCATCCGCGCTTTCGACCAATTTTCTGAAAGGATTTTTCGGTATCTTTTTGTACTACGTGGCCGTGCAGATGCTGCTTAACATCAAGCCCAAACCCACGCGGCAGCTGCCCGGGGCGCCGGGTATGGTGGCCGCCGGGGGCGGCATAGGAGTGTTGTCCAGTCTGGTGGGCATAGGCGGCGGCACGTTGTCGGTGCCTTTTCTCACATGGTGCAACACCCCCATTCATACGGCCATAGGCACGGCCTCTGCCATCGGATTACCTCTCGCCATTTCGGGTTCACTGGGCTATGTTCTTAGCGGGTGGGGCCAGCCGACCCTGCCCCAATACTCTGTCGGCTACGTCTATCTGCCCGCCATGATAGGCATTGTCAGCGCAAGTATGCTTACCGCCCCTGTAGGGGTGCGGCTGGCGCACAGCCTGCCCGTACCTCGCCTCAAGCGTATTTTTGCTGTGCTGCTTCTGGCTGTGGGCACAAAGATGTTGCTGAGTCTTTTTTAAAGACCCGTACGGCAGAGTTCTCACGCAAACCCCCGGTGCCGGCCGGGGGTTTTTTTTTGCCCGCCGTCCGGAACAGAGGTATGGTATGTAACTGTAAATAGATAATGAATGCAGGAGAACGCATGAAAATAATAACAATGTGGATATATTCTGTCATGCTTGTGTGTACGTCCGCCTACTGCGCACAGGCCGGGGAACCTGAACCGGGTGCGGGGCAGAGTATACCGGCGCACAATCTCAACATCCTTATGTGGCAGTCGGCGGCGCTGGAACAGGCATGGCTTTCCGGTCAGGGGCCGGACTGCAGCGGAGTGCGCGACAGGCTGCCTGTGCTGGATGAAGCTTTGCAGGGGTTGCAGGACGAGCTGATTGTCATGCGGGGAGCCGCGGAAAACGGAACAGCGGTTTCCGCTGCGTACAGCGCCCTGCGGCGGCAGACGCGGGCTATGCTGGGGCGGATGGAACAGGCGCTTGCAGTGTGCACGGCACAGGGGCGCGGACAGGCTTTGCAGGCAACGGGAATGGATGAACTGCTGCGTATGGAGATGATGCGGATGTCCATGACCGCACGCGACGCCTGCCTGCAGGTAGCGCAGGCCGCACGGCGGGCGGCTGTGGACTGCCGCTGAACTGAAAGGCGGAAAGCTATGAGGAAGACCGGCAGCGGTTGCAGATTCCGTACAGATACATCTTGTGTCCTGTCAGCCGGAAATCATGGCGTCTGGCAAGCTCTTCCTGCAGAGATTCAAGCTTTTCGTCCAGAAACTCCACGGTGTTGCCGCAGCGTTCGCATATCAGGTGGTCGTGGTGGTCGTCTTCGATGTACCGTTCGTAACGTACAGAAGCTCCGCCGCTGTGGAATTCACGGGCAAGACCGGCATCCACCAGCAGCCGCAGGTTGCGGTACACGGTGGCAAGACCAATGCGGCGCCCCTGCGCTGCCAGACGGGCGGCAAGCTCTTCGCAGGTGACATGCTCTTCAGTGGTCCACAGGGCATGCACCACGGCTTCACGCTGCTGGGTCCATTTCATGCGTTTTTCCGCAATGAAGTCCTGAAAACGTCTGGTGTAATGTTGCATGGAACCGCCTTTTTTTCATTTCAGGTGAAAATACGGGAAACAGTCTGGCAAAGCCAGCCATGAAAATTATTTTCATTATGGAGGGAACAGATGTGGAGAATTTTGCTCACATGTGCGGCGGTGCTGCTGTTTTCTCTGGCGGGGGCCGGTAAGGCACCGGCTGTTGTGCCGGTAATGCGCGTATCGCTGGAAAATACCGATGACCACATGCAGACCGCCATTGTGCGCAGGTTTGTGCAGCAGGTTAACGAGCAGCTGCAGGGCAGGCTGAAAGCGGTTGTCTATGCCAATGCCCGCCTGTTCCGCGACAGGGACGTGGTGTACGCACTGGCGCAGGGCAAGGTTGAAATGGCGGTCCCCGGCATCTGGAACATCGCGCGCATCGAACCTTCCGTCAATTTATTCATGCTGCCGATGTTTTACGGACGCGCTGCGCAGGATACACATACGCTGCTGGAAGGCCATGTGGGGCAGAGCGTTGTCACGCGCATCGAGAACGCCACGCGTTCTGTGGTGCTGGGCACATGGCTTGATCTGGGACATGCCCAGCTGTTCACCCTTAAAGCGCCGCTTGATGCCGACCGGCTTGTAAAAGGTTTGCACATCCGCGTGGCGGGCGGGCTGGGCAACGAAATGCGCATCAGTGCGCTGGGGGGGCTGCCGCGTATCATCGCATGGCCCGACCTGCCGTCGTGGCTGGAATCCGGAACGGTGGACGGTGTGCTGACTACATATGAAACCGTTGTCAGCGCGCGGCTGTGGGAGCACGGCATCCGCTATGCCTTTGAAGACAGACAGTACTTTGCCCAGTATGTGCCGCTGGTCAACGCCCGCTTTTGGGCGCATCTGCCCGGGGACGTACGGCACGAGCTTGCGGCGTTGTGGAACAGGGCGGCGCTGGAAGGGCGCAAAGAAGCCGCTGCGGCGCAGGAGCAGGCCAAAAAGACCCTGCGTGAAAACGGCGTAAGGATAACCGTGCCTTCCGCGCCGGAGCGGCGGGCGCTGCGTGACCGGGTGCTTCCGGCACAGGACGCGATTGCCCGTGCTACACATGTTGATCCTGCACTGGCAGCTGAGGCGGCAACCTTTTTGAATTCACTGGAGGAAGCCGCAAGTGCCCCCTGAATTTCTGCTGACCCGCGGGAAAAATGCTGCGGTACTCATCGCAGGCATTCTTACATTGCTGGCGTTTCTGTTTGCTTATGATGCCATACGTGATGCGCGTTCGCAGGCGGTAAGTCAGGCTCAGCTCGAGCTGGGGCGTGTGGTGGCGGCATTTTCCGGAGAGGCGGAGCACGCTTTTGAGCAGATGCAGCTTCTGCTGGATATGCAGGCGGAAGGCGTGCCGCCGGAGCAGGCTGCGGGCATTATGTTTCATCCGCGCATAAGCAACACGCTGACATATTCGCGCACGGGAGATCTGCTGTATGCACAGTATTCCGGGCAGGATACCTTTGACCAGTCGCTGGTCAGTCTTATGTGGCGCGAACTGCCGGAAGTACGCGGGGCCGTGCAGGTGCTGGCGGTTCAGGGGTACCGTGCATATCCGCAGCTGGTCATGTATCGGGCCGCAGTGAATGCTGCCGGTAAAGAGGTGCTGCTGTGCGGGCTGATAGATACGCAGCATCTGGCGGAACGCTTTCTGGACGGATCGCTTTCCACGGAATTTACCGTGGGGCTGGTGCGCGCCGACGGGTCGCTGCTGGTGGCATGGAACGATCTGCGTTCGGCACTGCGGGGCATGTCGCTTTCCACGCTGGACGTGCCGCCGCAGGTGCGGGCGGAACTGCTGCGCGGCGGCGGTGTCCGGCGTACGGTTACCGATGATGCGCTGTATCAGGCGGTGCAGCTGCCTTCTTTTTCTTATTATATGGTGGCCAGCACACGCATGCAGTCTGTTATGGAGCTGGTGCAGCCGCTTGTGGTGCGTACCGTTATTCTGGCAGCCGGTCTGTGGGTGGTGGGCATTTTTCTGACAATCGTGGTCTACAGGCATTCGGTCAGTCAGTACGATCTGGCTCTGTCCGAACTGCAGTGTGCGCAGCGTGACGAACTGGCAAATCTGTTCAAGGCGCTTGTCACGGACGTGCAGGCTGCCCCTGAACCGGCAGCAGCCATCGAAGTTTTTCTGCGGCGTCTTTGCGAGCGGACGGGGTTTGAACTGGGAGCCGTGTACCTGCCGGACAAGCAGGAACGTTACCGCTTTGTGATTTATCAGAGTGATTCTTTTTACCCCATTGCCAGAAATCCGGGCAAAGGCATGTCCGCACCGGACGTGCTGCGTGCGCATCTGCTGGGGCTTATGCAGCACCCTGTGTTTTTGCAGGCAGAACAGAACGTGGTTGTGCCGGACATGAGCGTTGATGAGCGGTTTGCGGAATTTTATCCGGCCGGGGAGGGCTCGCCCGCGCAGCCGCTGCTGAAAACTGTAATCAGGGGAGCCTGTGTTTCCCGTGTGCGCCGTGCTTCCGTGGGGCATGTGCATGTCGGTCTGTTCTCTCTTATATCGCTGGAAAAAGGCAGTGATGTCGCCGGACTGCTTGATGAAGTTATGCCGCTGCTGGGGCCGGTGGCTGAGAGTAAGCTTGCAGAGGTGCACCTGCGCGAACAGGAAATGCTCTTCCGCAACCTGTATGACAGGTCGGCTCTGGTGCAGGTGGTGGTCAATCCTGAAACAGGCAGGGTGCTGGATGCCAACATGGCGGCGTGCGAATTTTACGGCTATCCGCACGAAGTGTTTGTGACACAGACCCTGTATGACCTGTGGCAGGCACCACGGGACGATATTGACGCCGTCATGTCCGCTTCCACAGAACTGTACACCGGTTTGCACATACAGAAGCATATTCTGGCCGGCGGCGACCTGAAGGATGTGGAGGCGTACATGGGCAGGGTGCCGTGGAAGGGGCAGCATGCCCTGCTTTGCGCCGTGTTCGACCGTTCCGGCATAAAGAAGATGGAGGCGGCTCTGCTGCGCAGCGAGCAGCAGCTTGCCATGCTGATGGAAAAGCTGCCTCTTGCGCTGGCGCTGCTGGATGAGACCGGAACCATACGGCAGGTGAACGGGGCTTTTGTAGCGCTTACAGGCCGCACGGCGATTTCCTGTAACGGCAGGTATCTGCATGAGCTTGGGCTGGAAAGTCTGCATGAGGCGTCATGTCCTGTTGTGCAGGATGCCCTGCTGCCGGCCGGCAGAGAGCCGCAGGAGCTGCGTCTTGTCACGTTGCAGGGTGAAGAACGCCATGTGCTTGTACATACCACCCGTCTGCAAATGCACGAGGAGGGCACACGGTATGCGGCGTTCATAGTGGATATGACCGAACGGCGCAGGCTGGACGACCTTGTGGTGCAAAGTGAAAAAATGGCCTCCGTCGGGGGGCTTGCCGCGGGCATGGCGCACGAGATCAACAACCCGCTGGGCGGCATAATGCAGGGAGCGCAGAACATCATCAGGCGGCTTGATCCGCACCGGGAGGCGAACCGTGCCGCGGCACAGGCGTGCGGGTGTCCGCTCGAAGCCATCAGGGCATACCTTGAGCAGCGCGGCATCCTGCGGTTTATCGGCGGCATAGAGGATTCTGCCCGCCGCGCTGCCCGTATAACGTCAAATATGCTCGAATTCAGCCGGCCTTGTGCCGGAGAATGGCGCGAGGCACGCCTTGAGCATATTCTGGATGTGGCGCTGGAGCTGGCCGCTAATGACTATGATCTGAAAAAACGTTATGACTTCAGAACAATCCGGATCGTCAGAGACTATTCGCCCGATGTTCCTGCCGTGCGCTGCATCGTTTCCGAAGTGGAACAGGTGGCGCTCAACTTGCTGCGTAATGCCGCACAGGCCATGGCGGAAGCCGCCACAGAGGCTCCTGCCATCACGCTGCGCACACGGGTGGACGGCGAATACGCTGTTTTTGAGGTGGAGGACAACGGGCCCGGCATGAGCAGAGAAGTGGCCCGCCGCGTTTTTGAGCCGTTTTTCACCACCAGAGAACCGGGGCGCGGCACAGGCCTCGGGTTGTCTGTGTCGTATTTTATCATTACCGCCACTCACAAGGGGGCGATAGCAGTGCAGGCCCGGCCCGACCGCGGAACCGCATTTGTGGTGCGCCTGCCCTTGCGCAGTGCAGAGTGTCTGCACGAAGAAAAACCTGCCGTGGAGAACTGACATGCTTTTTACCCTGTGCCGTCCGGTGTGCCGCCCGGCGTGCCGTGTGCATCTGCCCGCCCGCGCTGTTGCAGTGCTGCTTTTTATCCTGTTTGCCGTGCCGGTGCTGACCGGCTGTTCCGATACTCCCGAAAAAACACAGCCCGCAGCCGAAACGGAAAGTTTTGACACGGTGGTGCAGCGTGCGCGGGGCACCACCGTGCGCTTTTACATGTGGGGCGGTTCGGCGCAGGTCAATGCGTGGGTGGACGGCTATGTGTCTGACAGGATGAAAGAATTGTATGACATTACGGTGCAGCGCGTGCCCATGGACGCCCCCGTGTTTGTCAACAAGCTGCTGACGGAGAAAGCCGCAGGCAAACAGACCGGTACCATTGACCTGATGTGGATCAATGGCGAGAATTTTCGCAATGCCCGTGAAAGCGGCGTGCTCTACGGTCCTTTTGCCGGCAGGCTGCCCAATATGCGTTATGTGGATGCCGCTGCCGTGGCCACTGATTTCGGCTATCCGGTGCAGGAATACGAAGCACCGCTGGGACGCGCCCAGTTTGTCTTTGAGTATGATACGGCAAGAGTCTCCAGCCCTCCGGCATCTTTTGACGAACTGCGCAGCTGGATCAGAGAACACCCCGGGCGGTTCACCTATCCGCAGCCGCCCGATTTTACCGGTTCGGCTTTTGTGCGTCAGGTGTTTTATGCAGTGACAGGGGGCCATGAGCAGTACATGACTGATTTTGACGGAGGCCTGTGGGACAGACAGGCTCCGGCGTTATGGCTGTGGCTTAACGAAATCAAACCCTTCATGTGGCAGCAGGGCGTCAGCATGCCCAAAGATCCTGCCGCCCTGGATACCCTGTTTGCCCGCGGTGAGGTGGATTTCAGCATGGCCTATCATCCAAGCCATGCGCAGAGTAAAATTCTGGAAGGCACCTACCCTGACACTGTGAGAACATTCGTCATGCAAGACGGTTCGCTGTACAACACGCATTTCACGGCCATCGCCTTCAATGCTCCCAACAAGGCGGGGGCCATGGTGCTGGCTGATTTTCTGCTGTCGCCGCAGGCGCAGGCGCACAAGCTTTCCCCTGCAAACTGGGGGGACTTTCCCGTGCTGGAAATGGGCCGCCTGAGCGAGGCTGACAGAGAATTGTTTTCCGCTGTGAAGCAGGGCGCGGCAACGCTTCCGCCTGAAAAACTGGCTGAACACGCCGTGCCGGAAATTCCCGCCCTCTGGCTGGAAGCCATTGAAGAAGGCTGGGACAGACATGTGCTGCGGCAGAACCGGCAGTGACGGCACAGCATAACGACACCTGCGGTGC
Source organism: Oleidesulfovibrio alaskensis DSM 16109 (assembly GCF_000482745.1). Classification (NCBI taxonomy): domain Bacteria; kingdom Pseudomonadati; phylum Thermodesulfobacteriota; class Desulfovibrionia; order Desulfovibrionales; family Desulfovibrionaceae; genus Oleidesulfovibrio; species Oleidesulfovibrio alaskensis. The sequence continues at coordinate 180,546 of NZ_AXWQ01000006.1, read as the reverse complement.
TGCGTGTCCGCCCCCTCTGCGCAGGGCAGAAGCTCCGGTAAAGGTGCTGCTGGACATTGACAACGCCATGGGGTTGCCCGTGCGCGATGCCGATGACGGCGTGGCTCTGGCTCTGGCGCTGTGGTCGCCGGAATTCGAGCTGACAGCCTGCACCACCTGTTCCGGAAACTGCCGGGCATCGGCTTCGGCGCAGAACACGCTGCGCATGCTGGAACTGGCCGGTGCAGACGCGGTACCGGTGGCAGCCGGCACCGATACACCGCTGGGGGGTGAGGACAGAGCGCGGCATCATGCCTTTCTGGACGCCAAAGCTTCAGGAGCCGGAGCCTCGCTGTGGGACGATGTGTCGCTGACGGCGCCTTCTGCCCGTCAGGCCTCTGTTCCTGCCTGCAGGCTTATCATAGAAACGGTGCGCCGCCACCCGCACGAGGTGGTGCTGGTAATGGAAGGCGCATTGACTAATCTGGCTCTTGCCCTGCGACATGCCCCTGACATTGCTCCGCTTATCGGCGCGGTTGTGCATATGGGCGGTGTGTTTGCGCCCCGCTGTCCCGAAGAAATGGCACCGCAGTGGAAAACCCCCGACATACCTGAATATGTGTGGCGGCATGCGCTGCGTTTCAATACATGGTATGACCCGCAGGCCACCGAGGAAGTGGTACGGGCGGGGCTGCCGCTGTGCTTTGTGCCTGTCAATGTGACCAGCCGGACATGTCTTTCTTCGCATCAGATCGCGCAGATGCGCACCGCGGACGATCCGCTGCGGTGTTTTGTGCGCCGGACGCTGCTGCCCTGGGCGCGCTGGAGCGAACAGGTCAGAGGTCTGGACGGCGCACACATGCATGATGCGCTGGCGCTTGCGGTGGCCGCCATGCCGCACCTGTGCAGCTGGAAGCCGTTCTGCTTTGATGTTCAGGCATTTCGGGATGGTAGGGATTTTCTACTGCCTTTTGGTGACAAACCCTACCATCGGGTGTGGGTGGCCACTGCGGTGGACGCGGCTGCGTTTCATGCATGGCTGCTTGCGACCATGGGTATAGATGTATCGGCTTTGTAATATAAGTGTATATTTTTCAACATTTTGTTTTCTGGCATGGGAATGTTCAATGTTTTTCCGCCTCGTTTTACCCCAAGTGCACGGCACCCAAGGAGAAAAAAATATAAGTGACCGTCATGGTAGGGGTTGGTAAGACATCTTCGCCGGTAGGACAGGTTTTCGTACGCGGACGGAAGCTGAAGCTTATCGTAACGAGGTTTATACGGAGAACACAGTGCAACAGAAAAACATTGACCAGATAGTAGAACGGATATCGCAGGATTTCCGGTCCATTTCCACCAGCATGGAACGGCTGGAACGAAATGACGAAGGGGACTTCATTGTGCCTGACACCGTGCTCAGCTGCATGGTGGGTGTGTTGCAGAATGTGGTTGCAGGCCTGCAGAAAGCGCAGAGCGAGTACGCCATCCGTCAGTATCAGAACAGTCTGCTTGCTGACATGGGCGGTAACCCGCTGGGCATTTCACCCTACAGCGACAAAGATCAGTAGCCGCATAGCGCGTTATATATACAACTGAACAAAAGCGCACCGTGCATGCACGGTGCGCTTTTGTCTGTGCCGCCCCCGAAGCGGAGCGCAGCAGCGGCATAAAAAAAAGGCGGAAGCTTGCGCTTCCGCCTATGCGAGCAATTGCTGTGTACTACACGCAGCCGGTGGGCTTGGGCAGACCAGCCATTTTGCATGCTCCCTTACCGGGGCCGGAGGGGAACAGTTCGTACACCTGCTTCAGCTTGAAGCCGGTGTTCTTGGACAGGATACGCACCATGGGTGCGATACCGTTCTTGCGGTAGTAGTCCTGCAGGAAGTCAATGATCTTCTGGTGATCCTCGGTGATTTCAGCAATACCTTCGGATTCCTTCACGTATTCAACCCATTCGGGGCACCATTCATCGAAGCGAAGCAGGAAGCCGTCTTCGTCAACCTCGAACGTTTTACCCTGGAAGCTTACTTCAGCCATGCTTGTCCTCCTTGGACATAATCTAGCGGTGTATCGGGCTAGTACATACGCCAAACTGCGCAAATGCAAACGCCTGAGCGCAGTTATATGTAAGCAGCGATCCGCTGCTTGACTCCACGGCATCGCAAAAGGGGTATCCTTTCGCGGAATCACTCCTTACTGCCATACAGGAGAAATTGTCAATAGCAGGGCCGGTAAGCGCTGCGTTGTGGAACGTTTTTCTCCGCTCACTAAGCGTAAAGAGAGGAACACTCCCGTCAGGAGACCTTTACAGGCTGTAACCCAAAGGGACAATTCCGTTAAAGCGAAGTTACAATGCCATAAGGCCGCCGAAAATACAAGGAGCTCTTTTTTTATTTATTGTGAGCTATAACGGTATGTTGCGGGTGTTCAGACGCTCAGTCGCCGTGCCGTTGTGCGTAAGCGCCTACTCTTTCGGACGCAGACCGCAGCCGCGCGGCGCTGCGCAGAGAACAAAAAAAAGCGGGTGCACAGGCACCCGCCGTAATTGCGCGGTACAGGTCAGAATGACACGGTGTGTACATTGGCACGCGACCAGTATGTAACGCGGTAACGTGACTTGAGCTGTTCGATAAGGGTGTTTTCGTCGGACCGGTCCATGGGGCGGATGCGTATGAAAACCTGCCGCATGCCGTCATCGCGGTCTTCAAAGGTGAGTATGGACGTGATGCGGGCCTTGTGTTCGCGCAGAGTGTCCACAATGGGTTTGAGTGTGCCCGGCGAATTGGGCAGCAGAAAGCCGAACTGCACCCCGCCGTGCCGTGCGCCGGTGATGGAAAGCAGAACCTTGAAGATATCCTTGTCGGTGATGATGCCGGTCAGTCTGCCGTCGTCATCTACAACCGGCATACCGCTGAAGTCGCGCTCCAGCATGACAAGGGCCGCATTTTCCACGGTATCGTCGGGTTTTGCCGCCACCACGTCACGGGTCATTATGTCATTGACCTTGATTTCAGACAGCAGATAGTACAGTTCGTGAACATCAAGGGTGGTGGCCTTGGAGGGGGAAGCTTCCTTTATATCCCTGTCAGAAATGATGCCGACCAGCTTGTTATCCTTATCCACTATGGGCAGCCGGTCAAAGCTGTGTTCCTTCATCAGCTTTGCGGCGCGCATCATGGACATTTCCGGTGTGGCGCTGATGACGTCTCTTGACATCCAGTCGCGAATCAGCATGAGAATATCCTCCTGTGGCCGTGCAAAGAGGCGCCTTAAGGGTTACTGGTAATTGTACGATAAACACAGAACGTCACTAAATTCAATTACAAATTATAATCATGCACGATGCTTGAAAGGCGGTTAGCGGTTTGCAACTGTTCATGGACTGCGGGTTCGGTCTTGGCGGCGATATGTTTATTGCCGGTCTTGCGGGGCTGGGGTGTGACTTTGCTCCTCTGGAGGGCATGCTCTGCAGCGCCGGCATAGACGTATCCATTGAAATACGTTCCGAGCGGCGCGGGGGACTGGCCGGAATGCGCGCCGATGTGCGCTGGACCGGAGCGCAGCCGCTGCGCCATGCGGCGCAGCTGGAACAGGTGATAACGGCGCTGGACATTACGCCCGCTGTACGCGACCGGGCGGTGAACGCCGTGCACCGGCTGGCAGAGGCCGAAGGTGCCGTGCACGGCATTGATCCGCGCGAGGTGCATTTTCATGAAGTGGGGGCCGTGGATACGCTGGTGGATATAGTGGGCGCCTTCTGGGGACTTGAGAGACTGAACATCGATACCGTTGTCTGCTCTCCGTTGCCGTGGTTTTCAGGCACGGTGTGCTGTGAACACGGCATCATGCCCCTGCCTGCGCCTGCCACAGCGGTGCTGATGCAGGGCAAACCTGTAACTGCCACAGCGTTCAGGGAAGAGCTGATAACCCCAACGGGGGCCCTCATCGTCGACTCGGCGGCGGACAGATTCGCCGACGGGCCGGAAGGAGTACTGCTGCGCGGCGCCTCGGCGTTCGGTTCGCGTCCGGAAGGTGGTCCGCTGCGGCTTTTTCTGATCGAGCCGCAGTCGCACAGACACGATGACATCATCTACACGCTGGAAACCCACATAGATCATCTGACGGGCGAGGAGCTGGGCCACGCCTTTGATGCGCTGCTGCAGGCGGGGGCGCTGGATGTCCTGTTCACCCCCGGTGTGATGAAAAAAAACCGCCCCGGCGGAGCGCTGACCGTGCTGTGCAGCGCAGAACATCTTGCCGTCGTGGAAGAAGCAGTCATACACCATACACACACGCTGGGTCTGCGTCGCAGCCGCAGTACACGGGTGGTGCTGCCCCGCGGAAAGGGAACGGTGCAGGCGGGCGGCCACGCCGTGGCGGCAAAGGAGTATGCCGTGCAGGGCAGAGATATGAGCAGGGCGGAATATGAGGCTCTGGCAGCGCTGGCGCGCAGGACAGGCCGTTCGCTGCCGGAACTGCGCATGATGCTGTCCGGCGGTGATGAAGACGCGGATTGAGCCGGAAGGGCCTGTGCGCGCATGACGTTGCAGAACACACATGGCACCGGCAGAGTGGTATGTATGTTCTGCAGAAAGCTGCGCTAACGCGGCAGTGTATGCGGGTGCCGGTCTGCCGTGGTACCGGCGGGCTGAAGCGGAATCTTTCCGCGGATGGTGGAAAAATTCCGCTTCAGTGACGGTTATTTATGAAAAATCGCGTGCTTGCCCTGCTTGGCCCATGCCTTCCACGGGCTGTTAAGCACCCCGTTGCTGTACGGCAGATGGTATTGTGAATCGTGCAGCACCCGGTTGAACACGGCCATGTCGTTCAGAACGTCCGTGGCATTGCAGCGCAGCATTTCCGAGCGCACGGTGCGCAGCACGGAAACAAGATGGCGCTGGCCCCCGCCCAGAATGCCGCAGTTGAGCACCGGCTTCTGCGCCAGATGCGGCATGTCCTGCCCGAAAACCTTGCGGATATGGCGCTGCATCCACGGATTATCACCGATGGTTGTGTCTTCGCCGCCGATGAACACGGTAAAGCGCTTGCGGTCGCGCCATGTGCGGTACTGGGCTGCCAGTGCCCTGCAGAATCCGCGGAATCCGCGTGCCCGTGCAAAACCGCTGCGGTCGAAGAAGCGGCGCAGGGTCGGTTTTTCCACCAGCAGAAAAGGATTGTCCGCAAACCACGCATCCGCCACATCCACCATGAACACATTGCGGAAGCGGATGCGTTCCAGCAGTGCCAGCGCGGCCAGAAAACGCTCGTCCGCAATGGTGAATCTGCCGGGGCGTATCTGCACAAAGGTCAGCGTGCCGCGTTTTTTTTCGTGGTGGTGAATGGCGACGGCGGCATGACATTTCTGCTGGAAAGCATCTGACAGTCCGTCGTGCAGCACGACCATATTCAGCTTATGACGCATGCCGCTGTGCAGCCAGCCGGCCAGATAATCGATGTTTTCGGCGGGAACGCGTGTGCCGTGCTGCGGATGGTTGCTGCCCGTCAGGTACGCGCCTATGACGATATCGCTGCCGCCCAGCCGCTGCCCCAGCGCTTCTATGGCTGCGGGCTCGGTGAAATACTCGTGGTCTGTATGCTCGGTGTGATTCATGATGACTGCCGTGGTTATGGTTCTCTGAGAACTATCAGCCCCCGTCTGCCCAGCTGGCGCAGAAATGCGCTTACGGACAGTTCGGCTTCTGACTGGTGCAGCTTGTAGCGTTGTGCCAGTGCCTGAGCGATGCCCGAAACCGGACGCCTGCCGTCGATGAGCATCCAGACGGCCGTGCCCAGTTCGTCCAGTTCAAGCGTGCGCGGCACAGGCGCGGCGCCGCGCACCAGTGCTGCCAGCCTGCCGGGCGCAGCGGCATAGTGCAGCCGCACGCAGCCGCCGGTCTCATGTGACTGGCGTATGCCTTCCGGTATGACGGGCACAAACGCAAGCGCGGCGTGTCTGTCCGCGGGTGCTGCGATCTTGGTTTTTTTTTTAAATAATTTCAACGGTGCTGCATAGTGCTGTCAGATCGTCATAAAAAACGGTGCCGGAATCACGCATACGTACCGAAAGCAGCTTGTTTTCGTGTTCCACCAGCCAGGCCGCACCGGCCTCGTGCTGACGCACGCCGCGGAAAGAGCGTACAATGGGTACCCGCCCCAGCAGCGGTCTGCAGCGGTCTGTGGTCCAGCGCACTATGTCACCGGCGGCAGCCGGCTTGCAGGGCACGTCCGATGACAGTTCTTCAATGGGCAGACCGTAGTGTCTGGTCACCCAGTGGCGCAGCGGCAGTCCGTTCAGCAGCACATTGGCCGGAGCGTATCTGTCGATGGCCAGCGTAGCTCCGGCACGGCGGAATTCCAGCCAGAAATGGCCGGGATGAAAAACAAAGCTGCGGAGTTCATAGCCTGCCGGAGCAGTGCAGGCAAGGTCGTAGATACGGGTGGTTACGGGCGTGCCGGACGGGGCGAGAGAAAGCGAGCGGAGAATGCCGGTCATGGTGTCGGCGCAAGGGGGCTTGTCTTCTCTGTTGTGAAACTGCACCAGCACGGTATAGCCGCCGGAGTCGCTGTGCAGCAGCGCTCCGCAGCCGGTGGCGTGGACAAACGGCACATGGCTGAACCTGTCCTGTACCTGACGCAGCGCCTGCGTAAGCGGCAGCGGAATACTCTCCGCCCCGGTGCGGAAACCTTCCGCATCGCCGAAACGCTTGTGCATGATGCGCCTTTCTTTTTCCAGCTGGAAAGGACGCTTGTCGCAGGCCCACTTCACATCGAAAACAGGGAGATCCGTATCCGAAAAAGACAGAAATGTGTGCTCAATGGCTGTCGGAGTCCACTGTGCCGGTATGTGCATGTCAATGCCGTTCCATTGCAGCTGTTGCCATGCCTGACCGGTTGTTGCAGACGCCGAGCACGTAGGGGCAGGGTCCATTGGATGCTTGATCCTCGCTATTGATGGGGGATGAACGGGGAAAGGTCGTCCACGATGACGGAATGTTTTTCCATCATGCGGCGGCCGTGGGCGTTTTTTCGGGTATAACAGGCATTTTCCCTGTCCCAGTCAGAACGCAGCATCATCTTTATGGAGACGCCGGGCCTCATGTCGGCCACCACGCTGTACGCCAGCACAACGGAAAGCACATCGTCGCCTTCGCGTAAAATCCATTCCCATGCAAGAACGTTATGAAACGGGTCACCGATCCAGTTTGCCGGTTCCCCGAACTTCTTTCTATATGCCTTCTCCAGCCTGTCGTAAAGCGATTTGCTACGGTCGGCAAATTTCAGTTTGATACCGATAAGTCTGTTTTCGCCCAGACAGTTGCCGGAAATAAGGCTGCCGCCGCGGATGCACGGTACGGCGTCGTCGCGCAGACTCACTTCGTCCACAAAAAGGGCATCCCTGTCCGCCTGTTTCGTTTCCGGCATGACCTTGTCTTCGTATCCGCTTACGGGTTCGCCCAGTGTGAATCCGGCAATGCTGAGGGGCAGCTGTGCCCGGGCGGGCACTGCCGTGCACAGAATAAGCAGGACTGCGGCAAAAAGACGAGACATGGCGCCTCCGGATGCTTCATGTTGTGAGCGGCGCTCGTTTCATGCTACCGTGGATTCAATCTTACGCTACCCTACTCCGCAAATCAGAACAAGAGGGCCGCTGCATGCGCGCAATTCTGCTGTATGTTTTTTCCGCTGCCGTACTTACCGTGTACGGCGGCCGTATCTGACCGTTCATGAGCGCGCTTCCGGTCTGGAAGCTGGCACTGGTCATCGCCGCCGTTACCGGCGCGGCACTGCTGCTGCGCCGGCTGGTGGTGCTGCCGCATGTGCTCTCGCTGCCGGTGGCCCGGCGGGCGGAGCGTCTGGGGCAGTGCGACTTTGTGCTGTTTGCAGGCGCGGGAGTGCTGATGGCGCTGGCAAACACCGTGATCAACGGCGTGCCGCTGCTTTCCAGCGGGGGCAAGCTGATTCTGGGCATGGTGGCGCTGGGCGTTTTTGTTTCCATCGACCTTGCCCTTGAATGCGAGCGCCGGAGCATACGTCTGGCCGGCATAACCGAGCCGGAAAGGCTGCCTCCCCGGCGGTTTTCTTCTCTCACGCGTAAATTTTTTGCTGTGGCTACCGTGGTGACGGTGCTGTTTTCGCTTATTGTCATTCTGGCGGTGTTCCGTGATCTGTGGTGGTTTACAGAGGCAGGACTCAACGAAGGTTCACTGCGGTTTGTAAAGCGCAGCATTCTGATAGATCTTTCATTCATCATGGGCATGCTGCTGGTGCTGGTGATAAATCTTGCTTTGTCCTATTCCCGTAACCTGCGTCTGCTTTTTGATAATCAGACGCAGGTGCTGGTGCGGGTGAGCAACGGAGACATGAGCGGACATGTGCCGGTTGCCACCAGAGACGAGTTCGGATTCATCGCGGGGCATACCAACCTGATGATAGACGGGTTGCGCGACAGGCTGCGGCTGATGGAAGGGCTGGCTGTGGCGCGTGAAGTGCAGGAGACGCTGCTGCCTTCCGGTGTGCCGCATGCCGCAGCGCAGCCGTCAGCGGACGGTTCCGGACGGCTGGATGTGGCGGGAAGGTGCCTTTACAGCGATGAGACCGGCGGCGATTATTATGACTTTCTTGAAAACTGGCTTACGGAAGAAGACGATACGCCCCGCACGGGCATCATTGTGGGTGATGTGACGGGGCATGGCGTCGGGGCTGCGCTGCTGATGGCTTCCGTGCGGGCGTTTGTGCGTATGCGCGCCGCCACGCCGTGCAGTCCGGCGGCACTGCTGCGCGACGTGAACAGGCAGGTGGTGCGCGACAGTTACGGAACAGGCCGTTTTGTGACCATGTTTCTGCTTTGCATCGAGCCGGTTACGCACAGTATTTCGTGGGCTGCAGCCGGTCACGAACCGGCTCTGGTGTATCGTGCCGCCGACGATTCATTTACTTCGCTGCAGGCTGCTGGTCTGCCGCTGGGAACCATGCCCGGCACGGTGTACGAAACATCCTGCTGCCGCAGATTGCGTCAGGGCGATGTGGTTCTGCTGTATACCGACGGGCTGGTGGAGGCCCGCAACCGTAAAGGGGAAATGTTCGGGCGCGACAGAGTGCGCAGAGTCATGCGTACCCATGCCGCCAAAGACGCCGCGGGACTGCTGGAAGCCATGGGCGGAGTGGTGCGGCGGTTTAAGGACGGTGCGCCGCAGGAGGACGATATAACCATGGTTGCCGTGCGCGTCCTGTAGTTGTCCCGCAGAACATGACGACAGTAAAAACGGGCACACGGTTGTTTTACCGCGTGCCCGCTTCGTGTCGGTGAGTAACGCCCTTATGGTTATTGTTCGAGCTGCTGTATACCGTCCAGCCGCCACATGGCGTCCGGAGTGGCGCGGTGGAAATGCCACACTTCGCGTACCTGTTCCGGATTGCCGCCCGAGGCGTCTTCGCGCATGAGCACGTCGAAATACACTGTGGCCAGCATGCCGTCGGTTTCCTCTTTCACTTCCAGCACCCGGGCGTTTATCAGCAGCAGTTCCGTGCGGGAAGGCTGCGGGTCGTCCTGTGCCTGACGGTGTATCTCGTCAAATACGGAAGGCGATGTGAACGTGCGGATATCATCCAGATCACGGTTATCCCACGAATTCTGCAGACGGGTGTACACGCTGCGTGCACCCTGCAGGAACTCTTCGGTGTCAAAACCGGCGGGAACTTCCGGCGCCGGTGCCGCAGAGGACGGGCTGCCGGAACCGGCACTGCGCAGGCCGGACCAGCCGTCCTGTGCCTGTCGGTACATGGTGTTGTCGTGCTGCCGGACATCGTGACTGGCGCCGCCCTGATATGCGCCGCCCGCCTGATAAGCCGGTTCGCCTCTGGGGGCGCCGCGGCGTCGCATCATGCGCAGAATGAGGAAAATGACCCCGCCGAAAAGCAGGATGTCGAAGAAACCGATTCCGCCGAATCCGCCGCCGAAAAGCATCGAACCCAGCAGGGTGCCCGCCAGCAGGCCGCCGAACATGCCGCCCAGACCGCCGAACCCGCGTTTGGGGGCCGTGGCGGCAGAGCTGCCCATGGCAGGCGATTTGGTGGGGGCGTCAGGCTTGGAATAGCTTTTGGTGAATGAAGGACGGCTGCCGAAGGACTTGCCTCCGCCCATCCGTTTGGCCCATGCGTCGTCCACTGCGCTTAGCAGCAGGCCTGCGGCCAGCACCGGCAGCAGCAGGGCCATAATGCGTCGAGTCATGATTACTCCGTACAGAATTGAGGGGCGTTCATTGAGGAGTAACCATTTGACGGCCTGAGTCAAGGCCGGCGGTATATTATGCCGTGCTGATACGGAATGAATCGCTATGAAACCACGCCCAGACTGCGCAGCAGATGGATGAAAAGCTGCCTGTCTATGGGTTTGGGCACATATGATGTGGCGCCGCCTTTGTAATAGGCTTCCACCACGCTGCGCGGGTCGTCCAGTGCGGTGGTCATGACCACCTTTACTTCATCCACGCTGCGCACTCCGTGGCTGCGCTCCAGTGCCCGAATTTTTTTCAGTGCGTCCTGACCGTCCATTTCGGGCATCATTATGTCCATGCAGACAAGGTGGTATGGCGTGCCCGCCTCCAGAGCAGCTTCAAAAGCCTCCACGGCTTCCCTGCCGTTTACGGCTACATCGCATTCTCCGTGGGGGGACAGTATGCCCTGCAGAAATTTGCGGCTGGTAAAGTCGTCTTCGACAATGAGAAAGCGCATGGATCCTCCGGTGCAAGTTGTCATCAGAGGTATTATTAATCGTCGCGGGGAATAAGGTCAATCAACGGGCACCGCATATGCATTATATGTTGGGGGGAATGAACCGGCTGCGGGGTTGTGCGCATTGTGTTTCTGGTGGCGGGGCAGCATGCGGAGCTGTTTTTATGAATGCCTGCCGGCTGTCACGCCGGATGTATCGACAGCAGTCTTGCCGGACGGCCTGCCGGGGGAAACATGGCGGAACAGCAGATTACACTGACGCCTGTCCGGTTGGCTGTATCGCTGGCAGAACGGCTGGCAGGACGGCTGGCAGAATGGGGGGGGGCAGACCGGTCGGGCAGTACGGCGGATTTTCGTCATGCTGTCTGCCGGTGTGCGTGCGGCGGCGTTCTTGCGGCCACCACGGCATGCACCTGCTGTGCGCCTGCGTGGTACAGGGCCTGCGCGCAGTGTTCCAGTGTGGCGCCTGTGGTCATCACGTCGTCTACCAGCAGCACGTTTCTGCCGCGTACACAACTGTCCGCTTCAAAGGCATCGCGCAGGTTGCGCCGCCGTTCCTCTTTCGGCAGCCCTGTCTGGGCAGAAGTGTATCGTGTGCGGCGCAGTATGTTTTTTTGCAGAGGAACGGTCAGCATGACCGCTGCCGGACGTGCAGGCAGGTAGCTCTGGTTGAAGCCGCGCATGTGCAGGCGCGCCGGATGCAGCGGTACGGGCACTATGACGTCCGGCTTTTCCTGTGGCGAAAAAGGACGCAGGCGCAGTGCCTGACAGAGCATGTGGCCCATGAGAGGGTGCAGGGTCAGGTCGGGGGTGTGTTTGTACCGGATGATGATCCTGCGCAGCAGCCCGTCATACAGCCCGTAAAAACGCAGCGAAAGCCAAGGGGGCGGGGTGGATATGCATGAAGAGCAGAGCGTGAGGGGCATGGACTCCAGCGCATGGGGCAGACCGCACCGGGGGCAGAAACCGCCGGTGCGCTGGACCAGTTGCCGGCGGCAGCTGTTGCACAGCAGCACCGCGGTCTGCTGCGGCCGGAAACAGTCGCCGCAGACCATGCAGCGGCGTTCGCGCAGTGCGATTATGCGCTTTATCCGGCGCAGGGCCTGCATCATCGCTCATCAGACCGCAAAAAGGCCTCTGCCGCCTGCCGGCCGTATGCGGTGATCTGCTGCAGGGTTTCCGGCTGGCGTTCCAGCGCTTCGGCATCGTCCAGCCCCGTCAGCAGCAGCGGCTCCTGCATATCGATGTTGAATGATTTCAGAAAATATTTCAGCGTCAGCAGGCTGCCTTCAAACAGTTTTTCTCCGCGCCTGCGTCCGGCAATCATGGTTACCCATGCCTTGCGCCGTGGCAGTTGCAGCATACGGGCATCGCCCCGTTCGCGCAGCAGCCAGAAGCGCTGGGTACGGTCGATAAGTGCCTTGAAGTGGGCGGGCACGTGGTAGAAGTATACCGGCGAGGCAAAATGCAGCGCCGGTGCCTCCTGCAGCAGGCGGAAAATACACGCCGACTGATCCATGTCTTCAAGAAAGCACCAGCCGTCGGGGTCGTGTTCGCACCGGTAGCATGATGTGCAGGGGCGGATATCGTAGCGGCGCAGGTGCAGTATGTCTGCGCCGCCGGCTGCGGCAAAGCCATCGGCAAAAAGTTCTGCGGCTTTGTCGCTGTTGCCGCCTGCCCGGGGGCTGCACGAAATACTGTGCACGGTGAGCGGTTCGGACAAAAGGGACATGTTGTCTCCGGTACCCTGCCACCGGCGTCAGCGTGTTCCGCGTGAAAAGCGCGCAACAAGAATATCGCCTTCTTCGGTGAAGGCGCACTTCCATTGCGGTTCAATGGTCAGGGCGTGTTCGGCATGAGGACGTCCGTCGGGCCGCAGCAGAATTTCAAGCGAATCTGCGCGGGAAAAGCGGAGATACCAACTTATCTCCAGCGAGACACCTCAGCATTTGTTACGCAGGTCAATGCGTTCTTCGGGCATATTTTTGTCCTCTTACAACGAAATTACAGTTTAATCTATCTCCGGAACTCGGTAAAAAACGGGTTGTTCAGTTTTTCGTCGCCCACTGTGGTTTCTATGCCGTGTCCGGGGTAGACCACGGTGGTGTCCGGCAGACTGAAAATGGCTTTTTTTACCGAATTCAGCAGCGTTGCAGAGTCTCCGCCCGGAAAGTCTGTCCGCCCTACGGAGCGATGGAACAGCAGATCGCCCACAAAGACGGCTTCTGCCTGCGGAAAATAAAAGGAAAAGCTGCCCGGAGTATGGCCGGGGGTTTCCAGCACGGTGCAGGAAAGCCCTATGAACGTGTGTTCCCCTGCCTCCAGCGCCGTGAAATCAAACGGCTGCACACGGGGGAACCCGAACATGCCCCCCTTGCCCAGTTCTGTCTGCATCAGATAGGCATCCGCGTTGTTGGCGGAAACCTGTGCGCCGGTGCGCTCTGCCAGTGCCGCCACGCCGTACAGGTGGTCAAAATGCAGGTGGGTCAGCAGAATATGCTTAAGCTGCAGTGATTTTTCTGTGCAGTATTCCAGCAGCTGTGCGGGATCGCCGCCGGGGTCCACTGCAAGAGCCTGCCCCTGATGGGACAATATGTGGCAGTTCGTTTCCAGCGGTCCGATGGGAAATGTGCGTATGGTCATGACGGTCTCGTTTTATTCGGGTTGGGGAAAAGGTTCTTCCAGCAAAAGTTCGGCCAGCGGTCTGCGCGATGATGATCCGTTCTGCGCGGGGTGACCGGCGGCTATGGCCGCTTCAAAAGACAGTCTGGCGGGATCAAGCCCCAGCGCGGGCAGCAGCGTGGCTGCCTGATTGATAATCTCACCCAGCCATACGGCCCCGAGCTGCAGCGCGTGCGCTGCCAGCAGCATGTTCTGGACGGCGGCTCCGGCTGCTTGATGGTCCTTGACCTCGTTGTACATGGCTTCCCTGTCCAGAAAGACCAGAATAATCACTTTTGCCCCGCGCACAATATGTCCGTACCGGGTGTGCGCGGCAAGTATGTCGCAGCGGGGGTCGTCGGCGCGGATGACAAGAAAACGGCAGGGCTGGTTGTTCAGTCCGCTGGGCGCCCATATGCCCGCCTCCAGAATCAGCCGCACGGCTTCGTCCGAAACTGCCTCGTCCGTATAACGCCGGATGCTGCGCCGCTGGCGGATGGCCTGCAGAACGGGGTTTTCTGTAAGCATATTTAAACGATCTCCGTTGGTTGCAGTATGATGCGTTGTAGCACAGTATACCAAGGCCGCCGGGCTTTCAAGGTGCGGCTCTCTTCCCAAAGTGCGGCGGGCAATGTATACATGCTGCCCATGAACCCCCATACGCCTTTTCATGAAGAAACACGCATCAGGCTCACCCGCCGTGACCTCATCAGGTACGAGAATCTGCTTCGCGATTCCCTTTCGCGGGTTATCTCCTTCAAGTCATACAGTCTTTTTTTTCCCCGTACTCCGGTTGCCCCGGAAGCCGTATGGGAGCCGCAGGACCGCAAGCTGCTGATTCCGCTCATTCTCAAAGGAGAGCTGCTGGGAATTTTTGTGGCGCGCGGCGTGGGCGGCAGACCGGCACGCACGTTGCTGGCGGCGTATCCCGCCGTTGCCACACTGTGTCTGGAAAATCTGCTGCTGTACAAGATGAGCATCACAGACCCGTCCACCGGACTTGCATCGTTGCCTTATATGCTGGATGTGGCCGCGCGCGAGGTGGGGCTTATCCGCGAGTGCTTCCGCCCCGGTGCAGACAGCCGGTGCGATGTGGCCACGCTGGGGCACCGTGCGTGCATGGGGCTGGTTGTGCTCCGTTTCAGTTCCATGCCTGCCGTTGTGCGCGATTGCGGGTATCTGTTTGCCGAGCAGCTGTGCGCCCTGCTGGCGGACGAACTGCAGGCCGTGGTGCCGGAGCAGGCTTTTGCCGCGCGTACCGGTGACAGTGAGATGGCTGTTTTTTTGCCCACGGCCACGCCGCGGGTATGCCGCAAGGTGGCGGCGGAAGCTGTGCGCAAACTGCGCGCCGTTTCGCTGCTGCACGAGCTGCGTGACGAGGAGATAGGCGTAAGCGTGGCGGCGGGGTTTGCCAACTATCCGCAGGATATGAACGGAGCGCAGTTTGAACGCCCCGAGGCCGAGCAGGCCCGCATGCTGCTGCGCAAGGCGCGCACGGCCGCTTCGGTGGCGGTGGAGGATGCGCCAGGCACCATGCAGCAGGTCATGGGGTTTGGCCGGATACTGGCCGAAGGCGGCAGGGTGCAGGAAGTGCTGCCCATGAACAGGGTGGTCATCAGTCTGGGGGCAGCCATGGATGCGCGGGAAGGCCAGCGTTTTTCCATATGGAGCCATGTGCGTCACACATCGGGCATATCCGGCGGGGCGGGCGTGTCCGGCGCGCAGGATGAAAAACCCGCGGCACCGTCGGTTGATCCCGCGGTGCCTCCTCTGCCCTCCGGAGCGCGGCAGGAACACACCCTTATGTACAAGGGCGAGCTGGTGATCATGGAAGTGCGTGAAAACAGTTCGCTGGCCGAGGTGATGCATCTGGGCGACCCTGCATGGAGCATAGCACAGGGCGACCGCCTGACGCTGCTGCCGGAAGATAAAGACGTGTCGGCTGCGGGAGCGGTGTCTGACGATGGTGCGGCGGCTTCGGCCGACCCGCTTACCGGACTGCTGCGGCACAGGGATTTTCTGGCCCGCTGGACACGCGACAGAGACCTGTGTTCCGGCTACACGCTGGCTCTTATGCGCCTTACAGGCGAATCGCGGCAGCATGGCGACC
The DNA here is from genome assembly GCF_000482745.1 of Oleidesulfovibrio alaskensis DSM 16109. Classification (NCBI taxonomy): domain Bacteria; kingdom Pseudomonadati; phylum Thermodesulfobacteriota; class Desulfovibrionia; order Desulfovibrionales; family Desulfovibrionaceae; genus Oleidesulfovibrio; species Oleidesulfovibrio alaskensis. Next base: position 165,065 of record NZ_AXWQ01000006.1, on the reverse strand, counting down.
GCTCGCCCCACGCCGAACAGCTGATGGCTCAGGCTGCCGAGGCATGCAGGGCCCGTCTGGCCGAGCTGCAGCCCGCAGGCGGCGATGCCGTTTCGTTCGGCGGGCGATACGGTCTGAACAGTCTCATCCATTTTCATCCTGATGTGCCGGTGGACAAGGTGTACGACTGCTACACTGAACTGTGCGAGCATCTGGAGCGCAAGCTGCATATCGAAGCAGCCGTGGGTATTGCGCGGCATCCCTACCTTAATTTCCGCAAGCCGGACAGTCTGGAAAACTGCCAGAAGGCACTGGAATACGCCATGCTGATGGAAAAGCCCCGTGTGGGCGTCATCGATACATGGGCGCTTAACATCAGTGCCGACAAGCTGTTCAGTCAGGGCGATACCTTTGCCGCCATCGAAGAGTACAAGCTGGCGCTGCTGGCCGATGAGAATAATACCATGGCATGGAATTCTCTCGGGGTGTGCATGGCCGGTCTGGGCAGACACTCCGAGGCGCGCAGGCTTTTCGGCGAGGCGTTGCAGCGCGACAGGCGCGATGTGATGACACTGTATAATCTGGGGCATGTGTGTCAGAACATGGGCGAATATGACGAAGCCAGACAATATTACCGCAAATGTCTGAAATACGATAAAGAGCACGTTTTTGCCCTGTTGCGTCTGGGGCAGATGGCAGAGCAGGAAAAGAAATTCGGTCCGGCGCGGCAGTATTACAACAGGGCGGCCAGACTGGACGGCGCGCAGGCGCTTACGTGGCGCAACCTTGCGCGGCTATGCATGCGTCAGGGCCGCCCCGATGAGGCCCGTGAACACCTGCATCAGGCTCTTATCCATAATCCGCAGGACGCCATTTCGCTGCAGTTGCTGGCGCGGCTGTATCTGGAAGGCGGAGATGATCCGGAAGTCGCATCGGTGCTGGCACGTCAGGCCGTGGCCCTGCGGCCTGAACTGAAAGCCGGCTGGCTGGATCTGGCCCGTGCTCTGGAAGCCACAGGAAGGCAGCGCGAAGCAGCAGAAGCACTCAGCCGGGCCGCCGGGCTGTAGGGGCAATGACACATGGCCTATGAGCTGAAAGACAGACTGGTGGTCGGGCTGGCGTCCAGCGCGTTGTTTGATCTGGAAGAATCCGACGCGGTGTTCCGTCGTCACGGCGAAACCGCATACCGGCAGTATCAGCGCGATAAACAGCACGAGCCGCTGCGGCCGGGGGTGGCGTTTCCGTTCATCAGGCGTCTTCTTTCGCTCAATGCGCTCAATCCTCAGGACCCGCCGGTGGAGGTTGTGCTGCTGTCGCGGAACGACCCTGACACCGGCATGCGGGTGATGGAGTCCATCGCCAGTCACGGGCTGGGCATCACGCGGGCGGTTTTTCTGCAGGGCAAGCCGCCGCATGCATACATTCCCGCGCTGGAGATAAGTCTTTTTCTTTCCGCCAACGAAACCGATGTGCGCGAAGCCATTGCGGCGGGGTATCCTGCCGGTCAGGTGCTTGAGTCCGCTTTCAATGACGATGATGCCGACCACGAACTGCGTATTGCCTTTGACTTTGACGGCGTGCTGGCGGACGACGAATCGGAAAGCGTTTTTAAGCGCGACCATGATCTGGAAGCCTTTCATGCCTACGAGACAAAGCTTGCAGCCGTGCCGCTGAAGCGGGGACCTCTGGCCGGTTTTCTGAGCAAGTTGTCACAGGTCCAGCAGCGCGAGCGCGAAAAACAGCGCAGTGATCCGGAATACAGACCGCGGCTGCGTATTGCCATTGCCACGGCGCGCAATGCCCCCGCGCATGAACGGGTGATAAACACCATGCGCAGCTGGGGAATAGTGGTCAACGAGGCTTTTTTTCTGGGCGGTATTGAAAAACGCCGGGTACTGGAAGTGCTGCGTCCGCATATTTTCTTTGATGACCAGAAGTCTCATCTTGAACTGGCATCGCGTGTGTTGCCCGCTGTGCACATTCCCTTCGGCGTGGCCAACAGCAGCGACGATGTGATACCCCCTGCCGGTGACGGCGGAGAGGGTTGCCCCCGTACAGAATGAGCGTCCCGCTTTTTTGACGGCTTTGCCCGTATGCGGCACTGCCGTGCCGGGGGCTTTCTGCACAACTACGGCCGCAAGGCTTTGCACCTGCGGCATCCTTGCGGGCACAGCTGTCCGGCGCATCGTCATATGTGCCTGCCGTCTCTTCCTGTGTTTCTTTTCTTACTGTTCTGTCATGGTGTTGCATCTTGATTTGCGCAACTGTTCGCACTTTTTGCCGGTCTGCGCAACCGTGTGTCTTGCGGTTGTCACGCTTTTTTGCGCTGTGCAGCCGCTCTGTTTTCGGGGCGGTGACCGGCGGTGTACTGCTTTTTTCCGCCCTTGGGGTGGTTAGGCATGGCTGGGTATGGGCCGGCCGTTTGGCATTGCCAGAAAAGAGTGCTCGGGCTATCACGGGTGAATGAGTACACAATCCCCTGAAAACAGGCATGGCTCTGCGTCCGGCACGGAACGCGGCAAAACAGCGGATACAGGCGGCTGCGCTCCGGCCCTGCGGGGTTCTGCCGCGCAGGCTGCAGGAGAAACGGCGCATCAGCTTGATATGAAAGCGCTGCTGCGTGTGATGGCCGGTGCTGTGATGATCAGCTTTTCTGCCGTGTTCGTGAATGTGCTGGAAACATCCCCCTCGGCTTCGGCGTTCTACAGAGTGCTCTTCGGCGGCATGGCGTTGCTGGCTGTGGCTCTGTGGCGCCGCGAACGGCTGAGCACGTCACCGCTGGTGCTGGCCACCATAGCGGGGGCAGGGGTGTTCTTTATGCTCGACCTTGAATGCTGGCACCGCAGCATCCTGTACATCGGGCCGGGACTGGCCACCATCCTCGGGAATTTTCAGGTGTTTTTCATGGCTTTTGCCGGAGCGGTCTTTTTCCGCGAGGCGCTTTCACTGCGTCTTGTGGTGGCGCTGCCGCTGGCTGTCTGCGGTCTGTGGCTGCTGGTGGGGGTGGACGTGGACAACCTGCCCGAAGGCACTGTCATGGGTGTGATAATGGGGTTGCTGACCGCCGTATGGTACACGGGGTATATTCTGCTGTTGCGGCGTTCACAACGCATGGCCTGCCGGATGCCGGTTATGATGAACATGGCGCTGGTTTCGCTGTGCACCGCGGCTGCCTGCGGAGTCAGCACTCTGTTGCAGGGGGCATCCTTCGCCATTCCGGATACGGTGAACGGCATGTATCTTCTGGGATACGGCGTACTGTGTCAGGGGGTGGGCTGGCTGCTGCTTTCTTCCGGCCTGCCCGGTCTGCCGGCAGCAGTGGCCGGTCTGGTTATGCTGACACAACCTACGCTTTCGTTTGTCTGGGATGTGCTGCTTTTTGACCGACCGACCGGCCCGCTGGGGGTCGCCGGTGCTGTCATGGCCATTGTGGCCATATGGATGGGGCTTTCCGGCCAGAACGCGGCGCAGCGCCGCCGTGCATTGAAACTGGCAGGCAGCCTGAGCACCGCGCCGGAAAAATAACGTGCTGCGCGGCAGTCGCTGCGGAACGCCAAAACGCTGCCTGCAGGGTGTACAGTACCCGGTCGTGCCGCCGTAAGGCCGCAGAGGAGCCTTGAAGAAATGCAGAAGACCACGCAAACACCTGTCGTGCGCATGATGCGGCCACACGAAGCCGGGGCTGTGTGCGCATTGATTGCCGAAGTTTTTGATGAGTTTGTGGCGCCGGAATATTGTGCCGCAGGCGCCGCGCACTTTCATACCTTTGTGCAGCCTGATGTGCTGCAGGGGCGCATAGCCGACGGCGGAATGGTTTTTGTGGCGTATATGGGGGATGAACTGGCCGGTATTATTGAAATGCGGGCCTGTGGGCATGTGGTCATGCTGTTTACTGCCGCGCGGTGGCAGCGCAGGGGCATTGCCCGCAGGCTGCTGGACGCGGCTCTTGAAGAATGCCGTGCGCTTAACGGAACCGTCCGGCGGCTTACCGTTAACTCTTCACCCAATGCCGTGCCCGTGTACGCAAGGCTGGGATTCATAGCCGACGGGCCGGAACAGGAGCGCGACGGAATCCGCCATACGCCCATGACAAAGCTGTGCGACGCAGATGCGCCCCCCGCGGTTTGAACCGTCGGCAGTCCGGCGGGGGTGATGCTTGCATGCCGCGGCTGTTTTTTGTGTGTGCCTGCGGCGTGAAGGCGCTTTCAGCCTCTGCTCCGCGCTTCTGCAGGAGGAACAGGGGCGGCAGATGCGGTCGCACGGCTGTTCCTGCGGATAACTTGTCATCAGTTTTGTTGCGAAAGGCTGCGGGGTGCTGACCGGTTGTGCTCCGGCTGCGGCCGCGCGTCCTGTGCGAATGAAGCTGCAGCCGTGAGGCGCTGCTTATGGTTGCTCAGGCTGCAGGGAAAAAATAGTACTGAAGTTGTCCTGCTGAAATAAATTAGTTTTCAGCAAAAGTCCGGCAGTTTTGCGGCAGGTCCGCCAGATATCCGGCAGATATCCGGCAGATATCCGGCAGCAACACCAAGCTGTCGCCGGATGCGCTTTGCTGTACAGCCGCCGTATGGCAGACATAAAAAAAGGCCGCGTATGCGGCCTTTGAATTCGAGACAGTCTCTCGCTGCTAAAGCTTAGTAGCGGGGACGGCGCTCACGGGGCTGAGCCTCGTTTACTTTGAGGTTGCGGCCCTGAAAGCTGGAAGCGTTGAGGGAGTCGATGGCCTGAGCGGCACCGTTGGCGTCCATTTCCACAAAGCCGAAGCCGCGCGAACGGCCGGTTTCACGGTCAGAGATAACGCGAGCGGAAGTTACGTCGCCGAAATCTGCAAAAAGGGCGTGAAGGTCCTGATCAGTGCATTCCCACGAAAGGTTGCCGACATAGATATTCTTGGTCAAAACTAAAAACTCCGAAATGAAATCATCCCCGGAAAAAAGCAAATGCTAGTGGGGAAGGGGCGCACTTTCCCTTGCGGAAAAGCACTCTGTATAAACTGAAGTGCAATGTTTATGTCGAATTTTCGGAGCTGTCAAACTTTTTCTGTATTTATTTTTATATTTTTTGCCGGTTCTGTTGGGCATTGTCTGGAGTTTGCTATGTAACATGCTGCTTTAATGCGTTATGCGGCATATGGCGCTGACAGAAAAAAGTATACACAAGAGCTATGCGGGGCTTTGCCGGAACCGGGAGCAGGCAGGGGGCAGGAGATGCCGTCCGCCGTGCTGTCCGCCGTGCTGTCAGGCCGGTGCTGTGGTGCCGGAACCATGCGGCTGCGGCGGGCAGAACATATCCTGCAGGGCTATGCAGCCCTCGTGGTACATCCTCAGGTGCGGGACAGGCGGCATCCCCGCGTCACGCCGCCGTACCGCCAGTGCCGTCAGCACGGCGCACAGCAGCGCGTCTGCAAAGTCGCCTGCGGTGTCCTGCAGCATTGTCTGATACAGTTGCGGGCGGACCGAAAGTGCAAGCCCCCCGATGGTGCGGCAGTATTCCGGCAATGCTTCCAGCAGTGCGGCCCGCGCCTGTGTGCGCTGCTGCCGTTGCGCTCCGGTGCCGTCTTTGTAGCGGGGCGGGTTGCCCAGTACCGCGCGTGCCGCCAGTGCAGGGTATACTTCAATGGCTGTGCGGCTGTCCGCTGTGGGGCGCAGCAGGGGTATGTTGATGCCGCATGATGCCAGCAGCGGCACCAGAGCATGAAACATGCGGCCCACCGGCACATAATTGAGCCTCAGCGGGCTTTGGGCGGCTGTCTGCGCGTCGGTAAGGCGCAGCGGCAGCTTGTGTCCTGCGGGTCTGGTGTTCATAAAGGCATATATCGTCTGCCGGAAAGCTTCCTTGTCCAGTTGCGCCAGACTGCTGACGTAATCCTGCCAGCAGGGCAGCTCAGATGCCGGTTCGCAAAGCGGCGCGGCCTTCCGTAGCGGTGTGCGGCTGTCGCGCTGCGCCTGCTGCCACCAGTGCAGAAAAGCGGCCGGCAGGCCGAACGGCATATCAAAACCGGCTATCCACGGACCCTTATGGGCGAGCAGATGCTCCAGACTGGCAGGGGGGGCGCAAAGCAGCATTTCCGCCTGCCACGGGGTATTGGCGCCGGTATGGCGGGGCAGGCCGTGCAGCGCGGTTACGGCATGCAGCCGGTCGATGTGCAGGGTGTCTGCCTGCAGTATTCCGGCGGCACAGGCCAGCGGTTTGCGCCTGCCGGGTGCGCTGGTCACATCAATGCCCAGCACCGTGAGCGGTCCGGCGCAGAGCGGTCTGGCACAGAGCGGCGCGGTGGAACGGGGCGGAGAATCGGTACTGTTCATGGGGTGTCCGGCAAAAAAGGCCGCATGCTCCTTGCGGGCATGCGGCCTCCGGTCTGCGGTCAGGGTGCGGTCCGCCGCGTGTGGACGGCATGGTCGTAAAAGACGAGTTCGGGGGCGCGTTCCAGTTCTCCGGCTTCCACCAGCTTGCTGTAAAAGGTGCGCAGTCCTTTCTGCGCCTCTTCACCCATGGTGTAGACCAGTCCCCGGAAGTATTCCACCAGTTCATCGCGGCTCAGAAAGTCGTGCCGTGCGGCCAGATCAAGAATGGTGTCCATATGCTGTGCGCCCCAGTCGCGCCCGCCCTGCAGCAGGGCGCAGGGGTCGGTGTCAAAGCGGCCGGCGGCAACGGAATCGCGGCTGACAACCCATACGCCGAAGATAAAGGGCAGCCCTGTCCAGCGGCGCCATGCCTCGCCCAGATCAACTCTGTACGGGTACATGGGGTGGTTGCGCAGCCGCAGAGCCTCGTCGCCGATGGCCAGCAGGGCCTGGGGCGGATTGTGTGACTGTATCTGCTCCGAAGCGGAGCCTGTCCGGTAGGTGACGTTGAGCCCGTAATGGTAGCGCATGATGAGGCGCAGCAGCGCGGCAGACGTATGTGACTGCGATGTGGTCAGTATGGTCTGGCCCTCCAGTGTTTCCACCGGCTGGCGCGAAAGCAGGATGACGCTCATGACGGGGCCGCAGCTGCCGATGGCAAGGTCGGGTACCAGATAATACTGCTGTGCGTTGCGCGCATATTCTATGGACGACGTGGATGCCACGTCCAGTTCGCCTGCGGCCATCAGTCTGTTAAGCTCTGCGGGAGGGCCGTATACCAGTTCGTACCCGCTTCCGGCTGCGTCTTTTTCCAGCGAATGGTATATGGGCAGCACATTCAGATACGAAATGCGCCCGATGCGCAGGGGGCGTTTCTGTTCCGCCGGGCGGCTCATGCGTCGCCCTCCGGCCTGTTTTCCACGTAGGTGTAATCCATGGTGCGCTGGCGGGGCACAAATCCCGCAGCGCGGATGACGTTGTGGATTTCCTGCCGCGACATGCGGAAGCTTACACCTGCGGCGGCCACCACGTTTTCTTCAATCATCAGCGAGCCGAAGTCGTTTGCCCCGAAGTGCAGTGCCAGCTGCGCCACTTGAGGGCCCATGGTGACCCATGAAGCCTGCACATTGTCAAAGTTGTCCAGCACGATGCGTGATGTGGCCAGCATGCGCAGATAGGCGGGCGAAGGCTCGGTGTCGCGCTGGATGTTGGTGTTGCCGGGCTGGAATGTCCACGGGATGAAGGCGGTGAAGCCGCCGGTTCTGTCCTGTACTTCGCGCAGAGCGAAGAGATGCTCAAGCCGGTGGCGGGGTTCTTCTTCGTGTCCGAACATCATGGTGGCGGTGGTGCGCAGCCCCTGATAGTGCGCTTCTTCCATTACGGCAAGCCAGCGCGAGGCGCTGCATTTGTTGGGAGCCACGCGTGCGCGCACTTCGTCCACCAGAATTTCCGCGCCGCCGCCGGGAATGGAATGCAGCCCTGCGGCGCGCAGTCTTTCGATGACTTCGGCTATGGTTACGCCTTCCAGTTCGGAAAAAAAGACAATTTCAGGCGGTGAAAAAGCATGGATATGGATGGCGGGGTATGTTTCCGCAATCCAGCGGATCATGTCTTCGTAAAACGCAAGGGGCAGGTCGGGGTGGTGCCCGCCCTGCAGCAGAATCTGCGTGCCGCCCAGTTCCAGCGTTTCTTCAATTTTGCGGCCCAGTTCTTCGCGGGTCAGCACATAGCCGTCTTCGTGTCCGGGCGGGGCGTAAAAAGCGCAGAACCGGCAGGCACACACGCAGATGTTGGAATAATTGATGTTGCGGTCGGCCACATAGGTGACAACGGCTGTGGGGTGCTTTGCCATGCGCACGGCATGGGCCAGCTGTCCCAGCGTGAACAGGTTTGCCCTGTCGTACAGGGTTGCCGCTTCGGCTTCGTTTATGCGGCTGCCGTCCAGCACTTTGGCGCAGATGTCCAGCACTTGGCGCGGTTCGTCAAACGGGGTCAGAGTGGCGTTCATAGCGTGGCCTCCACAGGATTGAAATGCGTATCGCGCTGCACGGGGGTAAAGCCCGATGCCGTGATCATGTGCCGCAGGCTGCTGATGGTAAGCCCCTGACCCGAAGATGCGCCGGCTTCCTGACCGATGCGTTCTTCCACTATGGTGCCGTCCAGATCGTCCGCACCGAAATACAGGGCGGTCTGGGCCATTTTGATGCCCATCATGACCCAGTAGGCTTTGATGTGGGGGATGTTGTCCAGCAGCAGTCTGCTGACGGCGATGGTACGCAGCCTGTCCAGGCCCACATGTTCGCCTCTGCGGTCTTCAGGCAGTTTAAGCAGACTGTTTTCTGTCAGGAACGGCAGAGGAATGAAGCAGTTGAAACCACCGGATACGTCCTGCTGACGGCGCAGCCTGTCCAGATGGTCCAGCCTGTCGTCAACGGATTCGATGTGCCCGAAAAGCATGGTGCAGTTGGTGGTGATGCCCAGCCCGTGGGCTTCGCCGGCAATGCGCAGCCACTCCTGCGCGGTGGCTTTGCGCGCGCAGATGCGTTCACGCACACGGGGGGCGAAAATTTCCGCGCCGCCGCCTGGCATCGATTCCAGCCCTGCGGCTTTCAGCCGGGCAAGCACTTCAGCCGTGCCGATGCCCGCCAGTGTGGCAAAGTGGGCAATTTCCACTGCGGTAAAGGCCTTGACCACGATTTCGGGACGCTGCTGCTTGATGCGGCGTATGACGTCTTCAAACCATTCCAGCGGCAGGTCGGGGTGACAGCCGCCCACGATGTGCACTTCCGTGAAGGGGGTGCCTTTGTCGTCCAGCACGCGGTCAACGATATCCGAGGGCTGCATGACATATGCCCCCTGCTGGCCGCGTTCGCGCTGAAAAGCGCAGAACAGGCAGCCGTTCACACATATGTTTGTGTAATTGACTTGCCTGTTGAGGACATAATAGGTTCTGTCTCCGTGCATGCGGGTGCGCACGTGGTGGGCCAGTGCCCCCACCGCGGTGATGTCGGGACAGTTGTACAGCAGTTCGCCGTCTTCAAGAGACAGGCGCTCACCCGCCGTGACTTTATCAAAAATCTCGCCAAGGCCCAGCATGGCGTATCTGTCGGCATTCAACATGGTTTCCTCCGTCCTTGCGCCGGTGCGTGAAAAGGGCCGGAAGCCGCACGGGCACAGGCCGGTGAGTATCGGCCTGCAGCGGCGCGGTGTCAACCGTGTGACTAATCTTTAGGGCAGATGTGTTTTTGCGGTGCGGGCGGTACTGTTTTTTTTCCGGAGAATTAATGATGCAGCAATACAGTCTGGGTATATCGCCCTGTCCCAACGATACGTTTATTTTCGGTGCGCTGGTGCAGGGGCTTGTGGCGGTGCCGCACAACTATGAAGTGCGGCTGGCCGATGTGGAGGAACTGAATGCCCGGGCGGCGCAGGAACTGCTTGATATCACCAAGTTGTCGGTTGCCGTCATGCCGCAGATTCTGGACCGGTATGTTCTGCTGCGCGCGGGCGGGGCGCTGGGCAGGGGCTGCGGGCCGGTGCTGGTGGCCAGAAAGTCTGTGCCGCTGGAAACACTGGCGGAAGCCGCCATTGCCATCCCGGGCCGCATGACTACCGCAAACCTGCTGCTTTCGCTGCACGGCATGCATCACGGGCCGCGGCCCGAAATGATTTTTGATCAGGTGATGCCCGCAGTTGCCCGCGGCGAGGTGGATGCCGGTGTGGTCATTCACGAGGGGCGTTTTACTTACGAGGCCCACGGGCTGGTCAAGCTGCTTGACCTCGGCGCATGGTGGGAGCAGGCCACAGGGCTGCCGCTGCCGCTGGGCGGCATTGCCGTCAGACGCAGTCTGGGTATGGAAACAGCATTGCAGGTGGAAGATGCCATCCGGCGCAGCCTTGCTTTCGCGCGGGAAAATCCGGAGCAGCTGAGGCCTTTTATCCGCCGCCATGCGCAGGAATTGGACGACTCCGTCATTGACAGCCACATTGCGACGTTTGTTAACGACTATTCCATGAATCTGGGGACGGAAGGCATGCACGCCATTCGCACACTTGTCACCATGGGTGCCCGGGTGGCAGGGCTTCCGCTGCCCGAAGCCCCCCTTTTTGCGGGTGACTGAGCGGCCCGCAGGTCAGTCGGCACGACCGGCGGAGCAGGTGTCCGCCGTCACGGCTGCCGCTGTGCCGGTCAGGTTGTCCGGTTCCAGCGGCAGACCTTTTTCCGGCGCCCGGCGCAGGCTGACAGCCCGCGAGGGACACAGCAGTTCACAGATTCCGCAGCCCATGCATTCTGCCGTGTCCACCCGCGCCGTGGTTTCAAGCACCCTGATGGCACTGAACTGACACTTGGCTTCGCAGGCGCCGCAGCCTGTGCATGCCCCGGCATCCACCTGTGCAAGATAACCGGAGGAAGCCAGCATGGGCAGCCCCGCAAAGTGTGCCTTCATGGCTCCGCAGCAGCATGAGCAGCAGTTGCATATGGCGTAGTAGCGTCCCAGCAGGGCTTCTTTGAAAAAAGCGTGCGAAACATGGCCCCGTCTGTTTTCTCTGCGCACCACATCCAGCGCTTCCTGCTGGGTTATGCGGCGCGATTTTTCCGGATGATGCTCCAGAATGAAACCAGCGAACGGTTCACCCACAATCAGACACACATCAACAGGGGTGCAGTGATCCGGTTCTGAAAGGCGGCATGGGCAGTCCAGCAGGGCTATATGGTCGGGATGCTGCAGAATGATGGCACGCGCCATGGAATAGGGAATGACTTTTTCCAGATCGGGGACAGTTATTTCGCGCCGGACGGTGATAAGTTTGCGTGCGGCGGCCGGGGGGATTGTTTTTCCGTGATAGGTATCGGCAAAGCCGCCGGAGCCCTGCGCCGGTGAATCCGGACGCCACAGCCCCAGCATATTGGCGATGCGTGCCAGAGGTTCCCCCATTTTTTTCGCCAGCGGGTGTGTTCCCTTGCCCATGGCGATATAAAAATAGGGCCAGCGCATATAAATGTAGCCGTGCAGAAACTCGGCAACAGACTGGCCGCTGGAGCGTGATTCCCGCCAGAACGCTCTGGTGGAAGGGGAAATGATGCTGTCGAAAACGCGCTGCAGCATGGTGTGTCTCCTTGCATGAGTCGTTTCCGGCTATCCGTGGGTGCTGGGCCGGAATCGGAGCGTCTTGTCCCCCTCCGTTCCGTGGTGGTTTCAGCAGGTGCTGTTTTTCGGTTCAGTCGCAGTCAGAAAGGCACCGGCGCGGCAGTGCCGCGCTTCCGTTACTTGCGCCAGCCGTGCGAAAAATCTGAATCATACAGTCTGGAACACGGCGGTGAAGCTGCATCGGGGTGCTGTATACCACTATGCATGGAATTGCCTGGCAGGACAAGAAAGACCGTCTGCCGGTTGAGCTTTTCCTGCTGCACGGTGTCCGTCAGCGTTGCCAGCGTGCATTCCACCAGACGCTGGTCCGGCCAGCCCACCCTGTATGCGGCGATGATGCGGGTGCTTTCGGGCAGTCCGCCGGCGCGCAGTTCTTCGGTTATGGTTTCGGGCAGGGCGGCGGAAAGATATATGGCCATGGCTGTTCCCCGCCGTGCAAGATGCCGCAGCTGCTCGGCTTCGGGCACGGGGGTGCGCCCCTGCACGCGGGTGATGATCACCGACTGGGTGATTTCGGGCAGCGTGAGCGAAACGCCTGCCGCGGCGGCTGCCGCAAAGGCTGATGTGACTCCGGGAACAACGCCGCAGGCGATGTTTTCCAGCGCCAGCAGGGCCATCTGTTCGCGGATGGCGCCGTACAGGGCCGGGTCGCCGGTGTGGACTCTGGCCACCAGACCCCCGCTGTGCACGGTTTCGCGTATCATGGCATGTGTCTGCTGCAGGTTCATGGGCGCACTGTCGGCCACCACGGCGTCCGGACGGGCACAGGCAACCACCTGTGGCGGCACCAGCGAGCCTGCATACAGCACCAGATCCGCCTGCGAGATGATTCTCTGCCCCTTGACGGTGATCAGCTCGGGGTCGCCGGGACCGGCGCCGATAAACCAGACTCTGGGGTCCGCCGGGTTTGCGGTCACGCTATTCTCCATAATAGGTTCCGATGAAAACGCCGCGTATGCGCCGGGCCGTTCCGTCCTGCCGGATGCTGTCCAGCCCGCTGCAGAACTGCTGTGCCATGCGGGCGTGTTTTTCTCCCGGCCCGAAGACGATGCGCGGGAATACCTGTTCCACCACTGCCAGCTGCACCACGCTGCCCAGCGTGCCGTAGCGGCGTGCCAGCTCTCTGCCCAGCAGCAGGTCCATGGGCATGATATCCAGCCTGTCTTCCAGCAGCGCCATGTAGCACTGCGTGAAGTCGGCAAAAATCGTGACGTTGCGCAATACGCCCTGTTCCAGCGCTTTGTCCAGTTCCGGGCCGTAACTGTGGCCCCGCACTATGCCCACGCGGGTATCGGCCAGAGAGCGCAGACTGCCGGTGAACTGCCAGGGGGAAAGCCGGCGCGTGAATATGGTTATGGTTTCAGGATTGGTGACCGGCGTGTCGCAGAATGTTCCCAACTCAGCGCGCTGTGCCGTGCGGTACAGGGGAAATGCTGCATCCACCTCTCCGCTGCGCAGCAATGCGGGAATGCGGTCAAGGGGTTCCTGCCGCAGAATGACACGCATGCCTGCCCGGTGCGCGGCGATTTTCACGATATCCACCATCATGCCTTCCGGGCTGCCGTCGCGTGCCTCGGTGTAAGGCGGGTAGGGATGCACGGCCACCACAAAGGGAATACTGTCTTTTGCGGGCAGCGGCACCTTGATGGACGGCGGAGGAGGCGGAGGAGGCACCGCGCCGGAAGCGGCGGCCTGCAGTGCCGGACCCAGCACCACGGCCGCACCGAACCACAGTATGGTCAGAACGCGGCACAAGACAGAGGTGATGTACGGCACGGCTTACTCCGGACGCTGGGCGGCTATGATAAAGACGGGATTGTTGGCGTCCAGCCGCAGGTCACCGGCCAGCGGCACGGCGCATGCAGACTGCACCTGTGTGATTTCGTACGGCCAGCCCATTGCGGTGAATGCTTCCCGCGCACGGTTCAAAGACCCCAGCAGCACGCAGTGGGCCACAATGCGGCCGCCGGGATTGAGCCGTGAGCATGCCTGATGCAGCACTTCGTCGCCGGAGCCGAGTCCGCCGCCCAGAAAAATTCTGTCAGGGGCGGGCAGATCGTCGAGACAGGCAGGCATAGTGCCGTGCACCACTTCAACCTGCAGCGCCCCGAAGCGGCGTCTGTTGGCGCGGATGTGCTCAACGCGGGCCGCCTTGCGTTCCACGCACCACACCACGCCCTCACCCACCAGACATGAGGCTTCCATGCCCATGGCACCGCTGCCTGCTCCCAGATCCCACACCGTCATGCCGTGCGAAGGACGCAGCGCGGCAATGCCCGCGGCGCGTATGGGCCATTTGGTCACCAGTCCGCCGTCGCTCAGCAGTTCGTCGTCGGGTATGCCGGGGGCGAGCACACGCTCGGGGCCGCCTCTGCGTTCTATGAGAACGGTATTCAGTGACGAAAAACTGCGTTTGACGGCATCCTGCAGAGAGTAGCGGTCGAAATGCTCGTTGGGCTGTCCCATGTTTTCAAACACCCAGACAAAAAACCAGTCGGCGCCTCTGTCCAGCAGCCACTGGGCAATGGCCGAAGGAATGCTGCGGCCGTCTGTGAGCACGCAGACCCACGGGCTTTGCAGCAGGGCCTGCATGAGCGGACGCATGTCGTCGCGTCCGTGTAGCGATACCACCCTGATGCCCTGCCACGGCACTTTGGCGCGTGCGGCAGCAGCCTGCAGCGATGTGATATTGGGCCATATGCGCACGCCTTCCGGTCCGAATTCATCCACAAGGCGCGCACCTATGCCGAAAAACAGCGGGTCGCCGTCGGCCAGCACCACCACGGATTTACCCTGACTTTCCAGTCTGGCTATGTTTTCCAGCATATCGCCCAGCGGCGCCGTGATGAGCAGCTTTTCTGCCGGATGATCGTCAAAAAGGGCCAGCTGACGCTTGCCGCCCACCAGAACCTGAGCGCTTTCGACAACATCGGTATGATATTCCGGCAGCGAGTCGGCATCCATGCCGAGACCAACCACATCAATGGTCATTGTCGCCTCCTGCAGTTATGGCATCGGGTTGTTTGAACTATGGTACACCATGGCGCATGCGGGGGCTAGTCATGTGCCTGCGCCAGATGCCGTCCGTCAAAATCAAACAGATGGACGGTGAGCGCCGGTGCCGTGCCGGTGTGGTTCCGGGCAGCCTTCAGCGCTTTTACGGCCAGAGCCTTGAGCACACGGGGCAGCGCTGCGGAATGCTCCATAATGTCCAGCGCATGCCGGGCGGTATTGGCCGCGGCCACCTGCTGCGCCAGTTCTTCTTCCAGCCCGGCGTGCCGGCATGCCTGTGCCAGCGTCCGGAAGTCTATCTGCGCCGCATGGGCGTGTGTGTAGCTGTGGCCTTCCCCCAGTTTGACCAGCTTGCCGAAAAAACACCCCCAGACAATATGCTCAAAAACTTCCTGTGCTGCCTGTCGCAGCGAAAATTCTGCAAAGTCGGCAACCTGAACGAAGGCGGTTTCCGGTTCGTGCGGGTGCAGCTGCATGAGCAGACGCTCGCTGCGGCGCCCTGTGGAAAGATAGACGGTCTGTGCACCCGTGGTGCGCGCCACCTTCATGCCCTGAACGATGGTGGCCCGCCATGCGCCGTGGCTGTATGGCTTTACCGTGCCGCGCGTGCCCAGAATGGAAATTCCCCCGCGGATGCCCAGTCTCGGGTTGAATGTTCTGGCTGCGCGTTCTTCGCCGTCGGGTACGCATATGGTTACTTCCACCCCGCCGGAGTATCCGTGCCGGGCGCACTGTTCCAGTACGGCGGCGGCTATCTGCCTACGGGGTTCGGGGTTGATGGCGGGTTCGCCGGGGGGCACCGGCAGACCGGGCAGAGTCACGACCCCCACACCGGTGCCGCCGTAAATATGAATATCCAGACATTGCGAGGCACGGTGCAGGCTGCCGTCGCCGTTGTCCAGCGCCTGTGCAATGCCGGTCATGGTCTGCGCGCTGATTGTTATGCGTCTGCCCCGCCATGTGTCTTCTGCGGGAGGAGGCGCACTGCACAGCGCCACATGCGCCTGTATGACACTGCCGTGGGTTGCGTCAGGGTCGTCGCCTCCGTCTTTGACCACCTGCGCTGCGGCCTGTGCTGCGGCTGTCCGGCTGCATGCCGATACCGGTACGGTAAGCCGCTGTATATTTCCGCGGGCATCGCCGCAGAACGGGGGCAGTGCCACAGAAACGGCCTGAGAGCTGCCGCCGGTGAGCAGCAGCTTTACAGCGGCGGCTGCCGCTGCGGAAGCTGCCGTGCCGGTTGTGAATCCTTCCCGCAGTTTTTTTGCTTTCGCCATGGGGGGCGTTATACGCGCATTTACTGTTACGTCCAAGGGGGCGCGGTGCGGCTGCCGCTCAGGAAGGCGGCTTTTTTATTGATAGCGCGGCCATGTAATTATCAGGTTTGTCTATGCGTTATTGTTTTTTCATTTCTACTATCAATTTCATTTTGCCGCCGGCTGAGGCTATCGTGCGCGGAACCATAAAGGCATGGGTATTATGATGTTACGGTTTGTATCCTCTGTCTGGACATACAGGGTTGTGCGCCTTGCTCTGGCGGTGTTGTTTCTGGTGGCTGGTGCCATGAAGCTTGCCGATATGCAGGCTTTTGCGCGGGTCATCGAGGAGTACCGCATGCTGCCGCAAGCCGTTGTGCCGTGGGTGGCTTTTCTGCTGCCGCTGGCAGAGGTTGCCGCGGGAGTGCTGCTGTTTTTTGACAGGCGCGGCGGTCTGACTGCCGTGACGGCAATGCTGCTGCTTTTTCTGGGGGTGCTCGGGTATGCCATGGCTGCCGGTCTTACCATAGGCGACTGCGGCTGCTTTGAACCCGGTGACCTGCCTGAAGGTGTGGAGGACGGCAGCGCGTTACGCGATGCCTTTGTGCGTGACGTTGTTATGCTGGCGGGCGCATGTCATCTGTACTGGTGGCGCATGCGTGTAGCCGGAAGAGTTTTTCTGTAACCGGAAAACAGCCGGATCACCTGTAACTGCTGAGCCTGAGGAGGAAAGGAAAATGAAAAGGATTGTATCCCTGCTGGTGATGTTGACCGCGGTGCTGGCGCTTTCAGCCTGCAACATGCCTTTTATGTCTTCTGAAAACGAACTTGATCTGGAAACAAAGACGGTCAAGCTGGTTAAGGAAGTGCAGCGCGGCGACTATGACGTGGTGACCACCGCAGAGCTGAAAAAGTGGATAGACGAAGGTCGTTCCATGCTTATCGTGGACACCATGCCCTATGAAGCTTCCTACAAGAAAAATCATATTCCCGGCGCGGCTCAGTTTCTTTTTCCCATTCCTGATATGAATGAGTGGGACATGAAGGAAACCGGAGACAAGAGTCAGGCTGAATTTGAAGCCATGCTGGGTCCCGATAAAGACCGTGTGCTGGTTTTTTACTGCGGCTTTGTAAAGTGCACCCGCTCGCATAACGGCGCAGCCTGGGCACGCAAGCTGGGCTACACCAATGTCTACCGTCATCCCGGCGGCATCCGTGCATGGATAGAAGCCGGATACCCTGTTGATTCCATCAAGTAGCCACGCCGCAGACTCATCGGTGTATGTTCACCCCGCACGGGTTGCCGTGCGGGGTGTTTTTTATGCGCGGGGTACGTCCGGTTTGTGCGGCTTCCGGGCAACCATGCAGAAAGGCGCAGCATGGGGGCTGCGCCTTTCATATGGCGGAAGTAACGCTGTTCCGGCCCGTTGCCGGTCTGTGGCGTCAGATTCAGGGCTTTTTGGAAACCATGATGTCCAGCACCACCCTGTCGGCTTCCTGCATACCGTCACTGCCCAGTCGGGCAAGGTTGGCGATGCACAGCTCTATGTCGTCTTCCACAATGCCTTCACGGCGGTCTATGCCTATGCCGTCCATGGCAAGCATTGCGGACTGCAGGCCGGCGCTTACCGCCGAAGCCACTTTCATGGCGCATCCGGTTTTGGCTCCGTCGCAGATCATGCCAGCCACGTTGCCCACCATGTTGCGTATGGTGCGGTCCACCTGTTCCATACCGCCGCCCATCAGCAGCACTATGCCGCATCCGGCTGCCGCCGCCGCCACAGTGGCTCCGCACAGTGCGGAAAGCCTGCCAAGGCGGTGCTTCATGTGAATGGACGTCAGGTGACTCATGATAAGCGCGCGGGCAAGCTTTTCGTCGCTTGATTCCAGACGCTTTGCAAAAGCCACCACGGGCATGGTGCAGGTTATGCCCTGATTGCCGCTGCCCGAGTTGCTCATGACCGGCAATGACACACCGGCCATGCGGGCGTCGGAGGCGGCGGCCGTCAGTTTGACCGCCAGCGTGCTGACATCGTCGGACATCAGGTGCTTGCGTATGTTTTCATCAATGGTGCGGCCTACTTTCAGGCCGTATTCCCTGGCCAGACCTTCCACGGCAATGGCTTCGTTCAGCCGTGCCGCTTCCAGTATGAAGGCTATGGCATCATACGGTGCCTGCGTGGCGAATTCGTGAATGGCCGCCATGGTCAGAGGCCATTTTTCTTCCACGCCGCCCTGTGACAGGTCCTGCACAGGCACGGAGAAGACCGTCTCGCCGTCGCGTTCCAGCCGTACGATGTTCGAGTGTTCGTGCACCAGCACGCTGCGGGCCGTATGTCCGCCGCCGGTGACCGTGACTTCGGCGTACAGCAGCGGAGCGCCCTGAGCCACGGAAACGTCCACTCTGCCTTCTGCCACCATCTGCCTGCCTGCTTCGGCCTGCTCCGGTGTCAGTCCGGCCAGCACTTCAAGACCGCGCTGCGGGTCGCCGCCCAGTGCACCTACGGCGGCAGCTATGTTCATGCCGGTGGTGCCTGTTCCGGGCACACCCACACCCATGCCGTTTTTCAGCAGATTACCGCTGACCTTCACTTCTATGCGGTCGGGCGTCCGGCCCAGAGTTGCTGCGGCATGTGCGGCTGCAAGCGCCACCGCGACAGGTTCGGTGCAGCCCAGTGCCGGCACAACTTCCTTGTGCAGCAGGTCTATATATCGGGACCATTCCGGTTTGAGCATATATATATCCGTTTCTATGGCGTTGTCATGGAGATGCGGCGGAACGTGCCTATAGCTTGTGCCCCGAAAGCTCTCCGTTTCTGTTGAATATGCCTTCGAGCATCAGGGCAATAGCACCGTCGCCGGTTACGTTGCATGCCGTGCCGAAGCTGTCCTGCAGAGCAAAGATGGCAAGCAGCAGGGCAACGCCCGCGGGGTCGAATCCCAGCACGCCCACCACAATGCCCAGCGAAGCCATGACCGTGCCGCCGGGCACGCCCGGAGCGCCGATGGCGAATACGCCGAACAGGATGATGAACACGAACATGGTGCCGAAAGCGGGCATGTGGCCGTACAGCATCAGCGAGATGGTCATGGCGAAGAAGGTTTCGGTAAGTACTGAACCGCACAGGTGGATGGTGGCGCCCAGCGGCACGGCAAATTCAACCGTGTCTTTGGAAAGCACCCGTGAACGCGATGCGCATTCCAGTGCCACGGGCAGTGTGGCGGCGCTGGACATGGTGCCCACGGCGGTCAGATAGGCGGGCGGGTAGTGGCGCAGCACCTCGATGGGGTTGCGGCGCGAAACAATGCCCGCAATGGTGTACATGACGGCCAGCCAGATGAAATGGCCCAGCAGCACCAGTACGATGACCTTGAGGAATACCGGCAGCTGCCGTGTGAGGCTGCCTTCGTAGGCAAGGCCGGCAAAGGTGGTGGCAATGAAGAAAGGCAGAATGGGAATAACGACGCGGCTGACAACCTGCATCATTATTTTTTCCAGTTCACCCAGCAGCTCCGGCTTCCCCCTGAATTACCGGCGCGCAACCACTTCTATTTCCACTCCCGCGCCCAGCGGCAGGGCAGCAACCTGAACGCAGCTGCGGGCGGGAAAAGGCTCGCTGAAGTAAGTGGCATACACTTCGTTCACTTTGGGAAAGTCGGCCATGTCGGCCAGAAAGACCGTGGTCTTGAATACCTGCTTCAGGCTGCAGCCTGCGGCTTCAAGCACGGATTTGACGTTTTCGAGCGCCTGTCTGGTCTGTTCCGAAATGTCTTCGGGCATGACTTTGGTGGCAGGGTCGATGGGCAGCTGGCCCGAAGTGAAGACAAGGTCTTGCGTTTCGGTGCCCTGAGAGTAGGGGCCGATGGCCCCGGGTGCTTTGTCTGTGGCAATAGCTTTGAACATAGCCGGGTCTCCTTTTTTCTTCCTTGCGCCCGGTGCAGTGCGTCCGTCACGTATCGCCCTGCAGCGGGTGCAAAAAAGTTGTCGGCAGCATGGTGCGGTTCCGCGGTGTTGGCTGGGTGGGAACCTTTCCTTGCTGCTGTTGATATTTTTTTATTGTGATAAAAAATTATTGTCAACGCGAAAATGCGGCACAGCAATAAAAAAAGCTCCCGCTTGCGGGAGCTTTTGTGCTGTCAGCCGGTGACGCGCTGCAGGTATCTGTACACGGTGGCTTCAGAGGCGGCCAGATGCCGCGCCACCACGGCCACGGCGCCCTTGAGCAAAAACACCCCTTTGTCATTAAGAGTGCGCACTATGGCAATTTTTTCGTCAGGCGTCATGCGTTCGGGGGGTATTTCGGCGCCGTTGACCACCTGCAGAATACTACTGCCGGTCAGGTCTTCCAGCGACTCGGCAAACGTTTCCAGCGAATGGCCGTTTTCCGGTTCGGGACGGGGTTTTTCCATGCGCCCCCGCTGGATGAAGCGCTCTATAAGGTCGCGCGCTTCCAGCAGGCCGGTGTTGTCCATGTTCAGACACAGCATGCCGGCCAGCGTGCCGTCGTCTTCGCGTATGAAATAGGTTGCCGAATGCAGCGCCCGTCCGTCACGCGCCTGTGACTTGTACCCGATGACAAAACTCTCGCGCTCCGATGTGCCCGCTTTCATCAGCTGCAGGGCAAGGTCGGTTATGGGAGAACCAACCCTGCGGCCGCTTATGTGGCTGTTGGCTATGGCCACCACAGAACTGTCGGGGCGCGAGGTATCGTGCAGCACGACCTCACAGTCTTTGCCCAAAAAGGTTCCCAGAAAGTCCACAAGCGGGATGAATCGCTGGATGGCGGCGGAGCGGTTTTCAACAGACACGGTCGTCCCTCGTTTGAAGTTTCAGTGTAATAAAAAATTATCGGAAAGCAAAAATTATGGATGGCTGTGAAAACTGTCAAGACAAGTTTGGTGCGGACAGCATAACCGGTGATTTCTGTGCCGCAAGGGATATCAGACAGCGGTTTGCAGTAACCGGCGGATAAATAAAAAAGGGACCGGAGTCCCTTATGGTATGCATAATATCCGCCGCGGGTTATCCGCGCATGGCTTCTTCGATTTCGCGTACGGTTTTGGGAATGGGTCTGCCCAGCACCTGCGGTCCTCCGGCAGTCACCAGCACGTCATCCTCTATGCGTATGCCGCCAAAACCGCTCCATTCGTGCAGCCTGTCATAACATATGAAGTCGGCGCAGCGCCGTTCTCCTGTCCAGCGGGCTATGAGGTCGGGTATGAAGTACACTCCCGGTTCCACGGTGAGCACAAAGCCTTCGTGCAGGGTGCGGGCCAGCCGCAGACCGCGCAGTCCGAACTTGGGTGAGGTTATGGCGCAGGGCAAAACGCCTCAGCAGCTGACCACAGAACTGTCGCGCAAGCTTGCCGAACTGGTACGCAACCCCATTGTAACCGTAAGCGTGACACAGGTGCGCAACAATTCGGTCACGGTGCACGGTGCGGGGGTGCAGGCGGCCGTGGTGCCGCTGGAACGCAGCACCACCCTGCTGGAGCTGCTGGCGCAGCTGTCTCCGGGAGATACGGCAGACTTTGACAATGCCTACCTTTCCCGTCAGGGGCGCAGAATAGTCTCCGGTTTTACCGGCCTGTTTGTAAAAGGCGAAACGGAAAACGATGTGGCTTTGCAGCCGGGGGACAGAATCTTCATTCCGTACCGTGCCGACCGCAATGTTTTTGTAATGGGCGCGGTGAACAACCCCATGGCCATTCCTCACCACGACGGGCTGAGCGTGCTTGAAGCGCTGCTTGAGGCAGGCAGTTTCAACAAATTTGCCGACAGGAACAATACAGTGATAGTACGGCATGACGGGGTGGAAAAAAAATCCATTGCCGTGCGCGGCGGCGATCTGGTGAACGACGGCGACCTGACCCAGAATCTGGAATTGCAGCCGGGTGACTACGTAATAGTGAAAAAGAGCTTTTTCTAGCGGATTCGCGGGGTCTTCATGAACACAATGCTGGATGATGTCGAGGCCGGTGGCGGCCTCGACATACTGCGTTATATACGGTTGCTCTGGGAGCATGCTCTGGCCTTCTGGCTGATGGCCGCCGTGGTTATGCTGGCGGCTCTCGGGTTCGCGTATTCGCTGCCCAAGATATATCAGGCCAAAAGCACTGTGGCCATTGAGCAGAACGTCATAAATGATCTGGTGCGCGGTATCGCCATAACGCCTTCCATGGGCGCTAAAATCCGTATTCTCAATGTGTCGCTGCTCAGCCGCTCTTCACTGCTTTCGGTGATGAAAGAACTGGACATGGACCTTGGCCTGAGCGGACCTGCGCTGGAGGAACGCATAACCTCCGTGCGCAGAAAGGTTAGTGTGGGGCTGGACGAAAAACGCGGTCTTTTTTTTATTTCGTACGAGAGCAGCAATCCTGTGCTGGCGCGTGATTTTGTCAACACCCTGACCCGCCATTACATAGAACAGAGCACCTCCGACAAGCGCGAGGAATCTTTTGAAGCCACCCGTTTTCTTGCAGACCAGATAGAGGTTTTCCGCAAGCGCATAGAAGCCGTGCAGGCGGAGATAGACAGCTTTAAAGCCAGCCGCGGCCAGATTCTGAATATGAGTGAACCGGCACTGCGGCGTGAAATTCAGATGGCGCAGGAAGAATTGCAGGCATTGCGTATCCGCAAGACAGATCTGCTGGCGCAGCGCGGTGTCATGCTGCGCAATACGCCGCTGCGCAACAGGCTGGAAACGCTGGAGGCGCAGCTTGCCGCCATGCTTGTCAGCTACACGGAAAAACATCCCGCTGTCATCAGGACAAAACAGGAGATAGAAGGACTCCGGCGTGAAGTGGCCCGCAAGGGGGAAGAAGAACGCAAGATAATCTACGGAACTTCCGAGTATCAGCGTATCAAGGTTGAGCTGACCGCCGTGGAACAGCAGGAAGCACAGCTTGTTTCTAAAATAGCGGACAACGAGCGGTTGCTGCGCGAAATTCCTTCGGTAGCGACGGAACTTGCCGATCTTGAAAACCGCAAGCGCAAGGAATCTCTTATTTATGAACAGCTTGTGGGGCGCTACGGACAGTCCGAGGTTTCAAAGCAAATGGAGCTGCAGGACAAGGCGGTGAGTTTCCGCATTATTGATCCGGCCGTGCTGCCTTCGGTACCGGTCAGCCCCAAGCGCTGGCTCATACTGTTGGCGGGCATGGCTGCCGGTCTGGGCGGAGCATTCGGGGTGCTTTTTCTGTTCGACCTGCTGAATCCGCGGGTGCGTTCGGTTGAAGACCTGCGCAGGCTGGGGTTTCATGTGATGGCGGTGGTGCCCAGTATTTCAGATGTAGCGGAGGAGCGGCGTATTTTCAGGCGTCGTGCCGCTGTGACGGCGTGCGGTGTTCTGTTGTGCGGTGGCGTGGTTGCCGTTGCCGCGGCGGAATTTCTGCAGCTGCGTTTTATGGAAAACTTTATCGCTGGTGCGGTCTTTACCGTAAAAAGCTGGTTTTAAGGCCGCATGGCCGGCATCGTTTGCAGACCTTTTTGCGGTGCGGTGGTGCGGTACACAACCTGCAGGTATATAACCGGTTTTTCCGGAGAGTATTTATATGAGCAGAATTGAACAGGCGCTCGCAAGGGCGCGTAAGGATAAAGAACATAACGCGGAAGATACGCCGCCACGCCCCGCCGGAGGCGGAGGTGCTCCGTCCGGAGTGCCGCATACTCCCGCTGAAGATTCAGGCGGGCCTGCCGGTCCGTTGCCGGCGCCGCGCGTTGCGGCAGCCCGGCAGGTGCGGCTCAGCCCCAAGCTTGTCACCGCCACTGCCATGCAGTCCGGTCTGAGCGAAGAATACAGAAAGCTCAAGGAACGGCTGGTCAAACTGACCAAGCGCAGCGGTTTTCAGAACATGCTGATGGTCACAAGCGCCCTTTCGCGCGAAGGCAAAAGCCTTACCTCCGCCAATCTGGCCATCAGTCTTGCACAGGAATTTGACCACACGGTGCTGCTTATCGACGCGGATTTGCGCGGGCCCACCTGCCATGAACTGCTGGGTGTGGCGCGTACTCCCGGCCTTACGGACTGTCTGCTTGACGGTACAGATGTGGGTGAGGCGCTGGTGCCCACCGGTCTTGGCAGGTTGTCGTTCCTGCCCGCGGGCAGGGCTGTGCCCAACCCCGGAGAGCTTTTTGCCTCCACCATGATGCAGGATCTGCTGCTGCAGATGAAACACCGCTACACCGACAGATATCTTATTATCGATACGCCGCCGGTGCTGCCGTTTTCTGAAACGCGTTCGCTGAGCCGGGTGGTTGACGGCGTGGTGATGGTGGTGCGTGAAAATGTGGCCACCATGGAAGACCTGCGGGAGTCGCTGGAAGCGCTGGAAGGTGCCACCATGCTGGGGGTTGTGTACAACAATGCACGCAGCGGCGGGGGCAGAAGAGGCCGTTACGGCTACGGCTACGGGTATGGCGGTTACGGTTCCGGCGCATAGCCGCATCGTGCCGCAACAACGGAGACACAGTGTACAACGAGTTTTTTCATCTGCGGACAAAGCCTTTCGAGCTGCTGCCCGATCCTGACTTTCTGTACCCCAGCAAAGCCCACCGCAAGGCGCTGGCGTATTTTGAATACGGGCTCAGTGAACGTTCAGGCTTCATACTGCTGACCGGCGAGGTCGGGTCGGGCAAGACCACGCTCATCCGGGAGATGCTCAAGCGTGATCTGGGCCGCATGGTTTTGTCCAAGGTGTTTAACACGCGGGTGGATTCAACCCAGCTCGTGGCCATGATCAATGATGACTTCGGGCTGGAAACGGCGGGCCGCGACAAGATGGTCATGCTGCGTGATCTGAATGATTTTCTCATAGATCAGTATGCGGCGGGACGGCGGGCTGTTCTGGTCATAGACGAGGCCCAGAACCTGAGTCAGGAACTGTTGGAAGAAGTGCGCATGCTGTCCAATCTGGAAACGGACAGCGCCAAACTGCTGCAGATAATTCTGGTGGGACAGCCGGAACTGCGCGATCTGCTGCGTTCACCTGCACTGGTACAGTTGCGCCAGCGCATACAGGTGCATTGCCACATTGCGCCGCTCAGTCAGGAAGAGCTGCGCGAGTATGTGCTCTTCAGGCTGGAACGGGCGGGCAACCGCGACGCCATGGAGTGGGGTGAGGGAGTTTTCGGGCTGATGCACGAGGCAACCCGCGGCATACCCCGACTGGTCAATATTTTGTGTGATTATGTGCTGCTTGATGCCTATGCCGCCGGACGGCGCAGCATAAACTCTGCGGAGTTGCAGGACCTGCTGGCGGAACTGGATTTTGAAAGACAGTTCTGGCCCGTGGATGAAACGTCGGCACCTGCCCCCGCCGCAGAGCAGCAGCGGCGCACTGCCGTACGGCGCGATGCTTCCAGTGTGGCCCGCCGTATGATGCTGATGCTGCAGGATCTGGGACAGCGGCTTGATGTGCTGGAACGCGGTTATGAAAAAAGCGGGCCGGACATGCTGGCGGATATGGCTGAACGGCTGGGCGCACTGGAAAAGCGCGTGACGGTGCTGGCCGGCAGGGTGGAGTCGCTGCACGCGGAAAGAATGCAGCGCGGGGCCGCACCGCAGGTACAGCCTTACCGGCAGAAGCCGGAACGGCGCAAAGGATGGTTTCGGCGGGTTTTCGGCGGCGATTGAGCCTGATTTTCCGCCTTGTTAGATATCGGTCGATTGACCTTGCCGGAGCAGTGGGGTACAGGGTTTGATGGCATAATTGGATACTGTGTGCGGTGGTTTCTTCTGCGGCACCTGTCAGGCAACCTGAACCCTAACGGAAAGAAACATGAAGTATTTCTTCCGGCTCCTTGTGGCTGTGATGCTCAGCCTGCCGCTGTGTGCGCAGGCTGCGGAAATCGATCTGAAAGCAGGTATCGGCGCGGGGGGCGAATATAACGACAACGTGGATGAACGCGCGGGCGGCCGCGGTGACTTCATCACACATGTCAAACCCACGCTGGGAGCCACCTACGAAGGGGGCAGGGTAACAGGATCGCTGCTGTATTCAGGCGACTACCAGTACTACAAAGACGGCACCTATGAAGACGATTATAACCACAAGCTTGCGGCCCAGGTGCTGGTCAATGCTGTCGAGGACTTTTTTTATATAAGCCTGACAGATACCTATAGTTCGGTGTATTCAGATGCACGGCGGGGTGAAGTCATTGAAGGTGACGAGACGTCTTCGTCCGGCACGGTGGATAAAAATGTGGCCATACTGTCGCCGTATTTTGTGCTTAATCCCGACGAGCGCACGCAGATAAATACGGGATACAGGCTGCGGGACGTGCGTTATGCCCAGAAAGACGACGGCACCAACAAAATTTCGCACGAGCTTTTTGCGGACGCGAACAGAGAAATTTCTGAACGGTTGAGCGGTCTGGCGGGGTATTCCTTTACGGTGGAAAACGCCGAAGAGGACGAGGGGTCTTCAGACGACCTGACGCGGCACAGAGTTTATGTAGGGGGCACCTACGACTATGCCGAAGACTCGCGGATTTCCTTGCGGTTCGGGCCCTCGTTCAACGAATACGACAAGGGCGGCTCCGCGGTGGAAATGTACTACGAAGCTTCGCTGGTGCACACATTCGGTTCGGTGGTGGGTACGCTTGGTTTCGTGCAGGATTATCAGGATGATCCTGATTCCGGCGAACTGCTGCTGACAAGTACATACTCTGCCGGACTGACAAAGATTTTTGACAGGGCAACCCTGTCGCTGAACATGCAGTACCGCGAATCGGAAGAGGCTGAAGATTCGGCCGGTGACGGTCAGGATTCGGGCAGCGGCACCACCCGCAGCTGGCGGCCTTCGTTACGGGGTACATATGAGCTTTCGCCCAGAGCCACGCTGGGCGGCGGCCTGACATACGAAAGCGAAGACGCCCCCGATGGTGTGACTGACCGCTGGTACTGTGATGCTTCGCTGTCGTACGCCATGCAGGAGAATGTTACCGCAAGCCTGACGTACAGATATAAAAGCGTGGACGAAGCGGGTGAAAACCCGTGGGCCGCAAACCGCATTATGGCCGAAGTCGGCGTCACGTTCTAACGTCCGTGAATCCTTCTTTCGGCGCACCCGCGCAAGCTGAAAGGAGGATACCGCATGCGCAATGCTCTTACTGTCGATGTGGAGGATTATTTCCATGTCAGCGCGTTTGACAGCTGTGTGCGTCCGGCAGACTGGGAATCAATGCCTTCGCGGGTGCAGGGCAATACGCTGCGCGTGCTTGAACTGTTTGAAGAGCTGTCGGTGCGCGGTACTTTTTTTATGCTGGGCTGGGTGGCCGAACGCCACCCGTGGCTTGTACGGCGCATTGCCGATGCCGGCCATGAAATAGGCTGCCACGGCTACGCCCACCGGCGCATAACCGCCCAGTCCCCCGATGTGTTCCGTCAGGACGTGCAGCGGGCGAAAAGCTATCTTGAAGATGTGGGCGGAAAGCCCGTAGTCGGGTTCCGCGCCCCCAGCTGGACCATCACCCGCAGCACATTGTGGGCGCTTGATATCCTCCAGCAGCTGGGGTTCACCTACGATTCCAGCATCTTTCCCATTCATCACGATATCTACGGTATGCCCGGAGCAGAACGCTTTCCGCATGTCATGCAGTGCGGCCAAGGGCTGCTGGCGGAGTTTCCGCCCAGTACCGTGGTGTTTTCTGCCGGCAGACGGTCTTTCAATTTTCCCGTGGCGGGGGGCGGCTATCTGCGTCTGCTGCCTGCACCGCTAATAGGCAGGGCGTATGCCGCGCTCAACAGCCGCAACCATCCTGCCGTACTCTACTTTCATCCGTGGGAAATAGACCCCGCCCAGCCCAGAATACCGGGGCGCGTTCCTCTGCGTTCGCGTTTCCGCCATTATCTTAATCTGGGGCGCATGGAGCGCAAGCTGCGCTATTTGCTGACCCACCACAGTTTTGCCCCCATGGCGCAGGTGCTTGAAGACGCGCTGGGCGCCGGCACAATGCAGACAGTATCTGCACCGCAGGGCAGCTTTTCAGGAGAAAACGCGCATGTCTGATTCCGCAGAGACTGTCCGCACCAATGCACCGGACTGGTTTTCGTATGTGGCGCGCCACGTTATTGCTCCCATGTGGGCGGTGTACGAACATTCACCGTATCTGCGTCACCTGAAAACCGTCAGTGCAAACCAGTACCGTCCGCTTGACGAAATGCGCGCGCTGCAGTGGGAACGCCTGCGCGGTCTCTTGCGGCATGCGGCTGCTCATGTGCCTTACTACCGTGCTCTGTGGGCTGCACAGGGCATAGATGCCGACAGCGTGCGCAGCTGGGATGATTTTTACGCACTGCCGGTGCTGGAAAAAGAACACATCCGCTCTGCGGGCAGGACCCTGCTGGCCGGTAATGTGCCGGAGGACAAACTTGTCTGGACAAAAACATCCGGTTCAACAGGTGTTTCGCTGGAGATAGCCAAGGATGAAGCCAGCCAGCAGTGGAAAAGAGCCTGCACCCTGCGCCATGACATGTGGGCGGGCTGGCGTCTGGGCGAACGTGTGGGCGCTGTGTGGGGCAATCCTGAAAGTTCGCAGAACTGGCGCCTCTGGCTGCGTAATCTGCTGCTGCAGCGCATGACCTTTCTGGACACGCTGCGGATGGATGAAGCGGCCATGAACGATTTTCACCGTACGCTGCTGCGTGTGCGGCCGGTGTTGCTCTTCGGCCATGCCCATTCTCTGTACCTTTTTGCTTCGTTCATGAAGGCCCGCGGGCTGTCGGGCATTTATCCGCGGGGTATCATCAGCACGGCCATGGTGCTGCACGATTTTGAACGCGCCATGGTGGAGGATGTGTTCCGCTGCAAAGTGACCAACCGCTACGGTTGCGAAGAGGTCAGTCTCATTGCCTGCGAATGCGAGCAGCATCAGGGGCTGCATGTAAATATGGACACGCTGGTGGTGGAATGTGTGGATGCCGATGGCAGGCCGGTACCTGAGGGTGAACCCGGAGCAGTGGTGGTAACTGACCTGAGCAACCTTGCCATGCCTTTCATCCGCTACCGCGTGGGTGATGTTTCACGGTTTATGGCCGGTACCTGCGCCTGCGGACGCAGCTATCCGCGGCTTGCCGCGGTGGAGGGCAGAATAGCCGACTACGTGCGCACGCCGCAGGGAGAGTTTATTTCCGGCATTTCGCTGACCGAAAATTTCGCCATGAAGCTTTCCGGCGTAAAGCAGCTGCAGATTGTGCAGGAAGAGCTGGATTATCTGGTGTTCCGCATGGTGCGCGGCGCCGACTGGCAGGATAGCGCGCTGGAGACTCTGGCGCAGCTGGTGTGGACCCGTTTCGGCCGGAGCATGCGGTACGACGTGGAGTTTACAGACTCCATACAGTCGGAAAGCAGCGGTAAGTTCCGGTTCTGTATTTCCCGACTGGCCGAAAAACCGTTTTCACCGGGAGCATAGCCTGTGCTGTACGCGTTTTTATGCCTGATTCTGGCATTTGCCACGGCCGCCACAGCATGGCTTGCGCTGTTGGCGGTGCTTGGCTGGCGGCCATGCGTGCGGCAGTCGCCTGTATCCGCTTTTTCTGCTGCTTCAGACAGGGATCGGACCGGCGGCTGTTTTTTTGCGGTTGTCATACCGGCCCATGACGAAGAGTCCGGCATCGCCCGCACAGTGCAGGCCGCACTGGCCATGGAGTATCCTGCGGATGAATTCCGTGTGCTGGTGGTGGCCGATAACTGCACGGACGGTACGGCGCAGGCGGCATCCGGCGCGGGTGCCACGGTGCTTGTGCGGTCCGATGCCGCCCGCAGAGGCAAGGGCTATGCCCTGCGTTTTGCGTTTGATGCCCTGCTGGGCGGCGCTCACGGGTGCGCAGGCTGCTCCTGTGTTTCGCTGCCCCGGGTGGATGCTGTGGTGGTGCTGGATGCAGACACGGTGCCGGACGCAGGCCTGCTGCGTGAATTTGCCGCGGGACTGCAGGCCGGTAATCATGTCATGCAGGCGGAATACGGAATTCTGAATCCCGATGCGGCGCCGCTGACCTGGTGGCTGCATGTGGGCAACGTGATGGAAAATATTCTGTTTTACGAAGGCAAAATGCGTCTGGGCCTGCCTGCCGTGCTGCGGGGCAACGGCATGTGTTTTTCCGCCGCGGTGCTGCGGGCGCACCCATGGCGGGCTTTTTCCATCACCGAAGACACTGAGTACACGCTGGAACTGCTGCGTGCGGGCGTGGGGGTGCGCTACATGCCGCAGACGCAGGTGCTGGCCGAAAGCCCCGTCACGGTGGAACAGCTGCGCATGCAGCGTCTGCGCTGGGCTTCCGGCAATGCCGGTATTTCCCGGCGCGAGGCACTGGTTCTCATGCGGCAGGGGCTGGCAGAGCGTCAGGCGGCCCTGTTTGATGCGGGCTGGAGTATGCTGACGGGCAGCAGACCGCTGATGCTGCTGACTGTTCTGCTGCCGCTGGCTGCCGGGGTGCTGCTGCATAGCGGGTTCATTACGGCATGGAGCATGTGCCTGCTGGCGGTGCAGGCCGCCATGGTTGTTGCGGGAACCGTCAGTGCGGGACTTACCCGTCGGCGGGTTCTGTGGACGCTGTATCTGCCGGTGGTGGTGTACGAGCTTGTTTATGCCACTGTCAGAGGCCTTCTGGGCATCAACCGCACTGTATGGCAAAGGACAAAACGCGTATGAGCGCCGCTTTACCGTCATCTGCATGCATTTTACCCGAAAAAGGCCCCGTCACCGTGGCACATTGCATAGCGAGCAATTTTTACGGG
Organism: Oleidesulfovibrio alaskensis DSM 16109; assembly: GCF_000482745.1. Lineage (NCBI taxonomy): Bacteria > Pseudomonadati > Thermodesulfobacteriota > Desulfovibrionia > Desulfovibrionales > Desulfovibrionaceae > Oleidesulfovibrio > Oleidesulfovibrio alaskensis. The sequence continues at coordinate 134,588 of NZ_AXWQ01000006.1, read as the reverse complement.
GGGCCGGAACGGCAGGTGCTTACCCATCTGGAGCATCTGCAGCGTTCAGGGGTGCGTCCGCTGCTCATTCCTTTTTTTGAAGAAGGCAGGCGTAACGAGCTGTATCTGCATGCACAGGAGCGGGGTATTCCCGTGGCGCCGCTGAGACGGCAGGGAGCGTTTAATCCGCTGCTCATCGGGGAACTGGCGGGGGTGCTGCACCGTGAACAGGTGCATCTGCTTGTCACGCACGGATACAAAGCCAATGTTGTGGGCAGACTGGCATCGTGGTTTATGCGTGTGCCGGAGGTGGCCGTATCACGCGGCTGGACCGGCGAGTGCCCGCGAGTGCGGTTGTATGAGCGTCTGGACAGGCTTTTTCTGCGGTTTGCCAGACATGTTGTGGCGGTTTCCGCCGGACAGCGCGCCAAAGTTGTCGAAGCCGGCGTGCCGGCTGCCAGGGTAAGCGTCATTCACAACGCCATTGATCTGGAGACGTACCCTCCTTCTGCGGGGGTGCTGCGCCCGCTGCTGGGCATACCGGATACGGCGGAGGTGGTCATCACCGCGGGCAGGCTGTCGCCGGAAAAGAATCACGCCGGAATGATACGTGCGGCGGCCATGGTTCTCGAGCGGCATCCTGATGTGTATTTTGCCGTTTTCGGCGAGGGGGCGCTGCGCAGCCGGTTGGAGCGTCAGATAGAGGAAGCCGGACTGCAGAACCGTTTTTTTCTTCCCGGATTCCGTAAGGACATGCGCGGCATCATGCACGAATGCGATATTTTTGTTCTGCCCAGTTTTACCGAGGGCCTGCCCAATGTGGCGCTGGAGGCAGCTGCCTGCCGCAGGCCCGTGGTCTGCACGCGCGCCGGAGGTTCGCCCGAGGTGGTGCGCCACGGGCACACGGGGCTGGTGACGGAACCGGGTGACGATGCCGCACTGGCCGCCGCCGTCGGCTCTCTGCTGGATGATCCCGCCCTGCGCAGAACCATGGGCGAAAATGCTTATTCGTTCATCAGCCGGTCATTTTCCTATGCGGGGCAGACAGAGCAGTATCTGAATCTTTACAGACGGATAACGCCGATGCCCTGTGCCGTTACCCCGCAGCATTGTGCGTGGACGGACGGCCGCGGCGGTGCCGTGTCCGGCAAGGAACAGCAGCAGCCCGTGCGGCGGCAGGAGGACGCGTAATGTCTTTTGCCGCAGTGCGCGGACTGTTGGCGCGGCGCGGAAAGGCTTCTCCGGCCACAGGTGAGCAACAGGCCGCAGGTGAGCAACAGGCCGCCGGTCAGGTGCAGGAAGAAGTCGTCGCACAGGCGGTTGCGGAGGCTGAATCTGCGGAAATTCCTCTGTGGCGGCGGGACGAAGGCGTCTGGCCGTTTATCACGGTGGTCATGCCCGTACGCAACGAGGAGCAGTTTATCGCCGCCACGCTTGAGCAGCTTCTGGCGCAGCGGTATCCGCATGACAGGTTCGAGATTATCGTTGCCGACGGCATGTCCGACGATGCCACGCCGGATATAGTGAAGGAGATCGCCGGTCGTGCACCGCAGGTGCGGTACGTGCCCAATGCCGGACGGCGCTCATCGGCGGGGCGCAATGCAGGATTCCGCGAAGGCAGGGGAGATATTTTTCTGGTGGTGGACGGGCATTGTCATATCCCCGATGCCATGCTGCTGCATAATGTTGCCCAGTGCATGCGCAGATTTGATGCCGACTGTCTCGGCCGTCCGCAGCCTCTTGATCCGCCGGAGCTCACCGCGTTTCAGCGGGTGGTGGCGCTGGCCCGGGCATCGCGCATCGGCCATGGTGCCGGTTCGTTGATCTACAGCGGGTATGAAGGTCCAGCCAGCCCCGTAAGCAATGGCGCGGCCTATACCCGTGCCGTGCTGGAAAAAGTGGGCTATGTGGATGAAAGTTTTGATGCCTGCGAAGATGTGGAGTTCAACTACCGTGTGGAGCAGGCCGGTTTTACCGCGGCCACCAGCCCGCTGCTGACTGTCCGCTATTATCCGCGTGAAACCCTGCCTGAACTCTGGCGGCAGATGGTGCGGTACGGCGAGGGGCGTTTCAGACTCTGGCGCCGCCATCCGGCAACGCTGACGCTGCCTGCGGCCCTGCCTGCCGCTCTGGCTGCCGGTGTTTTCTCTCTGCCGCTGTGCCTGCTGGCAGCTCTGGCGGGGTGGCTTCTGCCTTTGGGCATGTGGCTGTTGTGCGTGCTGCTGTATGCGCTGGCAGTGTTTACCGTTTCTGCCGTTGAAGCGCAGAAACGCGAGGAACCGGCCCTGCTGCGGCATATGCCGGTGGTGTTCGGTTCCATACATCTGGGATTGGGGTACGGGTTTCTGCGGGCGGCGGCGCGTTGTCTCAGGCAGGGCTGGAGGCAGTGGAAAAATAGTTTTATTGCTGTGTTACCCCGTCGTGCGCGGCGTGTGCTGGGCATTGCCGAACGCGTGCCGCATTCCGGCGGACCTGTGCGTGTGGGCATGGTCATCGACGGCATCTGGTCGCCCACAGCCGGTACCGAAAAACAGCTGCTCATGCTGCTGGACAGGCTGGACAGGGAAAAATTCGAGCCGGTGCTTTATGTGCTGCGCGGTTCGCAGTGGATCAGTGAATCTTTTGATTCGTGTCAGGTACGGGTGGCCGGAACAGACAGCTTTAAAACCCGCGAAGGATGGCGCGGAGTCCTGCGGCTTGCGCAGTGGTTTGCGGCAGACGGTGTGGATGTGGTGCAGCTGCACTTCAGGGACGCCACACTGGCAGGCACCGTGGCCGCATGGCTGGCCGGAGTGCCCCGCGTGATCAGCATGCGCAAGAATCAGGGATACTGGCTCACGCGTCCGGACCGCCTGCTGCTGCGGGTACTGAACCGCGGGGCGGATGTTTTTGTGGCCAATTCCGCCGACACAGCCGCCCGGGTGCGGCGTACGGAACATCTGCCGGCAGAGGCGGTGAGGGTCATTCCCAACGGGTTTGATACCGGCGCACTGCCCGGCGACGGCGGGATGAGGGCAGCCGCCCGGCAAGAAGCCCGCGAAGCGCTGGGGCTTGCACCGGATGTTCCCGTGGCGGGCATTGTGGCCAACCTGCGGCCGGTGAAGCGTCTGGATGTGTTTTTAAAGGCAGCGGCGGCGGTGCGACGCAAAATGCCTGCGGCACATTTTGTTCTGGTGGGCGAAGGCAGTGCGCGGCCTGCGCTGGAAAAGCAGGCACGCAAGCTGAAGCTGGAAGAATGCACCGTGTTTGCAGGGCGCAGAGAGGACGTGCAGCGGCTGTTGCCGGCCTTTGACGTGGGAGTGCTTTCGTCTGATTCGGAAAGTTTTTCCAACGCGCTTGTGGAGTATATGGCCGCAGGGCTGCCCGTGGCGGCCACTGACGTGGGCGGTGTGCGTGAAGCGCTGGAAGGTTCGGCCGCAGGCCGTATTGTTCCCGCGGGCAATGCCCGCCGTCTGGGGGCTGCCGTGCTGGAACTGCTGCAGGATGAACAGGCCCGCGGCCTTGCTGCTGAGGAGCATCCCCGTATTGTGCGTGAGCGGTTTTCCGCCCGTGCGTATGTGGCTGCCTATGAGGAACTGTACCGCGAACTGATGTGCGGCGCGGCAGATGTCAATGCCTCCGGCGTACAGAAGGAAGAGTGACTATGAGCCGTTGTGAAAGCGTTATGGCCTGCGGATGCCGGTTGCTGGTCGGCTTTGTTTTTCTGGCGGCGTTGATGGTGCTGCCGGCTGCTGCGTCTGCTGCCCCCCCGCCTGCTTTTTCGGCGGGCGAAATAGTATCGTCCGACGGGGGCGCCGTCATGCGCTGGGAGTGGAACGAAGAGGCCGTGACGGGTGAGGGGATCAAAGGTGTCAAGGTGTACCGCCTGCGCACCGGCGACGAAACGGTTTTCAGAGGCGCTCCTGTGGTGCTGGTCAAAGACTGCGGAATGGATCGTACACTGGAACTGACCGGACTGACCAACGGTGAGCAATATGTTTATTTTTTGCATACCTACGACGCCGCAGGCGCGGAAAAACCCCGCGCTATGCTGCTTGCACGGCCGGGAACAGATCCCGAAGGCGTGCCGCAGGGAGTGAAAAATCTGTACGCGGTGGGCGGGCATGGCGCAGTGGGGCTTTTCTGGGATCAGCCTCTGGAACGCGATGTGGTGGGATATGAACTGGCCCGCAAAGCAGCCGGAGATGCCGGATATACAGTTCTGGCCCGCTTTCCCCGATATGTGAACGGCCGTGTGGAACAGGGGGGCGATACTGTTTCCGTACCGGTTCAGCGTCCCGGTTTTTTTCGGGATACGACGCTGGCAGACGGGTTTGAATACCGCTATCGCCTGAGAGTTGCCGATTCTGAAGGAAACCTGAGCACTGCCGTGGAGACCGGCCCTGTACGCACCGTTGCCGCCCGTTCGCCGAAGCCGGATGAAGTGCTGCTGCTGGTGCGCGGCGGCGACGGTGCTTCCATGCGCGTTGCCCGGCAGTATGCTCGTAAGCGCGGCGTGCCGGAGCACAGAATTTTAGAGATAGACCTGCCGTCTGCCGCGCACCGTTTCCGTCTGCGCCAGATAGAAGAGCCCCTGCGGCAGTATCTGCTGCATACAATGGAAGACGGCGTGCGGCTGGCTGCACGCATACGCGTCATTGTGCCCTGTTTCGGCATACCTCTGCGCGGTGCGGGCAGAAGTGTCGATTCCATGATTTCCGACATCTTCCGCCGTTACACGTGGGGACGTGTGATGGGAACACCTAATCCCATGTTCCGGTCCGGAGGACATTTCGACCCCAGCCACGGGCTGTATATGGCGGTGCGGCTGGATGGTCCTGACGAAGAAACGGCCGCCGGTCTGACTGACAAGGCTCTGCAGGCGGAAAAAACTCTGGTGCTGCACAATGCGCCGGGACTGTTTGCCAAAAATAAACTGGTGTCGGAAGTGGAGCAGGCGGCGTCGCGGTATGGTGTTCCCGTGCAGATGAAACCCCATGCCTATACGCGTGACAATGATGTGCCGCAGGATACCGTGTGGTTTTACGGAGTAGGTCACGCCTACCGACCGGTACGCCGGACGGACTGGCCCGCGGGGGCTGTGGCCGCTTTTCTGAAGTCTGATACGCTTATTTCCCTTTCCTCCTCGCCGCCGTGCTGGGCGCAGGGATTTCTGGAGCAGGGTGTGACGGCCACCTTCGGAGCGGTGGCAGAACCGTATGTGGAGGGGTACACCCGCGGTGACGTGTTTTTTGACCGCTTCTGGAGCGGAAAGTTCACATTTGCCGAGGCCATGTTTATGGCAACCCCCACTGTACGCTGGATGATGAGCGGCATCGGTGACCCGCTGTACAGGCTGCCGGACACAAAATAAACAAGAACAGACAGGTATTTTTCAGATGAACAAGACCGATGCACGCTACAGGGTTGTGCTTGAGCAGCGTAAAGGAATGCGCAGTATAAATCTTCAGGAACTCTGGGAATACAGGGATCTTCTGATGTTTCTGGTATGGCGCAGTATCCGGGTGCGCTATGCGCAGTCGCTGCTCGGGGTGGGGTGGGCCATTGTGCAGCCGCTTTTTTCCATGGTGGTGTTCACCATTGTGTTCGGCAGGCTGGCCAAGGTCGACTCCGACGGGGTGCCCTACGCTGTGTTCAGTTTCACGGCACTGGTGCCGTGGACATATTTTGCCAATGCGCTGACAGAAAGCGCGGGAAGTCTGGTCAGCAACGCCAATATGATACGCAAGGTTTATTTTCCGCGTCTGGTGCTGCCTCTTTCGGCCGTGGTGGCAAAGCTGGTCGATTTTTCCATCGCCATGGTCATGCTTTTTGGCATTATGCTGTGGTATAAGGTGGTGCCCACCTGGGGCGTGCTGTATCTGCCGTTTCTGGTGGTGCTGATGATGCTTACAGCCGCAGGCATAGGCACATGGCTGACTGCTTTGGCCATTCAGTACCGCGATGTGCATTACTCGCTCAATTTTGTCGTGCAGCTGCTCATGTATGCCGCACCGGTGGTGTATCCGGTGTCGCTTGTTCCCGAAGAGTACCGGCTGCTGTACGGCTGCAATCCGATGGTAGGAGTCATCGAGGGATTCCGTTCCGCACTGCTGGGCACTGTGCCCATGCCGTGGGACCTGCTTGGGCTGGGGGGCGGATTGTCGCTTTTTCTTTGTGTCACCGGTGCGCTGTACTTCCGCAGCAAAGAAAAAATATTCGCTGATGTGGCATAGGCTGCGGCGCGTAAGGCAGGAATACCATGCTTGACAGACGGCAGACACAAGCGGCGCTGCAGCAATGCCTGCGACAGCCCGTGTTTATACTGGCGCGTGACGGTGCCCGCGGCCTGCTCGGTCTGCCCGCATCTGTGCGCCGGAGTCTGTGCAGGCTTGCTGACGTCCCGTCATCGCCGCAGCCCGCTGATTCCGCTCAGCCCGCTTTGCTGTCCGCAGGGCCTGCGCACCACGAACAGGGCTACAGACAGCCCGATGGCGGGGGAATTTATGCAGGGTGGCACTGGGACGGTGCAACCCTGCAGCTGTTCACCGACCGCTACGGCATACATCCTCTTTACTATTTCTGGACGGACGGTGTGCTGGGTGTCTCCCGCTCGCTGCCTGCCCTGCTTGCCGCCGGAGCACCGGCAGACCTTGATATGAAAGGACTGTCCGTTTTTCTGCGTGTCGGGTATTTTGTGGGCGAACGTACTGCCTTTCGTCACATACGGGTGCTGCCGGAGGGGGGCTCGCTGGTCTGGAAGCCTCTTTTTTCCGCAGACAGCGCTCCTCAGGTTCGCAGCAATCCGGTCTGCGTGGCGCCATGCCACGAGGGCCCTGTGACCGGAGCGGCAAAAAAACGGTATATGGACGGGTACATCGATCTGTTCCGTCAGGCCGTTTCACGCTGTCTGAGCGTGACGGAAGGACCCGTGGGGCTGCCGTTGAGCGGCGGCAGAGATTCGCGGCATATCCTGCTGGAACTGCACAGGCAGAATCGTCTTCCGCAGCTGGCGGTGACTGCGCGTCATTTTCCGCCCCGGGCCGACGATGATGCCGATATAGCAGCAGAACTGGCCCGCCGCACCGGCTGCAGGCATGAAATTATCGGAGCTGCTCCTTCGCGGCTTACCGCCGAATGGTGCTGCCATCTGGAAACGGACTTCTGTGCCGACGAGCACAGCTGGGCCCGCGGGGCGGGACTCCGCCTGAAAACGCTTGGCTGCACGGTGTTTGACGGTCTGGGGGGAGATAATCTTTCCGAATCCGGTCTTGTGACAGAAGAGCGCTGCCGAATGCTGGAACGCGGAGAATATGCGGAGTTTGCACGGGGGCTGACGGCATCGCCCGCGGTGTTCAGCGAGACGGCCATGCGTCTTGTACTGCGGCCGGAACTGTATGCGGCCATGCCGCACGAGATGGCACTGGCAGAGCTGGAAGAGGCTTTGCGGCGCTGTTCCGGTGACCCGCGTCCCGCCCGCAGGTTTTTTTTCACGGCCAGACTGCGCCGCGAAGTCGCGCTGCTGACCTTCGGTGTTTTCGGCGGGGGGATTGCAGTGGCTCCGTTTCTTGACGCTTCCCTGCACGATTACCTGTGTTCTCTGCCGCACGAGCTGCTGGTGCCGCGCGGGTTCCATTCCATGACCATTACCGCCGCATATCCGGAGTTCGCTGATATCCCCTTTGAAAAGAAGGGGACTGTGCAGCGCGATGATGCCGCACACAGTCTGCGGTTGTGCCGCGAACTGGCCATGCTGGGGCTGCGTCGCAGGTCCCGCCTGCTGAACAACGCCGTATTGTGGCCGCGTCTGCTGCGGGGAGCGCTGGACAGCCGCTACGGCGCCTCCACCCGCTGGTTCACGCTTACAGCGGCTTATCTGTACCATCTTGAAGAAATGGCGGAAGCATGCGGTGCAAAGCGGGAGGCTGTGTCATGACCGGAGGTTCTGCGCAAAAATCATCAATACCCGACAGGAGCGTCATGTCTGACCGGCCTGCCGTAAGTGTCATCATGCCTGTGTACAAGACCGAGGCGTATCTGGCGGAGGCTGTCCGCTCCGTGCTGGAACAGGATTTTACCGATTTTGAACTGCTGGTGGTGGATGACGGTTCGCCCGGTGACGTGCGCGGTATTCTGGCAGGGTTCGACGATGCGCGCATCCGCTATCTGCATCACGAAAACCGCGGGCCGGGTTACACACGCAACAGAGGCATACGGGAAAGTACGGGACGCTATGTGGCGTTTCTTGATTCTGATGATGCATGGATGCCGCACAAACTGTCCATACAGGTAGCGGCGCTGGATGCGGCACCGCAATATGATGTTGTCTATTCTCAGCGCGAAACCATGGACGGGCACGGCAGGACTGTTGCCGGATACACCCCGGTGCTGCACAGCGGCGACGTGCTGGACGAACTGTATGTGGACAGCTTTATCTGCATGTCGTCAGCCATGGTGCGCCGCGGTGTGTTTGCCGTCAGCGGGTACATAGCCGAGGATCTGCGTATCAGTCAGGATTATGATTTCTGGCTGCGCGTGGCCTGCCATCACAGATTTCTGGCTGTGGACGAACCTCTGGTGCGGTACCGTGTGCACGGCACGCAGATCTCGCGGCAGGTGGAAGAGCGTGTGCGTGTGGTCTGGCAGATTTATGAACGGTTCAACAGGGAACACGGGCATCGGGTAAGCCCGCGTGCACGCAGGCGTTCGCGTGCATCCTTTTACAACGGCAGAGCAGACCGCTGTCTTGCTGCGGGTAAGCGTCTGCAGGCGGCAGGCTGTTATCTGCGGGCGATGGTGTTTCATCCGCTGGACAGCCACCCGTGGAAAGGCTGTGTCAGAGTGCTGCTGCCCGCCCCGCTGCAGCGTCTGGCGCGGCAGCTGCTGCGGCGCGGATAAAATGCACGGCAGGATGTTCCGTACATGCCGCAGCCGGCGCGTTGCCCGCCGGCAAAAGCGGGACACACAGCAGGGTATGAAGCCGGTAAGCGGCTGGGAGTGATATATGACGACAACACCCCGGGTGAGTGTGGTTATTCCGACGTACAATTACGGCCATCTGCTGGAGCAGTGCCTTGAGTCGGTATTTGCACAGACGTACAAGGATTACGAAGTGATTCTTGTGGATGACGGTTCCACCGATGACACGCCCGGCATCGCTGCGCGCTATGAAGGGCGTATCCGCTATTTCCGCAAGGAAAACGGCGGTCCCTCAAGCGCCAGAAACGAGGGCATACGGCAGGCCCGCGGCCCGCTGATCGCCTTTCTTGATTCAGACGACCTGTGGCTGCCGCATAAGCTGGCGGTGCAGACTGCGTTTGCGGATGCCCATCCCGAATACGGTCTGGTGTACTGCGATATGCAGCATGTAGAGCATGGCCGCGTCATACACCATTCATACCTGCACGAGCGGGGGTATACCTGCACCGGCAGCGGCTGGAAATATGTCGATCTGCTGCGCGAGGGGTTTGTCTTCACGCCCACGGTGCTGGTGCGCAAAGAATGTTTTTCCGCAGCCGGCATGCATGACGAGGGGTTGCGGACCTGTCAGGATCTGGACATGTGGCTGCGGATAGCAAAGCTGTATCCTTTCGGTTTCATAGACGAGCCTCTTGTTGTCAGACAATACCACGGTGACAACAGCACAACCAACGCCGAACGGTATCATGCCAACCATATCCGCGTGTTTCTGCGCGAACTGGAATCAACCGCGGATGAAACCGCAAAGCAGGTGCTGCGGGGGCGCCTGTCAGAACAGTACTTCGCTCTGGGGTATCATTATTTTTCCACGGGCAGCAGGCGTCAGGCACGCCGCTGTTTCCGCAGTGTGCTGAACTACGGCATGCGGGCCGATGCCGTACGCTATTACGCACTGGCCGCGTTGCCGGAAGGGCTGTTGCGGGGGCTTTGCGCTGTTACCGGAAGAGGACCGTATGCGTCGTGACATGCTGCTTCCGCTCATGCTCGCGGGCTATCTTTTTCTGCTTATATTCCGGCCGTATGAATACTGGCCGGTGCTGGGAGACTTCCGGCTTGAGCGCGTCTACATGCTCACATTCATGGCTGCGGCGTTTTTTGTGCCGGGCAAACGGCTGCCCTCCAGTCCGGTACATCTGGCCGTGGGGGCGCTGGCGCTGACTTTGCTCGTTTCCGCTCTGGGGGCGTACAACGGACAGGCTGCGTGGCGGACGGTGGAAGACTATCTGAAGTATATCGTTTTTTATGTCATGCTTATTCTGTCTGTCCGTAACGAGCGCGATTTCAGATTTGTCCTGCTGGCTTTTGTGGCGGTCATGGGGCTGTATGTGGGAAAATCCATGTGGGAATTTTTTGTCCACGGCCGCCATGTATACCGTATGGGTATCCGGCGGATGGTGGGGATAGATGTGACCTATGGTGACCCCAACTCGTTTGCGGCAAGTATCGCGTACTCGCTGCCTTTGTTCTGGGCCCTTGTGCGCTGCCGGTTTCCTTCCGTGTGGGTACGCCGCGGTCTCTGGCTGTACGGGGGCATGGCGCTGGTGGGCATAATCTTTACGGGGTCGCGCAGCGGCATGGTGACCGCCATATTTTTTGCGCTGCTGGTGCTCATGTCATCATCGCGCAAACTTGTCGGAATTTTTGTCGTTTTTCTGCTGCTTGTCTTTGCATGGGATTTCATGCCCGATGACCTGCAGCAGCGCTTTCTTTCCACTTTTGGCTACGGCCATACGGGCAAAGGCGCCATAGAATCTGCCGAAGGCCGGTTGAAAGGATTCCAGCAGGGCATGGAAGTATTCACCCGGTATCCGCTGCTGGGCATAGGTCCCGGCAACTTCGGGTATAGCTGGGAGGGGCTCTCATCCGGCCCCAAGTCGCACAACGTGTACGGAGAAGTGGCCGGAGAACTGGGGCTGGCCGGTATTCTGTCATTCGGCGGTCTTGTGGTGGTTCTGTTCAGGCAGAACATCCTGCTGCGCAGGCGATGCCGCCTGCTGCTGAGCCACCCTGCCTTGCTGCGTTCTGCCAGACGCAATGTGCATGACAGAAGCACTGCGGTGCGCAGCCCGGCTGCCGCGCGCGATGGCGGTGGCAGCAACGGGGCGCGGTACAGCATGAAAAACCATGTGCCTCCGGCGGAAGACAATGTCAGCACACGGCACGGCTATGCCCTGAAAGCGACACAACAGGAGACCGGAGAAGCCCCGTACCGCATGAAACCGTTGCCTGATACCCCTGAAACAGCCGGTTCCGCGCCGGCGGACAGAACCGTTCCGCAGACTTTGGCCGCAGACAGGCACACACCGCAACCGCGCCCTGTGCAGGCGCAACGCAGAAAAGCACGGGCCGGTGCAGGTGCCGGAGGGCTTGCCGGCGGTGACCTGCCGGGCAGTCTCATGTTTTATTCTCTGGTGGCGCAGGCTGTAATGCAGACACTGCTCCTGATGCTGTTCAAAGGATGGGGCGACCATAACCTTTACCGCTACACTTGGCTCTGGCTCGGAGGAGTCACCGTTTTGGGAAATTTTTTATTTGCTCAGGAGGTACGCAGGCATGGACGGTCGTAAACAACTGCTCTGCGTGGTGCGCTGGCCGGTGGGGGGCATCCGCTCGTATATGCGGTATGTGTACGGTTGTCTTTCCGATGCGTGGCAGGTCACCGTGCTGGCGGTGGAAACGCAGGAACGTGATGCACTGGCCGCAGATGTGCAGCAGTTCGGAGGCGAGCTTGTTCTGTGCCGCGGGGAACGCTGGGGCGATGTTGCCGCACTGACGGCTGCTGTATGGCGCCAGTTGCGCAGCCGCAGGTACGACGTGATACAAAGTCAGGGGTTCACTTCCGCTTCCGCGGTGACCGCCGCCAACTGGCTGCCTGCGGTGCCGCATGTGCTCACGGTGCACGGCGTGCTTGAAGAACGCTACCTGACGGGATGGAAAGGGCGCATCCGCCGTGCCGTTGCCAACAGAACCATCATGGGGGCTGATGTGGTGTACGGTGTGGGGCACGACATTCTCGGGCATCTTGCAGAGCAGGTGCCGGGCTTTGATCCTGATGCACCGAGGGTTACCGCCATCCCCACGGGAATTGCAGCAGACATGTACAGCAGCACCCCGCAGAACAGGGGCGGGTTCCGCCGTCGCGCCGGTGTTGATGAAGATACTTTTCTGTTCGGTTTTCTGGGCAGATTCATGCCGCAAAAAGGGATGGATCTGCTTATCGATGCGGTGGCGGAACTGCAGAAAACATCTGCGGGTAATGCCGCATTCCGCGTGGTGGCCGTGGGGTCGGGCGACTATGAACGGGTCTACCGCAAGCAGGTACAGGAACATGGTCTGCAGGACTATGTTGTTTTTATGCCGTTTCAGCCCGGTATGACAGAAGTATACCATGATCTTGACGCCGTGATCATGCCTTCGCGCTGGGAAGCCCTGCCGCTTGTGGCGGCGGAGGCGCTGTGCGCCGGGGTGCCGCTTGTGGCTTCTGATTGTATAGGGCTGCGCGAGGCTGTGGCCGCCACACCGGCCCTGACCTTTCCTGCGGGAGATGCCGCAGCGCTTGCCGCGTGCATGGCCCGTCTGCTTGCCGATGACGGGCAGATACGCGCCGGGTTTGTCCGTTTTCAGCCGCAGGCGGCGCAGCGGTTTGACGTTCGCGAAACGGCGCGCAGGGCGGAGGCCTTGTTTGACGGCATGATACGGAACCGGCACAGGCTGCCGCAGCACGACATATAACGTAAGAGGACAGATATGAACGCTGCCGAAGGATTGCGCGGTACCCGCGGGTACCTGCTGGTGTTCGGGCTGCTTATGGCGGTCATCTACCATCAGATAGCGGTGGAAATGGTTATGAACTGGGAGCACGACCCCAACTATTCGCATGGGTTTCTTGTGCCGTTCATTGCCGGCTATCTGCTGTGGCTGCGCCGCGATGCCGTGCGGCAGGTGCCGGTGAAACCTGCTGCAGGCGGGATGGTTATTCTGGCCGGAGGTCTGGTGACCTTGCTGCTCGGTGTGAGTTCCGTGGAATTCATGACCATGCGTTCTTCCATGATCATCGTCACCGCGGGCATGATTGCCTTTGTATACGGCTATCCTTTGCTCCGCGTTCTGCTGGTACCGCTCGGCTATCTTTTCTTCATGATTCCGATACCATATATTTTGTATGACGAGGTGGCTTTTCCTCTGAAGCTGTTTGTGGCCAAAGTGGCTGTGGCCGGACTCAAGCTGTTCAGCCTGCCGGTGCTGCGCGAAGGAAATGTGATCATTTTTCCCAACATCACGCTGGAGGTGGTGGACGCCTGCAGCGGCATGCGGTCGCTCATGAGCCTGCTGGCGTTGTCCACCGCATACGGGTTCATGTTTCTGCGCAGACCGTGGCAGCGTGTTGTTCTTGTTCTGGCCGCTGTGCCCGTGGCGGTGGCCACCAACGTGTTCCGGGTTTTTGTCACGGGTTTTCTGGCCCGTCATGTGGGTAAAGGAGCCGCCGAAGGCTTTTTCCATGATTTTGCCGGGCTGGCTGTTTTTGCCACGGCCATGGTGCTCATTGCAGTCATAGGCTGGCTGCTGAGCATGGGAGGACGTAATGCGCGCTAGGTTCTGCGTTGTTTTTGCGCTGCTGGCTCTTGCGGCTGTTTTTGTGCATACACATTCGACAGCGTCTGCTCCGCCCCACCGTCCGCTGCAGGAAATTCCTGTTTCTCTGGGGCCGTGGCGGCTGATGGGCCAGACTGCATTCAGCACCGAAGTGCTGGACCTGCTGCGTCCCACAGACTACCTGATGCGCCGCTATCAGGACCGTTCCGGTGTCGTGGTGGATTTGTATGTGGGCTATCACGGCGGCGCTAAAGGGGAAGGCGGAATACATTCCCCCCGTAACTGTCTGCCCGGTTCCGGTTGGTATGAGTTGTCTTCAAACCCCATGGTGGTGCGTACTTCTGCCGGCAGCGTGCATCTGGTGCGTGCGGAATACGCCTATGGCGAAATGAGCACGTCGTTTTATTACTGGTTTGATGTGCGGGGGCGCAGTCTGACGGATGAATATGCATTGAAGTGGGAGCAGCTTGTCAACGGGCTGCTGCACGGGCGCAAGGATGCCTCGTTTATCAGAATATCCGTTCCTCCGCATATTCCGCAGCCTGATGAGGTGGCAACGCGTTTCATCAGTGATTTTTATCCTGTTCTGAACACCTTTCTGCCGCGCTGACAGGTGCCGCACACCGGGGACGGTATGGTATGACGCTGATATTGTCAGTATTTCTGGGAGCGCTGCTGGCTGCGGCTTTCTGCGTTTACACGGTGCGCACTGCCGGTATGCGCAGGGCGCTGACTGTCATTCCCGCGGTGGGTGTGACAGCAGCCGTGGCAGCGGCCGAAGGTGCCCTGCAGTATCTCAGTGTGCCTGCCCATGGTCTGCTGCAACCGGTGCTGCTGCTGCAGGGGTTGTTATGTCCGGCGTGGCTGCTGTTCGGACTGGCGTATGCACGCGGTTTTTCGTGGCAGGGGCTCAGCCTGCTCAACCGCCTGTTGCTTTTCGCTTCTTTTATTCCCGCTTTGCTGGTGGTGCTGTTTCCGGTTTCCCGTTTTCTGTTTTTGCCTGATTTTACGCTGGAGCAGGTTATCTATCTGGAGCCTTTGGCTTTTTCGTTATATCTGCTCATCATTTTGTTTCTTCTTGTGGCGTTGGGCAATCTGGAAGCCACACTGCGCAACGCGCGGCACAGTGACCGCTGGCGTGTGAAGCTGGCTTTGGTGGGCGGCGGTACCGTGCTTATGGCCCATGTCCTTTTTTACAGTCAGGGCCTGCTGCACCGTTCCATAGACATGAACTACGGCGGGCTGCGGACGGCAGGCAGCATGCTGGGCATAGCCATGCTGTTTTTTGCCGAACTGCGGCGCGAAAGCGGCAGGGTGACGGTTACCGGCAGGTTTGCTTTGCGTTCCACCGTGGTGCTGCTGGCGGGCGTATACCTTATAGGGCTGGGCATTGCGCGTGAAGGAGTGCGGCATTTCGGCTCGGAGTTCGAGCGGCACGCGGCTATCGGTCTTTTGTTTCTGCTGGGACTGGCGGTGGTGCTGGTGCTGCTTTCCGAACGGGTGCGCAGACGGCTGCGCATATGGCTGCAGCGTAATTTTTATCAGGACAAGTATGACTACCGCAGCCAGTGGATGGAATTTACAAGGCGTCTGGCCGGAGTGCGCGGTATGGACGAACTTACCCGCACGGTACTGCTGCATTATTGCGAGGCCTTCGGTTTTGTGGGCGGGGCGTGGTTTGCGGCGGACCATGAAACACAGGGCAGAGTGACGGCTGGTGAGTACTACGAAATGGACGAGCCGCAAGTTATGCCGGAGTCCATTGATTTTTCACTGATTATGGAACTGCAGGCTCCTGTGGCCATACCGGTGCTCAAAGACCGGCTGGCTGCGGCAGGACATATGGAGGAAGCAGGGTGTCTCGATTTTGTGCGTGCCACCAGAGCCGAGGTTGTGGTGCCTGTTGCGGCAGGAGACAGCTTTGAAGGGCTGCTGCTTCTCGGGCCGGCCATAGACCGTTCGGAAGCCTATGACACCGAAGATTTTGAGCTGATGGATGCCATGGCTCACGAGGTGGGGCTTACGGTGAAAAGTTTTCGTCTGGGCAACGAGCTTGCGGCGGCACGGGAGATGGAAGCCATGGGCAAAGTGGCTGCTTTTGTGCTGCACGACCTGAAAAATCAGGTTTATACGTTGTCTCTGGTAACGGAAAATGCCCGCGACTTCATTGGCGAACCCGATTTTCAGGCCGATATGCTGGAAAGTCTGGAAAACACCGTGACCAAGATGAAGGTGCTGATAACGCAGCTGAAACACCTGCCCGATGCCGGAAGCCTGCGTCTTGCGCCTGTGGATATGCACGAACTGGTGCGTAAGGCGGCTTTGCAGGTGCCCGGCGTCCGGCTGGTTGTGCAGGGGCCGCAGCTTGTTGCTGCCGTTGATGAAGAGCAGATTGAAAAAGTGTTTGTGAATCTGTTTCTGAACGCGGTGGAAGCGGGCGGTGACCGGCCGGTCACTGTAACTACGGTGCAGCAACCTGTATTTTCAGTTTCTGTGCGTGACAGCGCCGGGGGCATAGACAGAGATATTCTGCGCCGGGGGCTGTTCAAACCGTTCCGCAGTACCAAAAGACGCGGGATGGGCATTGGTCTTTACCATTGCAAAAAAATTGTCGAGGCGCACGGCGCCGCGCTGCATGTGCGGAACAGGCCGGGAGAAGGGGCAGAATTTGTCATTGAATTCGCCTCGCAGCAGGAGAAGCCGCAGAGCGCGGGCAACGGCGGTGCAAAGGGCGCTTCTGTCTGATGCCGCATGGTTTTCTGCATATCCGCAGCCACAGAGCACGGTGCGGCAGAAAACCGGACCACAGGGGATTACCATGCCGAAATTGCTGATTGTTGATGACAACGAGGATGTGCGCCGCCAACTGCGCTGGGGGCTGTCGCGGGAACCGTATGATCTGTTGCTGGCGGCAGACGGGCAGGAGGCACTGAAGCTGTTCCGTGAACATCGTCCCGGAGCCGTCACTCTTGACCTCGGGCTGCCGCCCGACCCTGAAGGTACGGATGAAGGGTTCCGTTGTCTGGATGCCATGTTGCGCCATGACCCCAATGCCCAGATTGTGGTGGTGACCGGTCATCACGACAAGGAAAATGCGCTCCGTGCCATTCGTGCGGGTGCTTTCGACTTCTGCCGCAAGCCTGTGGACCTTGCCGAGCTTAAGGTCATTATCAACAGGGCTTTTTATCTGAGCGAGCTTAAAGCAGCCGACCAGCCTCTGCAGGAAGACCTGCCGCCTGAGCCGGAAGTGCCTCACTTCAACGGTCTGGTGGGAGACTGCGAAGCCATGCGGCGGGTGTATGCCACCATCGAAAAAGTAGCCGGAGCAGATGCTCCGGTGCTGGTGACCGGCGAATCGGGCACAGGCAAGGAACTGGTGGCGCGCGCGGTGCACAGGCTCAGTTCGCGGCGCAGCGGTGCCATGGTTGCCGTAAACTGCGGTGCCATTCCTGAAACGCTTATTGAATCAGAGCTGTTCGGACATGAGAAAGGGGCATTTACCGGTGCCACCAGCCGGGTGCAGGGCAAGGTGGAATATGCCGACGGGGGCACGCTTTTTCTGGACGAGATAGGTGAACTGCCGGCAAGCATGCAGGTGAAGTTTTTGCGTTTTTTGCAGGAAATGGTGATGCAGCGGGTTGGCGGACGCAAGGATATTCCGGTTAACTGCCGTATCATTGCCGCTACCAATGTGGACATCGAACAGGCCATGCGCGAAGGAGCCTTCCGCGAAGATCTGTATTTCCGTATTGGGGTGGTTACCATCAACCTGCCCCCGTTGCGTGAACGCGGGGCAGATGTGCTGCTGCTGGCCCGTCATTTTCTGAGCAGTATCGGCGTGCAGCAGAAAACAAAAGTGCAGGGATTTTCTGCCGCGGCGGAGAAAGCCATGCTGCATTACCCGTGGCCCGGCAATGTGCGTGAACTGGAAAACAAGGTGCGCAGAGCGGTCATTCTGACCAGCGGACAGCGTATCGGTCCCGAAGATCTGGGCATAGAGCCGGAGCCGGTGCAGCCTGCTCCGGAGGGGGCTGTTCCGTCTGCGGGACGGAAGACTTTGAAGGAAGCCCGTAATGAGGTGGAGCGCGACATGGTGGAGCAGGCGCTGAGAACTTTTTCCGGTAATATAGTGCAGGCTGCCAAATCCATCGGCGTGAGCCGGCCCACGTTTTATGATCTGCTGAAAAAACACGGTCTGGACGGCTGATGCCGTACGATCCGTTGTTGTATGCGGACTTCCTGCCCGAAGGATGCTGCCGCGGAGGTTGCCATTTCGGGCTGAACCCAACGATGAAGAGGCGTACTGATGAGCGCTGAACCGATTATACAGGTAGAAAACCTGAGCAAAATGTACCGGCTTGGGCTGAAAAATGAAATACATGACTCCATTGCCGAAGCCGCGGTTTCGTGGCTGAAGACTCCTGTTAAAAATTACCGAAATCTTAAGTCGCTGAACACATTCGGTGTACCTGTTGACGAGGATGATCCCGGCGTGCTGTGGGCCTTGCGCGATGTATCGTTTGAAGTGGCCGAAGGCGAGGTGCTGGGGATTATCGGACGTAACGGCGCGGGCAAAAGTACGCTGCTCAAGGTGCTTTCACGCATTACAGAGCCGACGCGCGGCAGGGTGATCATCAATGGCCGCGTGGCCAGCCTGCTTGAAGTGGGCACAGGGTTTCACCCCGATCTTACCGGACGTGAAAATGTGTTTATGAACGGCAGCATTCTGGGCATGCGCAAAGGAGAAATTGCCGCAAAATTTGATGAAATTGTCGATTTTGCGGGGCTTGACCGTTTTATTGATACGCCTATCAAACGTTATTCCTCTGGCATGGTCATGCGTTTGGCTTTTTCCGTGGCTGCGCATCTGGAGCCTGAAATTCTGATTATCGACGAAGTGCTGGCCGTGGGCGATGCCGCTTTTCAGAAAAAATGCCTTGATAAAATGCACAAGGTGGCAAGCGGCGGCCGCACCGTGCTTTTTGTAAGCCACCAGCTTAACTCCGTGAGTGCATTGTGCGGCCGGGTCATGCATATGGATTCAGGCCGGATAATAAAAAACGGCGATACGCGGCAAGTTATCGATCATTATCTTACCAGTGCGGGATTCGGGGTTACAACCGCCCTGCACGACCGTAAGGACCGATGCGGCGCAGGGCATGTGCGTTTTGTCAATTCGTGGATTGAGGATATGCAGGGCAACAGGCTGGCCTCAGCCGTATCCGGCGAACCGGTGCGTATTGCGCTGGAGTATCAGTCGCATGCAGAAGAATCGTTCAGTGATGTAAAGGTGTACCTGCGGCTTTATTCCATGCTCAACAAGCCTGCCGGGCTGTTCAGCAACGTGTACACTGAAGAACGCATCGACATTTCCGCGGGGGAAAACGGAGTGCTGTACTGCACTGTGCCCCGCATGATGCTTAACGGCGGACGTTACTTTTTCCATCTCAAGCTCGAAGCACAGGGGCGGCAGCTCGACCATATCGAAAACGCGGGCTATATGGAGGTGGAAGCCGGCAACGTATATGCAAACGGAAAAATGCCCAATGATCAATGGGTGTATCTGCACGATTACGGCTGGAGCGGAGAACCTCTGCATAAAGGCTGATGACGGCGGCGCAGACCGTGCTGTGACCGGCTTGTTGCATGGGGTGTTTATTTGTGTACAAACACGCATGCAGAGCCCTGCCGCGTTGAAATGTTGTGTACCGCTTTTCTACCGGAGCATCATGTCCTTGCCGTTATGAGCGTTATATACGGCCTGGTGTCAGGAAAATGCATGCCGGAGAGAGCGGTTCCGGCTTCGTGGCCGTGTCTTTTATCTGATGATGAAGGCAGCCGTATTGCGGCTGCCTTTTTTGTATGCAGCCCCCTAGGCTGGGGTGTAATGCTTAAGAATATAGAGCTATAAATAAAGTTCCTTTTGATTTGCTGACTAATTACTGCGGTCTGGCAACTTACTGCTGACAGTATTGCAAGAGCTTATTCTTTCCTGCCCAGAGCAGAGGTAAACAAGTAGTTGTTGATGGTGGCGGTTTCCATGGCATAGGAGCTATGTATCATGCATTTAAAATTCCCAATCCTGAATAAAGGAGGCCCGTTTAAGATGCCATTTCGCTTTTTACCATTTTTCCTTTGCATTGCTCTTCTAGCGGGGGGATGCGCCCCCAGCAGTAACAGCCCCGGAGGGCCGAATGCCTTCACCGTGCTTACCCGGTTTATTCCCGGCGGAAAGCTGCTTAGAAAGGATGATGGCAATCCCGGCCCGTTGTATGCCATGAGTGTCCGTGAGATGTTTAAAGACAATCCACAAGCACAGGCTTTGGCACGTGCTGCTGCCAGAGGCGATACAAAAACAATGGATAGGCTTGTGCAGCAGGGGGCAGATGTAAATGCCACTGGTGCATATGGCGTTACTGTCCCTGCTTGGTTGATATTCCATTACAACGAAAAAGGTCTGCTCCATCTGTTACATTTGGGTGCAGACCCTAATATAATATGGGAAGATGATGATTCGTTAATTCACTTGGCCACATTTTATGCCTCTACCATTGGCACAGACTTTCTTGAGATACTTCTTAAAGAAGGTGGCGCAAATCCTGACTTGGAAGTTGGGTGGTCCCACAAGAGGCCCTTGGACTGGACTGGCAGCTATGATGTGACAGCTTTTGTGCCTTTATATAATTCCGGCGCGGATATAGAATTTCGAGATTGGAGAGGTGATCCTTATATTTTTCAGGTAAACGATCGATATGACTATGTGTTATTTTTATTGCATGAGGGGGTGGATTATACGCCTGAGTTCAGAAACGGAAGGAATTTCATTAACGTATTGGAGGATGGCCCGATGCCAATATGGGGAAATAAACTACTTACCCCTGATAAGCCTCAATTTATGTGGTTCTGGCGTTGTGTAGATTTTCTGGAAAAACGCGGCACAACGTTTAACTTTGAACCGGAAGTTGAACAGTTACGGCCGCAGGTGCTGGATACCTCCGTTGCCCCTGAAGATGTGATCTTCACAAAAAGCCCCAGAGCAATCCGCTGGAAACGGGCTGCGTACCAGTTTGACGTAAAACTACAGTACCCCACACCATACTGGACGCATACAGAAGCCTCTAAAGCAGATTATGAAGTCTTTCACAGGCGGAGTGAAACGTTTTTTGCTTATGACTTCGTACCTAAAAACGAATCTGTAGAGAATCCTTCAAAAAAATTATCTGTTGAGTTTACACAATCGCCAGAAGAAAACTTCGCAGATCAACGTGGCGCATTCTTACAATCCTTACTTGAATCATGGCTAGTAACCAAAGTGCATGAAGGTGCACAGGGTTCTGGACTTTATGAACTATATCACCTGCAATCGGTAGAGCCTTCTGCAAGGCAGGGTGTTTTATACGTTGGCAAGTACAAAGAAACGTTTGTGACGGTGTTGCAGCAGAGTGACACTGCTGATGAATCTATTATGCAGCGCATAGAGAAGGACATGAATAAAATAATTATGTCTGAAGGATTTAAATTTTTAACATACGCAGAACGTTTTAGTGAAGAGCAGGAGTCCGTGAATGAATCACAGGAGTAAGTTGCGATACGTTTCTATCGTGGGCTGTTTTTTGTTTGTTGCGCTTTCAAGCATTGCAGTTGCTGCAGAAAAAAAGCAAATCAGTCAGGTTATTAATCTGTATGAAGGGACGCTTTCTTATCCAGTTGCGTACTGGATGGAAGAAAATGGAGACCTCTCCGACTTTAAAGTATTCCGTCAACAAGAACAAAACAGCTTTACGCTGGAGCAAATTCCTAAAAGTCAAGAATTTGAGCATTGGACTACAATTTATGGGGTATATGCGTGGTATCTTCCTGAATATGATTTTAAACGATTTGTAGCTGAATCTTTCAGGGCAATGGCATTAGGATGCAAGGAAAAGCCGACCTCCATGTTGATTACATCAGAGGATGGCAGAATGGTAACCACCTTCCATTGCCAAAGCCTTGCTGATCCGTTTGTGGTAAACGGCAATAATGTTGAGAGCGGTTTTTTATATCTTTCATACACTGGAAAAACGTTTGTGAAAGTGTATCAGGCTTGGCGTGGCAAAGCAGAAGATATGGGAACCACGAAATGGCCCCTTAATGAAAAATCTATCACTAAGAATGTAAAAAACTTTCTTAGCATGCGGCTACTCTCCGCAGAATTGCCTAAGCCCTAAGATTTTTACAAGGAGCCAACGCCGTTTGAAAATCCCGCGTCTTCGCCTTCCCCTATGTTTTCATTTTTGCTTATCCTGATATTCCAAAGGAGGAACTCGCTATATAGTCCCAAAACGTGATGGGCGGAACAATTTTGAATCTTCAGGGCTCTTTTGCCCAAATTTTACATACGTATTCATAAGGCATTAAACAACTCAGGACATTACAATATTTCAGTATGTTAAGCTGTGTGATAGACGCTGCGGGTCTGATCATACGTTTCGTAATGATAGTCTTTAACTGTTGCTGAATACCGGCGACATCTCTCGCGGATACGGGGAATACGTTGTCATCTGGCTGCAGCATCATCCTGCGCATCACTGTTCTGTGTCACTTCTGGCTTGTGCTGCCTCTTTTTTCTCGGGTGCAAAGTAAAGCAGCGTCCAGCCCTTGGCAGGCTTGAATGCCTGTTCATTGGAATAAATCTGCAGTTTTCCCTGCGGGGATACTCCGCCGATCAATATCCAGTCGGCACCGGGAGCGCCGAGTCTGTCTTTCAGCCTGCCGATATTGAAAGTGTCGCTCAGGCGGGTGGACTGTACTGTCCAGCCGTCGCTTAACAGCTGGTGCAATGTGCAAAAATCTGTTGGCGGTTCAAAGGCAAAGTAGCCGCGTTGCTGCAAAAGAAGCCGTTTTTGTTCATGTCCGGCTTCCTGACAGGGGGCCAGCTGAAAGGTGCGGTGATGACCGAATTCATGCCCCTGTGCCTTGCAGACCAGCGCGTTGTAGTAATGGTTGTCGGTTGCGCAGAGCAGATAGCTCAGGTGTTCGTCATCGAGTTCATGCTCGGCATGTTCAGAAAGAATTTCACCGTAATACACCTTTATGCCGTCCATCCGGAAAGGTCTGAGCCGCTGGTAGGAGCCGTCGGCCACTACCACATCCGCATCAAGCTTTTTCAGAGCCTGAGCCAGAGTCCGTGACCAGGGAGAGGCTCCTACAATGAGCAGGCCGTTTTCTTCTTCCGCTGCCAGCCCCAGTTTTCGCGCCAGTGGCCCCAGTGTGAACCCATGTGCCAGCACGGTGGTAAAAATGATCAGAAAGACAATGGGCAGAAGTGCTTCGGCATCCTGATATCCGGCGGCTACCAGCGCCGGTCCGAAAATTCCTGCAGTGGCTGCGGCAACGATTCCGCGGGGAGCAATCCATGCCAGCAACAGCTTGTCCTCGCCGCGCATGGGGGCACCAACGGTAGCCAGCACGATTGACAGCGGGCGCACAACAAGCAGGGTGACCAGTACAAAGGCGGCCACAGGCCAGTTAAGCAGGTTCACCTGTTCCAGATGAAGCTGTGAAGGAATGACGATAAACAGAGCGGACAGCAGTACAATGGTGAGGTTTTCTTTGAAATGTCGCAGTGGCTCACGTTCCACAAGCTGCATATTGCCGATGACCACTCCCATCACAGTCACAGTAAGGAGACCCGCTTCATGCTGGATGAGATTGCTTGCCCAGTATGCGGCCAGCACCAGTACCATCAGCAGAGGCGCCTTAAGGCGTGTCGGGACGACTCCCCGGCGGTAAAGCCAGCCGATGAGCCAGCCTCCCAGCCCGCCAAGCAGTCCTGCCATGGCCGCAGCCGAAGCCAGTCCCGCAAGCACCTGTGTCCATCCGCCATCAGTAAGCGTAAAATACTGAAAAGTAAGTACTGCCAGTAAAACGCCCACGGGATCGTTGGCAATGCCTTCCCATTTCAGCAGTGCCGCAGACCTTTTGTTGAGATGGGCCTGCCGCAGCAAGGGCAGGATTACAGTGGGGCCGGTAACAACCAGAATGGCGCCCAGCACCCATGATACCGGCCAGCTGAGTCCGGCAACAAAGCGGGCAGCCAGTGCACCGAAAATCCAGGCCAGCGGAGGCCCTAAAATTGTCAGCCGCCCCACGCCATGACCGACGCGCCGGATCTCGCCCAGTTTCAGGTCCATGCCGCCTTCAAATAGAATAATGGCGACCCCCAGACCGATGAGTTCCGTCAGTTCCGCCTGCGACAGACCAGGATCGATGATGCCGCTTGCAGGACCAAGCATAATGCCCGTGGTGATCAGAACGACAACCGCAGGCAGGCGAAGCCGCCATGCCAGCCACTGGCTGGCCAGTCCGGCGCACAGTATGATCAGGACCAGTGTTGAAGCGTGCATGAGATCTCCATATGTTAGTTACCGCCCCAAAAGCCCGAAGAACTGCCAAGTTGTTTCAGCCTCTGTCCGGGGGAAGGTGCTGTGTTCCGCATCAGCGACGGGAAGGTGCCGTGCAGGCGCGGGGGCATACCCTCCTGTCAGATCACATGGTTCAGCCAGAATACAGTATACTGTTATGGTCTATCAAAAAAGCCCCGCGTCGGTTCCGGTGCGGGGCTTTTGTTTTATTCAGGCTTAATCCATCACAAGGATCGGCGAGGGAGCTTTGAAAAAGAAGATGAATTTAGCTCCTTTTTCCACTCCCAGCTTTTTGGCGCTGGCGGTGGTTATTACTGCGCACACGGGAGTACCGTCCTGCAGCGTTCCGTTCACTTCTGTCACCACTTCGTCAGCAATGGTGCCGGTGACCGTGCCTGCAAAGGCATTGCGCGCGCTGGTGGGGGAAGGCTCAGCAGCTTTTTCCAGCATGACAAAAGGTGCTTTGACCAGGGCCGTGGCTTTTTTACCCACGGCTATTCCAAGCCGGTCGCGGCTGTTGTTGGTGATGGTTGTCACAATCTGGTTGCCGGATGCCGTGGTGATGACCACTTCGCTCTGGACGGCGCTGGAGGTGACGGCGGTAACGGTTCCGCTGAATGTATTTCTGGCGCTGGTTTCCATATGAGTCTCCTTTCGGGTTGCGGGTCAGAACAGTCCCCAAGGCATACACACCTGCACATAGTATAATGATGTGTATTGCGTTTGCCACCCCCCGCGGCTTTTTTTTGCCATGTCTGGGGCAGGCGGCGGCTTTACGGCGTGACACTAAACCGTTACTAGACCTGCTGCCTCTGCCATGCGGCAGCAGTCTTACCTTTTTTCGTGTCTCAAAAGTAGCAGTTATGATTTTCAGTACCTTTCAGTTTATGTTCGTCTTTCTGCCGCTGGTAGTCTGCGGTTTTTTTCTGCTGTGCAAACACCGCCTGCCTCGGGCAGCCGCACTGTGGCTGCTGGGTGCTTCTCTGGTGTATTACGGCTGGTGGAATCCGGCTTATCTGCTGCTTATCGTGTGTTCGCTTACCGGTAACTATCTGCTCGCGGCGGTTATGGTGTCCGCTTCGGGAACATTGCGGCGCATGTTGCTGGCTGGCGGTGTGGCGGCCAACATCGGGCTGCTGGGGTATTACAAATATACAGATTTTGTGATCGGCTCGTACAATGCGCTTACCGGTGCGGCAGTTCCGCTGCAGCACATTGTGCTGCCTCTGGCCATAAGTTTTTTCACCTTTCAGCAGGTGGCCTATCTGGTCGACTGCCACAGAGGCAGGGCGGGTACGCACGGCTTTGTGGACTACGCACTGTTTGTATGTTTTTTTCCTCAGCTTATCGCGGGGCCCATTGTGCATCACGCCGAGATGATGCCGCAGTTTGCTTCGTTGCGGTCGCGCGTGGTGCAGTGGCAGAATATTTATACAGGGTTGTTCCTGTTTTCTCTGGGACTGTTTAAAAAAGTGGTGCTGGCAGATAATCTGGCCGTGTTTGCCGGATACGGGTTTGATTCAGCCGATACCTTGAGCATGGGAGTGGCCTGGGGCACAAGCCTTGCCTACACCATGCAGCTGTATTTTGATTTTTCCGGTTATACCGATATGGCTCTGGGTGCCTCGCAGATGCTGAATATCCGGCTGCCGGATAACTTTATTTCCCCGTATCGCGCTGTGAACATACAGGATTTCTGGCGTCGCTGGCACATCACCCTGTCACGCTGGCTTCGTGATTACCTGTATATACCGCTGGGCGGCAGCCGCCGGTCAGAATCGCGGACACTGGTCAATCTGGTGTTTACCTTTCTGCTGGGCGGTTTGTGGCACGGCGCCGGATGGACGTTTGTGGCGTGGGGCGCGGCGCACGGCGCGGCCATGGCGGTGCACAGAGTGTGGTCTGCAGGCGGTCGCCGTATGCCGGCGCTGGCGGGATGGGCCTGTACGTTTTTGTTTGTCAATCTGGCGTGGGTGCTTTTCCGGGCAGAAAGTTTTGCCGATGCTCTGAAAGTATACGAGGGCATGGCCGGACTGCACGGGTTCGGCATGACCAGAACGTTCAAGGATATGTTCGAGGCAGCCACAGGAGTGGGACCTTACGGGCAGCTGCAGTTTCTGCTGCCGGCGTGCCTTGCGGCGTTTGTCTTTCCCAACTCCCGCACGCTGCGCGGGCTGGTAAGCCCCGGCATGTTCTGGACAGCATGGATTGTCATCTGTCTTTTCTGCTCGCTGTATTTCATGGCAGATGCCGCCCATGTCTCCGAGTTCATCTACTTCAGGTTTTGATTATGCGCGTTGACCGTTACAAGCGACACACCTTCTATGCCCTGTTCTGGACTGTGGGGCTGTTTGCACTGTTCAAGCTGCTTCTGTTTGCCAACTATGCCTCCGGTTTCCGGATGGTGCAGCAGGACGCGCTGGTCAGGTACCAGCTGGAACGCATTGCCCTGCCGGACCCTGTGCATACTCTTCTCGTGGGTGACAGTTCATTGGGCAACGCCGTCAGTGCTCCGCTTTTTTCCGCAGTCACGGGCCGCCCTGCACTGTCTCTGGCGCTTACAGGCAGCTTCGGGGTGCAGGGTTCGGTCAATATGGCCCTGCGCGCCATGCAGCACCATCCGGAAATACGTAATGTGGTTTTTTTCCAGACGCTCGACATTTTTCAGCGCCGGTCCGGTACCTGGCCGTATGCCACGGTTGACCCATGGTGTCCGCAGACATGGCGGAGCATCGCCGTGAGTGACAATGTGACGGCGATTGATGTGCTGGCGGGCTATCTGCAGTTCGTCACCGATCTTGGGCATCTCCGGCACGGTATGACGGATATGACGCCGGAGCTGAGTGCCGGGACATTGTATACGGAACAGGCTGACAGCAGATTCAACAACGGCGGACGCACACTTGGTGTGAAAAACTGGATAACAGGGACTCCGCGTGAGCGTGTGGTACAGGCTCTTGATGAATTTGCCGCATATTGCGCTGCACGGGGGGTACGCTGTATTTTTGTGTTCGGCCCCATGCATGAGGAAGTCATTGCGCATTCTGCCGGATATGTGCGCGAGGTGTGGCGGCTGCTGAACAAGACGCGCCATCTGACAGTGGTGCCGGAGCTTTTTCCGCTTTCCGCTGACAGATTGGGGGACTCGGAAGATCATGTGGCCCCCGAGTTTCAGGCGGAGACCACCCGTCAGTATGCAAGGCGGCTGGAGCAGTTTCTTTTGCCATGACAGACGCGGCCGGTTATCCGGCCGCGTTTTTTTGTATGCAGAAACTGCCCCGCCAGTGATATGCCCCCCATCAGGTGGACATGGTGATAAAGCCCCCCAGGCTGAAACCATTCACCTGATGGGGGGCATATCACTATGCCGGGAGATTTTTCCATGGTGCATCGCGGTGCAGTGGAGAAACTATCCTTCAGATGCACGGTCGGGAAGGCAGACCGGCAGGCTGTGCCCTGCAAGCGGCGGAGGAAATATCACCCGGCGGAAAAGCCGGCGGGAACCCCTTGTGTAAACCTGAGTTGTCACTTTGTGTGGTGTGAAAACAGCGGAACTTTTTTTTCGGGCAAAATATGTGAAAAAAAGGGCGATGTGCATACTGCCGGAGGCATACCGGTTTTGTGTACAGCGAAACTGCGGAATCGGGACAGGTCGCCTGATATGACAGTTGTTTTATAACTGTCCAGCTTATTACGTTTTTTGTTTGGCTTGAGTCGACGATGCTATGATGCGCGGGCTGACACATCAGGATGCAGAGATTCGGGCGGCATAGATTCGGCTGGAAAATACGGGATACTAGCGCTGCAAGAATGTACGAATGCGCCGGAGGGCATGTCCGGCACATGAGAGTATCCGGATTCACGTTCACCGGAACAGCGGATATCCGGTGCGGCCTGTGCGGCGTCTGCCGGAGCTGTACCGGAAAAGAAAAAGAGTGCGGATTTTGTGTGAGAAGGTCAAAGTTTCAGGGGATATGGGGCATATGGGGCGCATGCGGGGCGCCCGACAGGCGTTTGTCGGGCGGGCAGTGCATTGATGCGCACGGGCTGGCCGGATGCAGCGGGTAACAAAAAAAAGGAGTCTGCTAACAGACTCCTTTTACATTCGTGGTGCCGGGGGGGAGACTCGAACTCCCACGGGGGAACCCCCACTAGACCCTGAACCTAGCGTGTCTACCAATTCCACCACCTCGGCACGGTACGGCGCATCCGCGTAACGAGTGCGTCGAGGAAAGGTGTTTATACGGATTGCCTGCGGAGCGCAAGAACTTTTTTTGGAAATAAGAAAAAAAGAGTAATAGTGAGACAAAGCACAAGCGATATGGTAACTTTGGTTTGCAACTGTCAACAGAGGTATGCGTCCGGCATGCGGCAGACTGCCCGGCAAGCCGCCCTGTGCGCCGGTCCGTAAGGGCAACGGGTCTGGCACGCTTCTTGTTATACTGTGGCGGAGACGCCTTTCGGGTACGGGCGGGGCAAGCCCTGTTGGATGTTCGGAGGCGAGTCATCAATCAGTTTTAAGGAGGATAAGGCTCTCATGGCGGAACAGAACAGCAACGTTGTCGTGGACACAGGCCAAAGCCGGTTGTCCGATTTGTGGACCAAGGAAGATTACTGGGCGATCTGGCTTGGTTTTCTTGTCATTTTTGTTTGTATTTTTGCATACTTCAACTTCGGACCCAAAGAAGAGTTCGCACAGAAGATTGCCAAGTACAATGCGGTGCAGCAGGAAGAGGCTGCCCGCGCACCTTTCAAGACTCTTGAATGGTACGATGCTCAGGAAGGCAAGAAAAAGCTCAAGGCTTCTTCTTCCGGCTTCGGCAAGTTTGTGAAGCACTGGACAGCTCGTCCCAATACCTGGAAGACCAACCCCCTTGACGCCTTCATCATGTCTGAAGAAGTTGCCAAGGCCAAGAATGAAAAGGGCAAGCCTGCTTACGAAAAGGCCAAGGCCGCCACTGCAGCCGCCTTTGCAGAAGCAAAGGTAGCACAGGAAGCAGCCGCAGCCGCTTCGTTCCAGAACGCCGGTCTGAATGAAGCCGCACAGGCTGAAATCGCCGACTGGCGCGCTGCCAAGGCTCAGGAAGCCAAAGCCAAGAAAAAGGTTTCCTACAAAGCCTACAACGTCATTCCGACTCTGATCGGTCTGTGCGTGTTCTTTATTCTGTTCTTCGGTATCGGCATTCATTTTATGGGCAAAAGCGTAGGCGCATTTGCCAAGGGCTTCGGCATCGTGTTTCTGGTGTCGGTTCTGGCCTACACGCTGGGCGCGCACACCATTTCCAAGCAGTACGGCTTCGGCGCTGAAGCATGGGGCGTTCTGCTGGGTATGGTTATCGCCAACACCCTCGGCACTCCCAGCTGGGTCAAGCCCGCCTGCGAAGTGGAATACTTCATCAAGACCGGTCTGGTACTGCTGGGCGCGGAAGTGATGTTCAACAAGATCGTCGCCATCGGTATTCCCGGTATCTTCGTGGCGTGGGTTGTTACCCCTGTTGTACTTATCTCCACCTTCATCTTCGGTCAGAAGGTGCTGCGTATTCCTTCCAAGACCCTGAACATGGTTATCTCCGCCGACATGTCGGTGTGCGGCACCTCTGCCGCTATCGCCACGGCTGCGGCCTGCCGCGCCAAAAAGGAAGAGCTTACCCTGTCCATCGGTCTTTCGCTGGTCTTCACTGCCATCATGATGATCGTCATGCCTGCCTTCATCAAGGCTGTGGGCATACCTGAAATTCTCGGCGGCGCGTGGATGGGCGGTACCATCGACGCCACCGGCGCCGTGGCAGCTGCAGGTGCGTTCCTGGGTGAAAAAGCTCTGTACGTTGCCGCTACCATCAAGATGATTCAGAACGTGCTTATCGGCGTTACCGCCTTCGGCGTGGCTGTGTACTGGTGCACCCGCGTTGAATGCGAAGCCGGCAAGACCGTGGGCGCTGCCGAAATCTGGCACCGTTTCCCCAAGTTCGTTCTGGGCTTCATGGCTGCCTCCATCCTGTTCTCCATTCTTGATGGCAGCATGGGCAGCGACCTTGGCTACTCCATGCTGGATCAGGGTGTCACCCGCGGCGGCAGCCGTCTGCTGCGCGGTTGGTTCTTTGCCCTGTCCTTCGCCGCCATCGGTCTGGCAACCAACTTCCGCGAGCTTGCCCACTACTTCAAGGGCGGCAAGCCTCTTATCCTGTACGTCTGCGGTCAGTCCTTCAACCTGATGCTGACTCTGACCATGGCCTACATCATGTTCTACGTGGTATTCCCCGAAATCACCGCGCAGATCTAAGGCCCGGAAAGCGTATCCTTACGTGAAATGCGGGGGGGAGAGGTTGACCTCTCCCCCCTTTACAAGGAAATGTCAGATGACTGAGCAACAGCAACCCCTTTCTGTAAGACTGCGTAATTTTGTTCTGAGCGTCGGTACGGCGCTGGTCTTTGTCTACGTGGTGTTGCCCATGCTTACCAATGCCGTTCCCATTCTGCACAGAATGACCATGTATTTGGAAGATAACGGAATAGATCCCACCCGCTATTACTTCACCGATCTTGAAGCGGTCACCGAGGCGGAAAATCACATGGAAGAAGTGATGATGAATGTGAAGAAGCCCGCCCTGCCCGGAGAGCAGTCAGAATAACTCCGGCAGTGTCCGCAGACGCTGCTCTTCCGTTTTCCGGGTGCTTGATTAGCACCGGCGAAATGGCTATCAACCCCTTCGCCGACAGACCGCATGGCTGTGCGGGGGGCTTCTTTCGCGGCTGAGGCGCAGTCAGAAAAAAGTCTTCCGGCAATTACAAAAGGCGGCAGCTCCGGACACGCAATGCATATTCACAAACCCACAAGCCTTCAGGCAAAATTTTTATCCGGTCTCGCCGTCGCGTGCCTCACTCTGGGCGTTCTTTTTGCGGGCGGGTTCTACATTCACATGCGCAATGTGCTGGAAGAAGAGGTGCGCGACAAAGCGCGGCTCATCTTCACCCATGTGGATTCCATTCAGAATTATGTGCGGCAGGTGCTGCGCCCCACCATGTACGAACAGCTGCCCGACACATTTGTCATTCAGGCCATGTCGTCGTCCTTTGTTTCCCGCAGCGTCATGAGCCGTCTTAATAACGGGCCGGACGGCACCATATACCGCCGTGTGGCCATAGATGCACGCAATCCCGAATACGAAGCCAACGAAAGAGAACTGGAACTCATCGATTACTTCAGGGGCCATCCGGAAAGCGGAATCTGGCGCGGATATAAAAATATCAACGGCGACCGCTACTATGTGATGGCCCGGCCGGTGCGCTTTGTTGAAAGCTGTATGTACTGCCACGGCGAACCGGCGGATGCCCCTGCCGACCTTGTGCGCATGTACGGCAACAGAGGATTCGGCAAGGAACAGGATTCCATTGCCGGTGTCGACTTTGTGGGGCTGTCTGTTGACGGCAGCGTTGGGCGCCTGCAGCGTACCATCCTGACGTATTTTGTTTTTTTCACGGTCGGAGCCGTTATCTTTTTTTCCACGACAAACCTGCTTTTCAAGGTGCTGGTGGTCAACAATCTTAAGCGCCTGACCAATGTGTTCCGGCGCAATGTGGCCGATGCCGAGGGCAGCGCCCTGCTGCGCAAACTGGAACAGGGTGACGAAATAGAAGAGCTGGTGGAAGGGATGGAACAGATGGGCGAGCATCTGTACGAGGCCCGCAGCCAGCTGCAGCTGTACGCAGAGAATCTGCGCGGCATGGTTGACCAGCGCACGCAGGCGCTTTCGCGCGAGGTGGAGGCCCGCAGGGCCGATGTGGCTCTTTTTGTCAGCCTGCTGTCTGATATGCGCAGCAGCACGTCACGCGCCGACCTGTGGCAGCTGGCGCTGCCTCAGATATGCCGGCGGTTCAGAGCGCGGCGCATTGCCTATGTGTGCACCATGGCCTCTCAGAATTATTTTTCGTGGCCGGAAAACATGGGCCGGCCCGAACTGCCGGATGACCTCGTGGGGGTGCTTACATCCGGCGCCTGTGTGGTGCTGGGTAACAAAGCCTACATTCCGGTGGAATCAAGCGTTGGTAATGCTGAAGGTATCCTGTGCCTTTTCTGGGATACGGATGCCGAAGCCAACACCCATGACCGGGCAGTGCTGCAGGCACTGGGCAGACAGCTGGGCACCGTGGCGGAAAACATGACCGCCATAGACAGCCTGATGCGGCAGATGAACGTGCTGCAGACCATTGTGGAAGGCATAACAGACCCTCTGGCGCTCATGGATTCCAACTGCGCTGTGCTTACTGTGAATGAGGCCGCGCGCAAACTGACTGCCGAACTTACGGGCGGCAGGCGTTCCGACGGCAACCTGCTGCCGCTCTTTTTCGGGGCGGAACTGGATCACTGCCCCATGGTGGATGCCATCAAGCGTGGTACTCCCGACCTGCGCGAAGAAACTCTGCCGTGCGGCCGGTCGTTTTCTCTGTCCATGTATCCGGTGCGCGCAAAGGATGGCACAACAGGTCGTGTTGTTGTGTATGTGCGTGAAACCACAATGGAAAAAAGGATGATGGTGCAGGTGCGCCAGTCTGAAAAGATGGCCACCGTGGGCAAACTGACTGCGGGGCTGGCACATGAAATCAACAACCCGCTGGGTGTCATTCTGTGTTATGCCGAGCTGTTGCGGCAGAACATAAGCGATCCTCAGCAGGGGGCCGACCTTGATGTCATTGTGCGGCATACCAGACAGGCGCAGCGGGTGCTGCGTGATCTGCTGAATTTTGCCCGGCCCAAGGCCGCGGGGTCGGGACTGGCCGATGCCTGTGCCGTTGCCGGTTCCGTCACGGAAGTGTTTTCTGTGCAGGCCATGAAAAAAGGGGTGACACTGTCTTTGCAGTGTCCGTCCGATCTGCCGCGGGTGCGTATAGGTTTGAACGAACTGGAGCAGGTACTGGGCAATCTGGTGATAAACGCGCTGGATGCCTGTCCCGATGCAGACGGCGAGGTGCTTGTGCGCATTTCCCCGCGCAGCGGCGGCATGATTGCCATCGAGGTGGCGGATAACGGGCCGGGTATTCTGCCTGACGATATGTCCCATGTGTTTGACCCGTTTTTCTCCACCAAGGAGACAAACGCCGGTACCGGACTGGGATTAACGGTTGTGTACGGCATGATTACCGATGTCGGGGGCACGGTGGAAGCCGGAGCTTCTGCCGAACTGGGCGGCGCGCTGTTTACTGTGCTGCTGCCTGCCGAAGACGGACCGGAAACGGACGGCGCGGCGTAACGCCGGCGCGTACCGGTCAGAACAAAAGCGGAGTACGCATGTCGGAAATTGCAACACCTGCAGCCATGGTGCACAGCGGCAGGCTGTGCCTGCTGATTGTGGATGACGAGCGGGATTTTGCCAGCGGTCTTGCGCGGCTTATTTCCAGCCGGTTCCGCGATATTGATGTGGTGCCTGTTTTCAGCGCCAAAGAAGCGCTGGAAGTGCTGGCAGAGCGCAGTGTGCACCTGATGATGACCGACCTGCGCATGCCGGAAATGGGCGGTATGCAGCTTTTGCGGCAGGCGCTTGAGGTGCAGCCCGGCCTCAGCATGGTGGTGCTGACGGCGCACGGCACCATAGAAACGGCCGTGGAGGCTTTGCAGTCAGGGGCGTATGATTTTCTGACCAAGCCCATCGAGCCGGACCAGCTTTTCAGCGCGGTGGCCAAAGGGCTGGAACGCAGCAGGCTGCTGGAAGAGAACAACAGGCTGCGCCAGATCATCTCGGCCGGAGGCGAGCCGGGCGAACTGGTGGGTGAGGGCCGTGCCATGCAGCAGCTCAAGCGCACCATAGCTGCTGTGGCCCAGTCTGATTATACCGTGCTGGTGCGGGGCGAATCCGGCACGGGCAAAGAGCTGGTGGCGCGTCTGGTGCACCGGCTGGGCAATCGGGCGGGCAGACCGTTTATGGCTGTCAACTGCCCGGCAATCCCTGAAAATCTTCTGGAAAGCGAGCTTTTCGGTCACGTAAAGGGCGCCTTTACCGGAGCGGACAGGGATCACAAGGGACTTTTTGCCGTGGCGGACAAAGGCACCCTGCATCTGGATGAAATAGGTGATATTTCCGCGCCCATCCAGACAAAGTTGCTGCGCTGTCTTCAGGACGGTGAAATACGCCCGGTGGGGGCCAGCCGGTCGGAGACTGTGGATGTGCGTGTGGTGGCCTCTACCAATCAGGACCTTGAGGCGCGCATAGCCGATAAATCATTCCGCGAAGATCTTTATTACCGGCTTAATGTGCTTACGGTAACGCTGCCCCCGCTGCGTGAGCGTGTGGAAGACATTCCGCTGCTGGTGCACTATCTGCTGCGCAAGGCATGCACCGAGATGGGGCTGGAAGAAAAGGAAATTTCGCCGGATGTCGTGGAGTGGATGACCCGCCGCACATGGCCCGGCAACGTGCGCGAACTGCAGAACTTTGTACGCAGGCTCACGGTGTTCTGTGCCGGACGGCTGGTCGATATGGACATTATCCGCATGGTGGAGCAGGGCAGCGGCGGGGCAATGCCGCCGGTGGTCGCCGGCGGTCTGTCTCCGGGCGGTTTTCGCAGCGGTGAAGGCTTTGTGCCCTACAAAGATGCCAAGGCAAAGGTGGTGGACGATTTTACCACGGCGTATCTGCGTGATCTGCTGACGTCCGCAGGGGGCAATGTTTCCGAGGCGGCCCGCATGTCCGGTCTGTCCCGTGTGGCCCTGCAGAAAATTCTCACCCGTCTGGACATTAACGTGGCACGATACCGCTGAGTATGTGGCTCTGTATATTGTAATTAAGAAAAGCCCGCGAACTTGTTCGCGGGCTTTTGCGGTATGACGGGACAGGGGAAATACATCCGGACATGCCGGTGCATCAGCTCATCAGCGCCATGGCCGCCGAGATGCTGAGAAACGAAAAAACCGTGGTCAGCAGTACCGATGCCGACGTGTTGGCACAGTCAGTGTCGTATGCCTCGGCCAGAACAAAAGCCAGCGTGCCGGTGGGCATGGCTGCCAGCAGCACCCCCATGGGCACCCAGTGTCCCTGCACGTTGAAAAACCGCATGCATACCCAGACCAGCAGCGGATGCACGGCCAGTTTGATGACACCGGAAACCGCCTGATATACCGGCTGGGCTTTCGGGCCGCCGCTCATCTGCAGCTGCATGGCCAGCACCATGCCCACAGCCACCAGAGCACAAGGCGAGGCGGTATCTCCCAGCATTGCGGCAGCAGAAGCAAGCCAGTGCGGCAGCGTTGTGCCGCTCAGTGATACGGCAAGTCCGGCCAGAGCGCCGATAAGAATAGGATTGCGCGCCAGCGAGGCACCTATGGAAAACCACATGCGGGTTCTGCCGGTACCCTCGGGGCGTTCCACCCCCAGCTCAAGCATGGCTATGCCCGTAAGCACAAAAGGCATGGTGAACAGGGTGTAAATGCCCATGGCCAGTACCGCGTCGGGATTGTCCGGAAAGAGAGCCATCAGAATGGGCAGCCCCAGAAAAGCGGCATTGGCAAATGTGGTGGTAAACGCCTGAAATCCGGCCAGCGGAGTGCGCGCCCCGAAAAATATGCGGAACAGCGCGAATGACAGCAGGTAGCAGATACCCAGTCCGGCCAGCAGCGCCGCAATGAAGCTGCCTTCGAACAGGCGCTCCGGCGAAGACTGCGCGATGGCGATGAACAGCAGCGCGGGCAGCGCTATTCTGTACACATACTGGTTCAGCGCTGCGGCCCCGTCGCGGGGCAGCCATCCTGCCCGTTGTATGACGCCGCCCAGCACGATGAGCAGAAAGACAGGCATGATGGTGTAAAAAATTGTAAGCATGAGAGTGTCCGGTTGATGAATGGCAGCCGGACGGCATGACCGCCCGGCAAAGAAGGACGATCAGCATACCCCCTCTTGGCAGGGCTTTCAATACGCCGGAGTATGTAAAATGGAACTGTCAGGAATCGTTGTGTTTTGCATGGCGATGCAGTAGGTGCTGTGTGATGCGTATTCTACATGTACTCAGTCAGCGTCCGGAAATGACGGGCAGCGGGGTCAGCACCTTGGCAATACTGCGCTGTGCAGGCGATGCAGGGCACAGCAATGCACTGGTGGCGGGAGTGCCCGCGGCGTTTGCGGTGCCCGCGCAGCTGGGCGGCGGCACCCCGCAGGCACAGGAAGAACACTGCCTTTGTTCTTTCAGCAGCTTTGTGCGGTTCGGCCGCGATCTGCCCTTTGCCGTCACCGGCATGAGCGACGTCATGCCGTATGAATCAAGCAGATGGGCACAACTGGACGACAGCCAGCTTGATGCGTACGAAGCCTGTTTCGGGGAGTGCCTGCGGAATGCAGTGCAGGCCTTTCGTCCGCAGATCATTCACAGTAATCATCTGTGGGTGGTGACGGCGCTGGCACGCAGATTGTTTCCGCAGATTCCCGTGGTTGCATCGTGCCACGGGTCTGACCTGCGGCAGTTCCGTTCCGTGCCCCGTGTGGCGCGCCGCGTTCTGGCAGCGTGCCGCATGGTCGATGGTGTTTTTGCCCTTTCGCAGGCGCAGAAGCGCGATATTGAAATGCTGTACGGCATTGACTCCCGGCGCATCAGCGTTGTGGCTGCCGGATATGACCGGCAGGTCTTCGGCTGCGGGCGCCCGTGGCAGCGCAATACTGCCGGTGGCCCGTTGCGCGTGCTGTACGCCGGTAAACTTTCCCGGGCAAAGGGCGTTCCGTGGCTGCTGCGGGCATGTGCCCGGCTGCTTGGCGGCGGGCACGATATGGTGCTGGATATCTGCGGCGGCGGCACAGGTTCCGATTACGAAGAATGCGTTGCGCTGGCACGCGGGCTGGGTGAACGGGCGGTGCTGCACGGCAATGTGTCTCAGAACCGGCTGGCGGAGCTGATGCGTGCAGCCCATGTATTTGTGCTGCCGTCGTTTTTTGAGGGACTTCCTCTGGTGCTGCTTGAAGCACTGGCCTGCGGGTGCCGTCTGGTTGCCACGCGACTTGAAGGTGTGGAGGAAGTTTTTGCCGGTCTGCCGTCCGAGGCGGTTACGCTGGTGGACCTGCCCCGTCTGCATGATGTGGACAGGCCCTTTGCGGAGGACGAACGCCGGTTTGAGCATAACCTGCATGCCGCCCTGAAGAATTGCCTGCAGACCATGCACGCCCCTGTTGCCGGAGGTGTCAGTCCGGCTGTGGATGCCCTGCTTGACGGGTATTCATGGGAAGCTGTTTTCGGCCGTGTTGATGCGGTTTACCGTCGCATTGTTTCTGATTGCTGCTGACGGCTGAAGCTCTGTTCGGGGGGCGCAAGGGATTTCAGCCTGTGCTGCGTCCGGCAGTGCTGTGCCCGCAGTGATGTGCCCGCAGTGCTTTGTCGGCAGTGCTGTTTCCGGCCTGTACGGCGGTGTGCCCCGTGCAGCCGGTGCCGGTACATACAGGCGGACAGTTTTGTAACTGCCCGCCCGCATTGCATCACTCTGTCAATTCGAGACTGAAGCGCTGCGCTGCGTTTGCACCGGCCTCTGTTTCCGGTTCAGTTGTCCTGGCTCAGTGCTCCGGTCCGTTTGTCTGTCCGGTTATTGTGTCTGGCTGTCATGCTGCTGCGGCATGGTTCAGGTCAGGTGCTTTTCCGCCGCGTCCCAGTCGACCAGATGGTCAAGAAACGCGGAAACGTAATCCGCACGCCGGTTCTGATAGTCCAGATAATAGGCGTGCTCCCAGACATCACAGACCAGCACCGGTGTTTTGCCCTGCACCATGGGATTTTCGGCATTGGCGGTTTTCACCACTTCCATTGCTCCGTCGCTGTTGCGCACAAGCCACGCCCAGCCGCTGCCGAACTGTCCTTTGGCCGCGGCGGAAAAGGCTTCACGGAATTGTTCGTACCCGCCGAAGGATGCCTGCAGGTGTTCCATCATGAGTTTTCCGGGGGCGCCACCGCCCGAGGGCTTCATGCCGTTCCAGTAAAACGTGTGGTTCCATGCCTGTGCGGCGTTGTTGAACAGCGCAGCACTGTCCGGTTTGCCTGCAGCCTTCAGAAACACTTCGTGCAGTGCCATGCCTGACATACCGGCTGCAAGCGTGTTTGTTTTGTCATAGTAGGCTTTGGTGTGTTTGCCGTAATGAAAGCTGATGGTGCGTGCCGAGATGTACGGTTCCAGCGCGTTTTCTGCATACGGCAGCGGCGGAAGAGGATACGCTTCGGCCGCACGGGCGTGAAGGGGAAGCCCCAGAACAGCCGCACCGGCAAGCAGACCTGTTCCGGCAGCTGCCAGCTGTATGAATTTACGCCTGTCCATGGTTACTGTCCGACAGAATTCACCGTGTTGCATTATGCCCTCCGGCGTCAGAGATGAACAAGAAAAAAACTTTTTCTATTTTATGACAATGGACGGGGTGCGCTAAGCTGTCAAGAATAACCGCAGCCATGCACGGTGTGATGCAGTCCGGTGTGCTGTGTACGTGTCAGAAATACAGTAGAATTGCAGTTGGTTGTCCTGCATGCCGTGTGTCGTGGTGTGGTTTGCGTCTTGCCGGAATGCAGAATGACAGCAGGTGCAGGCGGAGCTGCGGCGGGTGGCTAAAAAAGAACGGGTACAGGCGGTTGCCTGACTGCGTGGGGATATGCGCGGGCAGCGCTTGCCGCCACAGGATCAAAGCCCTGTCTCCGGTGCTCAGGCCGGTATGCACAGCATGAAAATGACATGCCGGCCGGTGCTCCGGACCATGGCTAGGTACCGGCCTGCTGCATGGTCAGCGCCACGGCGGCCACGTCGTCATGGCATTTGAAGCGCGGAAACATGCGGCAGTCGGGGTCCTGACTCTGCAGCGCGTGTATATGCCGGTGCAGTCCCTCAAGGCCTCTGGTCAGGTAGGCGCGGGCCAGATCGCCGAACGATGTTCCGTACTCCGGTGCGGCTTCGGGCAGCGAAAGTCCGTCGGTGAACAGCAGAATATGGGCTATGCCGTCCAGCGACATTTCTCCGTACTGCAGAAACCTGCTCATTTCCGGCTCACCGTTCAGAACGCCGAAGGTGCGGTTCATGCTGCGGCGTACCGATACAATCTGGTCGTGCAGCGCAGCGCGGATATCACGGACGCCCGCACGGCTTAACTGTTTCCAGCGTATCATGGTCAGCCTGTCATGGTCGTAGTTGCGCGCGGGCATGTGCCAGCGGCCTGAGGTGTCTATGAACATGACGCGGCAGTCGCCTATTTGCGCCCATTGTGCGCTGTTTTCTGTCAGACGCAGAGCTGCCGCACTGGCCGACCACAACCGCAGCCTGTCTTGCGGTGCTGAAGTATCTATACCGTATGATGCCATCTGACGCGCCAGATATGCATTGGCCCGCTGCATGATGCCGGTGAGAGACGGTTCGTCCTGCAGAGCAAAGCCGCGTTCCAGTGCAGCGCTGACGCAGCAGGCCGCATTCCATGCACCGGTGTGACCGTCGTACAGAGAGCCGTCCAGACTGGAAGCCCCGTCCACCACGGCAAAGCAGTTGCCCGCCGCGATCAGCCTGTCTTCGTTTTCTTTGCCCGACCCTGCGGAGTAGACCGTCCGGATGTTGAAAGAGCGCTGCGCAGGCGCAAAGAGTGCAGCAGTGGAAGGGCTGCCTTTGGCGCGCGGAGTGTGCAGTGTGTCCATGGGCGGAGTATAGAAAACACTCCGCACTGTGTCGCATGCAAAAAATCGATGCATGCTTCTAATTGTTATAGGTAGAACTGATATGACAAAAGGCGGGTCATTGCCCGCCTTTTATCCTGTGATCCGCCCGCGCGGCTTATTGCACGGGTGCGTAGTAGCATCGTTTCGGGGAATGGATTTTTCCGGAATCTTTCAGGTTTTTTATGGCCTTGGAAACTTCCTTGCTGTCAACACCCAGCTTTTCGGCAACTTCACCGGGACGAACAGGCTTGCCGGCTTCCTGCATTGCTTTCAGAACTTTATCTTCCATGAGACTCTCCTTAAATAGTATTGATTTTTATTAGCCAATCGGCTGCCCGCTGTCAAGGGTTGCTGCGGCGTCAGCCGTCCGGAGCGGCAGCAATGAGTTTTTCAGACCAGATTTCTGTTCTGTTTCTGCCTTTTTTCTTTGCCTGATACAAGGCCCTGTCGGCTTTTGCCAGCAGGTCGTCCAGCTGCGTGGTACCGAAGATGGGTGCCCCGCCCATATCGGCCACACCGATGCTGATGGTTATGCGTATTTCATCGTCGGCAGCCTGAACGGGGGTCGATTCAATATTTCTGCGGATACGTTCCGCCAGTGAAAAGGCCGATGCCGTGTCGGTGGCAGGGGCAATGACGGCGAACTCTTCGCCGCCCATGCGGATGGTCATGTCTTTGCTGCGTACCGCGTTCGAGATGGTCCGTGCCACGGACTGCAGCACCATGTCTCCCGCATCGTGCCCCCACGCATCGTTGACCTGTTTAAAAAAATCAATGTCGAGCATCAGACAGCTGCACGGCAGGTCGGCTTCGGTGCAGGCTGTGATGGTTCTGGTTCCTTCGTGCGCCAGATGCCGCCTGTTGTGCAGGCCGGTCAGCGTGTCGCAGAAAGAAAGATGCTCCAGATCGCGCATCTGCTGTGAAACGCGTTCCGCCATAAAGCAGAAGTTGTCGTACAGTCTGCGTATTTCAGGCGGCATATCGGCGGTGTGCAGATAGGGACATTCCTTGTCGTAGTGCCCGTGGGTCAGCTCTTCCGACATGGTTGATATCTCTTCTATGGGGCCGGTTATGCGTCTGCCCGCTTTGAGCAGAAACGGGATGAGCAGGGCTGCGGTGGCCAGAGCGCCCGCCATGGTCATGGCAATTATCCAGCTGTATCCGCCCAGCATGGCACGCACTGGTCTTTCCTGCACCAGCAGCCATTGGCCGGATTTGAAAGCCAGTCTGACGCCCAGCACATACACGCCCTGAGTGTTGCGGTAAAAATGCGGTGTGCTCAGCGAATCTTCGGGCGGCAGTACGGTTCGCGTGACGGGAATGCCTTCCGGATTATAGCGCGGCAGGATGATGGTGTTTTCCTGCAGTCTGCTGGTCAGCAGGTATCCGTCGGCAGTGGCCAGAAAGCTTTGATCGTTCTGGCGGCGGTGCAGGCGCAGCAGGGCCTCGTCAAGGGTGCGCAGGTCTGTCACGCCGATGACAGCTCCTGCAAAGCGGCCGTCGGCAAAAGGCAGCGGCGCGCAGAAAATAAGCGACGGGTTGTGCGAAAAGCGGCTTATCAGCACCGGAGAAACCACGGGCAGGCCCTGACGGGCTTTTTGGAAGTAGCCGCGGTCACCTACATTGATCGGCACGGGCAGTTCCGGCCCTGTCAGCAGAGAGCCATCGGGAGAGGCGTAAAAAACCTGACTGAACGATGTGTGGTAATTAAGAAAAACGCGCAAAGCCTGTTGCAGCGCGGCTGTATCGTGCAGGTCGCTGATGCCGGTATGGGCAAAAAATGTGATGCTTTGCAGTTGCTCGTTAAGCCATCTTTCGGTGGTCAGTTTGTGGTGCTGCAGCTCCACCACCATGTCATGGTGCGTACCGCCCACAACCAGAATGCGGCTGACAACAGCAAACGTGAGCAGAGACACGCAAAGAGGCAGCGTTACAAGCAGAAAGGAAAAAAAACGGATACGTGAAGCAATGCTCTGACTGCGTGCCATGACGCCTTGTACCGTTAAAGGTTGCAGGCTGCTATAACCATTCGGCCTTTCAGAATATCAGATGGTCATGCCGCAAGCAACGGCCGGAGCGTGATTAAGAATATCGGCTGCATATACGCGCAGGCAGCGCGCATAAGCAAAAAAGCTTCATCCGTATCAGGATGAAGCTTTTTTCATGGTGCCGAGGGCGGGACTCGAACCCGCACGGACGTAATCCACTACCCCCTCAAGATAGCGTGTCTACCAGTTCCACCACCTCGGCTCCGTAAATGCGCGACCTTTTATGTGTCGGCGCGGAGGCAGTATGTAGCCGGAACTGCGGTTACTTGCAAGTGCTTTTTGCGGAAAAAAAGAAAAAAGTTTATCTGCGATGGCGGCAGGTGCCCGCGGGCATACAGGCTTTACACCATGGTGCCCGGCAGGGCGGGGCCGCAGGAGCCGTTGCGCTGCGCGGACCGAACGGCTAGGATGCCTCGCTGCGGCGGTTGTGCCGTGCTGTTGTATGCGACCCCCCCCCAAGGAGAAAGACAAATGAGAAGCCCCACAGTGCTGTGTCTTGATATAGGCAGCGGAACGCAGGACGTGCTCTACCACATTCCGGGCATCGAGCCGGAAAACAGACCGAAATTTGTGCTGCCCGCACCTGCGCGTATGGTCGCGCGCAGGCTTGCGGCGCTTACCGCGGCCGGCAGTGCGGTATATCTGCATGGCAGCAACATGGGCGGTGGTTTTTTCGGCGCTGTCAAAAAGCACCTTGCGGCCGGTCTTGCGGTGTGCGCGCATCCTGAAGCGGCAGCCGCCATACATGACAACCCCGCGCGGGTGCAGATGCTGGGTGTGGAAATTTCCGGATCATGCCCCGGCGGATATGTGCCGGTGCATCTGTCCGATTATGACGCGGCGTTCTGGCAGGCTTTTCTGGGAATGGCGGGGCTTGAAATGCCCGATACCGTGGTGGCTGCCGCTCAGGACCATGGTTTTTTTCCCGATAGCTCCAACAGGGAAGGGCGGTTCACGTTATGGCGGCGTTTTTTGCGCGAACATGACGGCGACCCGGCCTCATTGATATTTCATGATGTGCCGCCGGAGCTTACGCGTCTTGCGGTGTTGCAGAAAGCCATAGGCGGCGGACCTGTGTGCGATTCCGGCGCCGCCGCCGTGCTGGGGGCTTTGTCCATGCCGGAGGTCGCACAGCGCAGTCACCGGCACGGTATTACGGTTGTCAACGTGGGCAACAGCCATGTGGTTGCTTTTCTGGTGTACCGTGAACGGGTGTACGGCGTGTATGAGCATCATACCGGCATGCTGGATACGGCTGCCCTGCTGCACGACCTGACGGAGTTCCGGCGGGCGTGGCTGCCCGACGAACAGGTGCGCGCCTGCGGCGGCCACGGGTGCATGTTCAACACCATTCCGGAAGAGGCGGAAAGCTTTCGCCCCACATTTGTGCTGGGGCCGCGGCGCGCCATGCTGGAGGGGCAGGGACAGTTCATCGCGCCGGCGGGTGATATGATGCTTGCCGGATGCTTCGGCATGCTGCACGGCCTCGGGTTGTCGTAGGGGCGCGCAGAGCAACTGATGTCTGTGTCGCGCAACGTATGCGGCTGCGGTAATGTTTGACATTTTCGTTACTGGCCGTAAAATCGCGCAATTCCCAGCCTGTAACGGCAGTTACCGTATAGCCACGCGCCCGCTGGCGCACAGGAGAATATCGCATGGAGTTTTTCGACAGAGCCGAAACATGGAGCCGCGAAGAGATTGAGCGGGTGCAGCTTGTACGGCTGCGCAACACCGTGCAGCAAGCCTCAGGTTCGCCTTTTTATGCCGCACGTCTTAAAGAGGCAGGCATAGCCCCCGCAGATATCCGCTCGCTGGACGATCTGCGGTCTGTTCCGCCCACCACGAAAAACGACCTGCGTGAACAGTATCCGGCAGGGCTGGTGGCTGTTCCCCGCGAGCAGCTTGTCCGGCTGCATGCTTCCAGCGGCACCACAGGGGCCCCCACCGTGGTGCACCATACGCAGAATGACCTGAATTCCTGGGCCGATCTGGTTGCCCGCAGTATGTATATGGTCGGTGTGCGTCCCGATGATGTATTTCAGAATACATCGGGGTACGGGTTGTTCACCGGCGGGCTGGGCATCCACTACGGTGCGGAGCGTCTGGGATGCCACACCATTCCCGCGGGGCCGGGCAATACAAAACGGCAGATTAAATT
Source organism: Oleidesulfovibrio alaskensis DSM 16109 (assembly GCF_000482745.1). Taxonomy (NCBI): domain Bacteria; kingdom Pseudomonadati; phylum Thermodesulfobacteriota; class Desulfovibrionia; order Desulfovibrionales; family Desulfovibrionaceae; genus Oleidesulfovibrio; species Oleidesulfovibrio alaskensis. The sequence continues at coordinate 90,810 of NZ_AXWQ01000006.1, read as the reverse complement.
CATCCGCGATTTTCAGACAACTGTATTGCATATCATTCCTTCGTATGCGCTGTATCTGGGCGCCGCGCTGGAAGAAGAAGGCCTGAGCGGCGCCGAGCTGCCCTGCCGTGTTGCACTGATAGGGGCCGAGCCGCATACCGAGGAAATACGCCAGCGTATCGAGCAGATGCTGGGGCTTAAAGCCTACAATTCTTACGGTCTGTCAGAAATGAACGGACCGGGAGTGGCCTTTGAGTGCACACATCAGACCGGCATGCATGTGTGGGAAGACGCTTTCATCCCCGAAATAGTCAACCCGGACACTCTGGAACCCGTAGCCGACGGCGAAGTGGGCGAACTGGTCATGACCACGCTGTGTCGTCAGGGTATGCCCATTTTACGGTACCGCACCCGCGACCTGACCCGTTTTCTGCCGGGCGAATGCGCCTGCGGACGTTTGCACCGCCGTATTGACCGTATTCTGGGCCGTGCGGACGACATGATGATTATCAAAGGGGTGAACATTTACCCCATGCAGATAGAACAGGTGCTCATGGGCTTCCCCGAAGTGGGCGAAAACTACGTCATCGAGCTGGTCAGTGAAGATTTCATCGACCAGCTGACGGTGAAGGTGGAAATCCGCGACGGGTATTTTGTAGAAGACATGCGCGTGCTTACAGGATTGCAAAAAGCCATTGTACGCCAGCTGCGTGACGAGATTCTGGTGACACCGCGCGTGGATCTGGTGCAGACAGGTTCGCTGCCCAAAAGTGAAGGAAAAGCCGTGCGCGTGATAGACAGACGCGGCAAGGAGTAAGAGTGGAAACAGCTTTGGCTGTGCTGACCATCATTGTGATGGTGCTTGCGCTGGGACTGCATATTTTCGGCCTGCCTGCCAACTGGGTTGTGCTGGGCATTGCCGGGCTGTGGAAATGGCTGCATCCCGATGCTGCCGCCATGGATCTGACGTTCTTTATCATTATCGGCGGACTTGCACTGGCCGGTGAAATTCTGGAATTCGGCGTGCAGATGCTGGGCGCCAGACGTTACGGCGGCACAGGCAGGGGAACGCTGGGCGGATTTATCGGCGGTATTGCCGGTGCGATACTGGGTGCCCCGTTCTTTCTGGGGCTGGGTGCGCTGCTGGGTGCGCTGGGAGGCGCCTATCTGGGATGTCTGGTCATGGAACTGGGGCTGGGACGTTCGGGCGACGAAGCACGCCGGGCAGCCATGGGGACATTCATCGGCCGGTTTCTGGGGCTTTCGCTCAAATTCGGTCTGGGGGTGTGGATGGTGAGCATGACCATACCGCGCCTGTGGGGCTGATGCGCCGCTTTGCCGGCAGGCACGTTGCGTCCCGGTTGTGAAACGCATATGAGTACGGCGCGGGCGGCAGTGCGGCCCGCGCCTTTTTATTTTTGCCGGAGGATAGCGCATGATGCTTGAAAATGTCGCCGTGGTGCTTGTGGAGCCCCGGTTTCCTGAAAATATAGGTATGGTGGCCCGCGCCTGCGCCAATATGGGCGTAAACGAACTGGTGGTGGTGGCCCCCGAAAGGTGGAACCCCGAAAAATCTGTTCCGCTGGCAACGCCCAAGGGGGTGCCGGTGCTGGAATCTGTGCGGCACGAAGATACGCTGGCCGCGGCGCTGGCACCATATACGCTGGTTCTGGGCACCACTGCCAGAACAGGCGGATGGCGGCGTCAGATATTGTCGCCTGAAACAGCCGCACCCGTGGTGCAGCAGGAAGTGGCCGCAGGCGGCAGGGTGGCCATTGTTTTCGGACGTGAAGACAGAGGCCTGACCAACGAGGAGACGGAAGTCTGTTCGCGCCTTGTGACCATTCCTACCAGCGAGGCAAGCTCCCTTAACCTTGCGCAGGCTGTGCTCATTCTGCTGTATGAATGTTTCAAGCTGTCTGATGCCAGGCCTTTTCACAAATCGGCGGGGGCACTTTCGCGGGTTGTCACGCATGAAGAGCAGGAAATCCTGTTCGCGGCATTGCAGGATACTCTGCTGGACATTGACTATCTGCGCGAGGATAATCCGGACTATTTCATGCTGCCCGTGCGGCGTTTTATGCAGAAAGCTTCGCTGCGCAGACATGAATTTGATATGCTGATGGGCATATGCAGACAGGTCAGGCGGCTTGCCCGTGTGGCAGCCGAAAGAGAAGACCGCGACGCATCAGCATAGGTTCCGCAGCGGCGGGACAGATTTTTTCCGGCTCCGGCACCATCGGTGCCGGATTTTTTGTATGTATTCTGAGCGTGCTTCAGATTTTGCGGCCGGTGGCACAGGCAGTGCCCGCAGCCCATTGCGGCCACAGGGGCCAGCGCGGCGGGCATGTGCAGCTGAAGCCGGGCATATCTATCTTGAAATGATGCAGGTACAGTGTCCCGTCCGCCGGATTGCTGCCGTATACGCAGTCTCCGGCGATGGGGTGTCCGGCATGAGCCAGATGGGCGCGTATCTGGTGACGGGCTCCGCGGTGGATGGCGGCCAGTACCAGCGTTGTCTTCTGGCCGTCCATGGATTCTGCGGGCAGTGCGCGCAGCGGCAGAACTGTGGTATGCCGCAGCGGGTCCTGCGCTTCGTGCGGCAGAACCGTGGTTACCTGTCTGTTTTGCATATTCAGTTCGTTGCGGCAGGCCACAGGAGCTTTCATATGGCCCAGCACCACGGCCAGATAGAGTTTTTCCACCTGTCCTGCCTGCTCAAATTTGCGGAAGGCTTCTGCCGCATGGCTGCCGAAGGCTGCCAGCACCATGCCGGAGGTGGGTCTGTCCAGCCTGTTGACGAGGACCGGCGGTGTTTCGCCCGCAAACAGGCTGTCCAGCTGGTCTTCCACACTGGGAGCCGGTGAAGCGGCGATACGCGCCGAATGCAGCCCCTCTGGCTTGAATATTGCCGCGTAGTCTGCCGTGCGGCAGAGCACCTCTGCCTGCGCTGCCGGAGAAATGTGCTGCGTTTTGTTCCGGCATGGGCACACTATGTCGATAACATCGCCGGTTTGCGTGCGGTACCCCGCAGCACGGGGAACCCCGTTTACAGTGATGGTGCAGTGTTCCCACAGGCGGCGCCTTGCCCGTATGCCTGTTTCAGGAAAAAGCAGGGCGAGCAGTGCGTCCAGCCGGTCGCCGTTGTTTTCTGCTGTCACAGTCAGCGTGTGTCGTTTGTCCGAGGCTTGCATATGGTGTTTCCAGAAGCTGCTTTCTGCCGGGAGGCAGGAGACGGAACCCTGAGGTATTTACACTGTTTTGACAAGTCCGCACGGCAGAGGCGGCGCAAAAAAGCAGAAACGGACCGCTGCGGGCCCGTTTCTGTTACTCTTGAAAAATGTTGCAGAGAATATATAAAATGATGTGCCGTTACGCAGAATCGGCAAGATGCTCCTGTTCTTCCTGCATGGGGTGTTGTTCTGCGCCGGGACTCAGTTTGTAACCGAGTTCTTCGGCCATGTATTCAAGTGCACTTATGTTTTTTGTGACACGCATGATTTCAAGCAGCGTGTCGGCGCCCAGCTTTGCGCTCTGGTCGTAGGGGTTCAGCTCGCGCATCATGGTGGGATAGGGTTTGCCTATGCGCTCTGCCACCCATTTGGACTGTTTGGCGTTAAGTACCATGGCCTGCGTGATACGTGTTACCGAATCGTTCATAGCTCCTCCTGAACTGATTGCGTGTGCCGGACCTGTGTGGCTGATTCCGGCTTTACCACCGGGGAAAGAACTCCATGGTATGCACTTCATCACAGACAGCGCGGCCCGTAAATTAGGACTGACTGTATTTTTGCGTTGGAAACAATAGTATTTTTATGGTAGGGGTTATAACTGGTATATTTTTCATGGCCGGCATTTTTTTTATTATTATAAATGGGTTGTGATTGTTATTAAGTTGCCGGGGGGGTAGGGAGCCACCTTCGAACAGGGGGTTACGGAATTATGGGGGAAGGATATTCACTGATCATTGCCGAAGACCACACCCTTCTGCGCGAGGGGCTGAAGTCGCTGCTGCAGTCTGTACCGCATCTTATAGTCACCGGAGAAGCCAGTGACGGACAGATGGCGGTTGACCTGTGTGACAGAAACCAGCCCGATCTTGTGCTGATGGATATTTCCATGCCTCGTATGGACGGTGTGCAGGCTACTCGTCTGATAAAAAAGCGCCACCCCGAGGTACGGGTGCTGGTGCTGACCGTGCACGGTGCCGGCGAGTATGTTTATGCGGCGCTTGCCGCCGGAGCAGACGGGTATGTCTTGAAAGATGCCAGCAACGACGAGTTTATTCTGGCTGTGGAGTCTGTGCTGGGCGGCAAGATTTATCTGAGTCCGGGCGTTTCCGACGCTGTGGTCAAAGGATACCTGAACGACGCCAGAGGGCAGTCTGTCTCGTCCAGCTGGGAAACGCTGACACCACGCGAACAGGAAATTTTTCAGCTGGTGGCCGAAGGCTATAAAAACCGTGAAATCGCCGAAATGCTGGTGGTCAGCGTGAAGACGGTGGAAAAGCACCGTTCCAACCTGATGCAGAAGCTAGGGGTACATTCCGCTGCCGAACTGCGTGCTCTGGCGCTGGAGCGGGGTATTATTTTGCGCATGCGTTCAGACGGATAGCCAGATCTGTAAGATTGTACCGCCGTATCAGGCGGCGCGCCGGATGCTGACTGCCTGAGAACAGCCCTGCGGCAGGCACCGGCAAAATTACCGGCGGAGAAAAGTAAAAACGCCCGCATCGGCAGATGCGGGCGTTTTGTATGCAGAGCGGTTGTTCCGGCTGCTATTTGGCCACACCCACGGCGCGGCGTTCCCGGATGACGGTAACGCGGATCTGGCCGGGATAGGTGAGGTTTTTCTCGATTTTTTCCGAGATGTCTTTGCACAGCATGTATGTTGTGTCGTCGTCAACTTCATCGGAATTGACAAGAACGCGGATTTCGCGGCCTGCCTGAATGGCGTAGGCTTTGGAAACCCCTTCCATGCCGTTGGCTATACCTTCAAGGTCTTCAAGCCGCTTCACGTAATTTTCCAGCAATTCCTTGCGCGCACCGGGGCGTGCACCGGAAAGGCTGTCTGCGGCCTGCACCAGCACAGCCAGAGCGCTTTTGGGCGGCACATCTTCGTGGTGGGCTGCTATGGCGTGGATAATGTCCTTGGATTCGCCGTATTTCTTTGCCAGATCGGCTCCGATGACGGCATGCGGACCTTCCACATCGTGGTCCACTGCTTTGCCGATGTCGTGCAGCAGCCCCGCGCGCTTGGCGCGTTTTTCGTCCATGCCCAGTTCTGCAGCCATAATGCCGCACAGTGATGCGACTTCCATGGAGTGCTGAAGCACATTCTGCGAAAAGCTGGTGCGGTATTTGAGCTGCCCCAGCAGTTTGATGATTTCGGGATGTATGCCGTGCACACCCACGTCAAAGGTAGCCTGTTCGCCCACTTCGCGCAGCTGCACTTCCAGCTCCTGCTCACACTTGCGTACAATGTCTTCAATGCGTGCGGGGTGGATACGTCCGTCGCTGATCAGCCTTTCCAGCGCCATTTTGGCAATCTGCCTGCGCAGAGGGCTGTAGGCGGAAAGGATGACCGTTTCCGGAGTGTCGTCAATGATCAGATCAACGCCGGTGGCTGCTTCCAGCGCACGGATGTTGCGTCCTTCGCGGCCTATGATGCGGCCTTTCATGTCTTCGCTGGGCAGCGAGACTGCGGTAACGGTCTGTTCGTTGACAAAGTCGCCGGCATACCGCTGAACAGCTGTGGCCAGAATTTTCTGGGCACTGCGCGAAGCGGTCTCCTTGGCTTCTGTTTCTATGACGCGGATCATCTTTCCGGCTTCGTGGCGGGTTCTTGCCTCCACTTCGCTGAAAATGCGCGCCTTGGCTTCTTCAGATGTCAGACCGGATATTTCCTGAAGTTTTTTATCCTGCTCCGCAATTTTCTGGGTCAGTTCCTCTTCCTTAAGCCCCAGAGTGCGTTCGCGCCTGTTCAGTTCTTTTTCCACAGAAAGAGCATCGTGTTCTTTCTGGGCCAGCTTTTCCAGTTTTTCTTCAAGCCGTTCGGTCTGTTCCTGCAGCCTGCGTTCACGGATTTTCAGTTCGTGTTCGCGTTCTTTAAATTCGCGTTCGAGTTCACGTTTCTGGTTAAAGAGTTCATCCTGCCCCTGGATGAGCACTTCCTTTTTGTGCGCCTGTGCCTCTTTGCGTGCCTCCTCGATAATGCGGTCGGCCAGTTCGCGGGCGTCCTGCAGACGTTTGGCGCTGACTATTTTGTGCAGTATGAAGCCTGTGGCTGCCCCGACTGCCATGCCGACGAGGAGGAGTACTATTTCTATAAGGCCCATGCCTCGACTCCCTTTTATTGTCATCGGGTGCGTTGACCCGGTTGAATGAATCCCGACGGCGGTCACGCTGACCGGCCGGTTCCATAAAGGGAAGCGGGCAAGCAGGAAAGGTTGCTTTACTGCCGGCGGTTCTTTGCTACAGACAAGAGAACACGCCGGACGGAGGCGGGGTGACGCAAGGGTATATGAGGCCCCGGAGAGCCGTGTGCCTGCTATTGCAGGACCTGGTTGCCCAGGTGGACGTCTGAGGCGGCACTTCAGGCTTCCCGCCAAGCGGGCATGCACACAGAACCGCCATTCCGGCATCCTTTTTTATGCTTGTGAGGTCAGCAACAGCCGGTCAATCACGCACACTCCAGGGTAAACTCTCGTCATCATCGCCCGCGGGGGGCTGGTTATGCTCATCTATCTTTGCCAGCAGCGCCGCAAGCCGTTTGTCAAACTCTTGGTGCTGATGGTTTGATTGCAGCAAATCGTCTGCCAGTCCCAGAACCAGAAAAGTCAGGAGTTTTTCCTTGCTAAGCTGCTTCCCGTGGAATTTCAGTTTATTGTAACGCTCTTCAACGAGCTGGCGCGCCTGTTCGACCCGTTGCGGATCGGCTTCGGCTTTGAAGGACACTTCAAGTCCCAGAACGGATAAGTTGTAGCTGCGCACGGTGCGCTCTATTCTTCCCCGGTATGGGTTTTCAGTTTGGCAAGCAGGTTGTCCATGCGCGCCAGTACGGCTTCACGCGTGGTACGCTCCTGCTCGAGCGACTCCTTGAGTTCCCTGTTTTCGTCAGCCAAAGCAGAAAGGCCCGAATCTACTTCTTCCTTAAGGCGCCGGTTTTCTTCGCTCAACGCTTCAATGGTAGTAAGTAGTGAATCGATTCGGCTTTCCAGCCGGTCTAAGAGCTCCATGTCGGAATTGTAACCATTTTGATGCATGAAATCAAGAATGACGCGTTTTGCGCAGGTTTTTCTGACGTCCGCGGGCGATGGCCAATTCACCGTCCTCTACGTCTTTAGTAATCACTGATCCCGCGCCGACAAGGGCCTGCTTCCCGATGGAAACGGGGGCCACCAGCGCGGTGTTACTGCCGATGAATGCTTTTTCGCCTATGACGGTGCGGTGTTTATTCACGCCGTCATAGTTGCAGGTGATGGTGCCGGCGCCGATATTGGCTTCGCTGCCGATGTCCGCATCACCCAGATAGGTCAGATGGCTTGCCTTTGCCCCTTTGCGGAGCACGGCTTTTTTCATTTCAACAAAGTTGCCCATTCTGGCGTCCTGTTCCAGCACGGCCCCGGGACGCAGACGGGCATATGGGCCGGCAACGGCACCTGTGGCTATTTCCGCCTGTTCTGCGTGGCTGAAATTGCGCAGGGTGCTGCCGGGGTGCAGACGGCTGTCTTTTACCCAGCAGTGCGAATCAATGGCGGCCTGAGCACCCACAAAGGTGTTTCCGTACAGTTCGCACGGGCCGTGAATGACAGCCCCCGGTTCTATGACCACATCGGGACCGATGCGTACCGAACCGGCAGCATGTACATGGACTCCGTTGTGCAGATGACGGGTCACAATGTTTTCGCGCAGCAGCTCTTCAGAACGCATGAGTTCGGCGGGAGTGTTCACTCCCAGCAGGTCAGGATCGTTGCCGCATTCCACACCTTCCACACGCAGTCCCTGCCTGACGGCAAGTTCCACGATATCGGTAATGTAGTATTCTCCGCTGGCATTGGCATTGGTCAGAAGAGGCAACAGCGGTGATACTGCGGCCACCTTGAGCAGATAAATGCCTGCGTTGATTTCACGCGGTTCCGGCCCGTGCTGCGCCGTATCGTAGTCTTTGGCTTCAATGACCGCTGCTACGTGCCCATGACGGCGTACAACCCTGCCGAAGGCTGCGGGGTCTTCCAGCGTCAGGGTGATGAAGCCCACGTCAGCGCCGGAGCCTGCCGTGCGGTCCAGCAGCCTGACGATTGAATCGGGGCGCACCAGCGGCGTGTCGCCGTTGATGACCAGCACATAGTCAATGCCGGAAGCTGTGACCTTGTCCCATGCGCACTGCAGCGCATGGCCGGTGCCGAGTTGTTTTTCCTGCAGCACGAATTCGCGGTCTTCATGGCAGAAAGCTTTGCGTACCATGTCTGCGCCATGGCCGATAACAGTCCACACCGCCTTGGAAAACAGCGGATCAAGCGCCCTGTATACAAAGCGCAGCATGGGCTCGCCCAGCAGCGGCTGCAGCACCTTGGGTTTGTCGGAATACATGCGCGTTCCTTTGCCTGCGGCAAGGATAACAGCGCCTGCGGTATACTGGTTCGAGGACATGATGTCTCCGGTTGCGTATCTCGTCTGGCTGTCCGTTATGGGACAGCTGCTAAAACAGAAGAAAACTACAGACAGATACACCCCGTTGTCCAGATAAATACGCCGGAACGGTACATGCTTCTTTGAAGGTATGACTTGCGGAAGCGGGAAGGGGACGCCTCGTTGTGCCGGTGCGGGCGGTAAAACAGGCTTTGCGGGCAGTGACTGCGTAAAAAAGTGCTACCGGAATATCTTTTTGAACAACAGACATTCCGGCCGGAGGACTGCTGTTTGGCGAGGCGTCTGATGTTCGTTGCCTCCTGTCCGCCGGTTTTATCCGCTGCCGGTTATCTGTACCGGTGATGTGATGCCGGTTGGCGGACTGCACGCGCCGGAGGATGAGCGCAGGAACCGTGTGCGCGGCATACGGGTGCCGCGCACGGCGCGGCTGTGCATGCTTGTGTATTGCAGCGGTTGCGCAGTGCGCAGGCCGTGTGCGCTGCGGCGCGGCCATCCTGTTTCCGCTGCCGGCGGTCCGATGCGTTGCCGCATCAGGTGGCTTCTGAAAAAAGATGCAGATCCTCTACAGGCTGACAGGATACTGTGCCTGAAAAGAGTTTTTTAGCTGTGCCTGACGGGAAGTTGCATGGAGCAGGCAACCTGAAGAATCTTTCTTTGTGCATCCGGAAACGGGCAGGAATCGGGAACACTGTTTATCGTGGCGTTGCAATTTAGCGGGGTACCGGTGACTGACAGGGCAGTGCAGGCAGCGGGTATGCGGAAGCAGCGCTTGCAGGGGGTATGCGCCGCGGGTTGCGGCTGCGCGTTCCGCAGCCGGTGCACGGCAGGACGCAGGTGCAGGAGTGTGTTTTCAGGACGGGCTGAGGGAGTAAAAAAACGGGCCGGCTGTAAAGCCGGCCCGTTGTCATACTGGTTGCTACCGCTGCATGCAGCTAGGCTGCATTGCGTACCTGAAGGCGGGCCAGAGCACGCTTCAGGGCGGCTTCAGCGCGGGTGGCGTCGATCTTTTCACGTTCGGCTTTCAGGCGCTCTTCAGCGCGCTGCTGAGCCTTGCGTGCGCGTTCGATGTCGATGTCTTCGGCACGTTCAGCGGATTCGGCCAGAATGGTCACTTTGTTGTCGGAAACTTCAGCGAAGCCGCCGGAAACAAAGGCGTATCTGGTTTTGCCGCCGGCCTTGTAGTACAGGCTGCCGATGGACAGAGCCGAAAGGAACGGGATGTGGTTGGGCAGTACGCCGAACTCACCCTCGTATCCAGGGGCGCCGACATAGTCCACCTGCTCGCTCAGGACCACCTTGTCCGGTGTCACGATTTCAAGCTGGAGAGACTTTTCCATAGGTCAGCTCCTTACGCGGCTTGCTGACGCTGGTTATAACGCTCCACGGCCATTTCGATACCGCCGACCATGTAGAAGTCGTTTTCAGCCAGGTGGTCGTATTCACCGTTCAGAATGCCGCGGAAGGCCTTGATGGTCTCTTCCAGCTTTACATACACACCAGGGGTGCCGGTGAACACTTCTGCCACGTGGAACGGCTGAGAGAGGAAACGCTGGATGCGGCGTGCGCGCGCAACGGTCTGCTTGTCCTCGTCCGACAGTTCGTCCATACCCAGAATGGCAATGATGTCCTGCAGGTCTTTGTACTTCTGCAGCACCATCTGAACTTCACGTGCCACGCTGTAGTGTTCGGCACCAACAACGTTGGGGTCGAGAATACGCGAAGTGGAGTCCAGCGGGTCAACCGCAGGGTAGATGCCGAGTTCTGCAATCTGACGCGAAAGCACGAGCGTTCCGTCAAGGTGCGAGAACGTGGTTGCAGGCGCGGGGTCGGTAAGGTCGTCCGCGGGAACGTAAACAGCCTGCACCGAGGTGATGGAACCCTTGGTGGTGGAGGTGATGCGTTCCTGCAGGCCGCCAAGGTCGGTGCCCAGCGTGGGCTGGTAACCCACCGCGGAAGGCATACGGCCGAGCAGTGCGGACACTTCCGAACCTGCCTGCGTAAAGCGGAATATATTGTCAACAAAGAGCAGCACGTCCTGATTTTCTTCGTCACGGAAGTATTCCGCGCAGGCCAGTGCAGTCAGTGCAACACGTGCACGTGCTCCCGGAGGTTCGTTCATCTGGCCGTACACAAGTGCGGCTTTTTCCAGAACGCCGGCGTCCTTCATTTCGTGGTACAGGTCGTTACCTTCACGGGTACGCTCACCAACACCTGCAAACACGGAAATACCGCCGTGCTGTTTTGCAATGTTGTTGATCATTTCCATCAGAATAACGGTTTTACCCACGCCTGCACCGCCGAAGAGACCCATTTTGCCGCCCTTGGGGAAGGGAATCAGCAGGTCAACAACCTTGATGCCGGTTTCAAGCAGTTCAACGTTGGTGTTCTGCTCGTTGAATTCGGGTGCGGGACGGTGAATGGGAAGGCTTTTCGCCGCGTCGATGTCGCCCATTTCGTCCACAGGACGGCCCACAACGTTCATGATGCGGCCCAGAGAGGCGCTGCCCACGGGCACCATGATGGGGTTGCCAGTATCGGTCACTTCCATGCCGCGGACAAGACCTTCGGTCGCGTCCATGGCGATTGTGCGAACAACGTTGTCACCCAGATGCTGTGCCACTTCGCAGATAAGCTCGGGGCAGTCAGCGTTGTTGGGGTTTTTAATGACCAACGCGTTCAGAATGTTAGGAAGGTTGCCATCGGCAAACTCGACGTCGACAACGGCGCCGATGACCTGAGTGATCTTGCCTATGTTACTCATACCTCTTAAGCTCCCTTTTATCCTTTCAGGGCTTCAGCGCCGCCGACGATATCCATAAGGTCTCGCGTGATCGCCGCCTGTCTGGTCTTGTTGTAGAGCAGCGTCAGGGAACTGATCATGTCGTCGCAGCTCCGCGTGGCGTTGTCCATGGCAGTCATCCGTGCAGCGTGTTCACTGGCCGATGTGTCCAGAAGGCCGCGGTAGATCTGCACCTTGATGAAGCGGGGCAGAAGCTCGGCAAGCAATCCTTCGACAGCGGGCTCGTAGGTGTACTCTTTTGACGGAGCAGCCACCTCTTCTTCCTTGGCGGCAGCCATGGGAAGCAGCTGGAGACGCTGGGGGACCTGCCTGACCATGCTCTGGAATTCGCCGTAAATCATTACGACTTCGTCCAGCTCACCAGTCAGGTACGCATGAATGACGTCCAGTCCGATCGAGTTTGCCATGGTGAAGTCAAATGCGTTCATCTGACCCACAAGTTCCTTGACTATCTCGAATTCGGACTTGCGTACGGCATCGCGTGCTTTTTTTCCAACGCAGTAAAACTTTACGGTTTTACCGGCGCTGGCTTTTTCACGTGCCAGCCGCAGCGCGTCGTTGATCAGGTTGACGTTGAAGCTGCCGCACAGGCCGCGGTCCGACGTGGCGAGAATGATACCGCAGGTATTCACCTCTTCACGCTTTTCCAGCAGCGGGTGGGCAGACGAGTCGGCCTGCGAAGCAAGGTCACCGAGCATCTCATAGAACTTTGCAGCATAAGGTCTGAAACGTTCTATGCGTGTCTGGGCGCCGCGCAGCTTGGCCGAGGCCACCATGTTCATCGCTTTGGTGATCTGTTTTGTCTTCTTCACACCGGCGATTTTCAGTTGGACATCTTTCAAAGAAGGCATATTACCCCCCGCGGTTAGGCGGTGAAGCCTTTTTTGAACTCTTCGAGAGCCGCTTTCATGCGTCCTTCGATGTCGTTGTCAATGGCCTTTTTCTCGTCAAGATCTTTCAGTATGTCACCCTTGGCGTCCCGCAGGAACTCAATGTACTCAGCTTCGAACTTGCGGATGGATGCCACAGGCACATCGTCCATGAAGCCACGGGTTGCCGCGTACATGGAAGCTACCTGCTCGTTGAACGGCATGGGCTGGTACTGGGGCTGCTTGAGCAGTTCGACCAGGCGTGCGCCACGGTTCAGCTTTGCCTGCGTTGCCTTGTCAAGGTCAGAACCGAACTGGGCAAAAGCTGCCAGTTCGCGGTACTGGGCAAGGTCAAGACGCATGGTACCTGCAACCTGCTTCATTGCCTTGATCTGTGCAGCGCCGCCCACTCGGGAAACTGACAGACCGACGTTGATGGCAGGACGGATACCGGCGTTGAACAGGTTGGGTTCGAGGTACACCTGACCGTCGGTAATGGAGATAACGTTGGTCGGGATGTAGGCGGAAACGTCACCGGCCTGCGTTTCAATGATGGGCAGGGCGGTAAGCGAACCGGCACCCAGGCTGTCGTTCACTTTTGCGGCACGTTCAAGCAGCCGCGAGTGCAGGTAGAAAACGTCGCCGGGGAAAGCTTCACGTCCGGGAGGACGGCGCAGCAGCAGCGACATCTGGCGGTAGGCGGTAGCCTGCTTGGAAAGGTCATCGTAAACGATGAGCGCATGCTTGCCGCTGTCGCGGTAGTATTCAGCCATGGCACAGCCGGCATAGGCGGCGATGAACTGAAGCGGAGCCGGTTCGGAAGCGGTGGCGGAGATGATGGTGGTGTATTCCATCGCGCCGTGTTTTTTCAGCGTGTCTGCCACCAGAGCAACAGTGGAACGCTTCTGACCGATGGCCACGTAGAAGCAGTGGATGTCGGTGTTTTTCTGCGCCAGAATGGCGTCGATGCAGACGGCGGTCTTACCGGTCTGACGGTCGCCGATGACAAGTTCGCGCTGACCGCGGCCGATGGGCGTCATGGCGTCGATAGCCTTGATGCCGGTGGGCATGGGTTCGTGCACGGACTTACGGGCGATGATGCCGGGAGCCTTAAGTTCAACAGGACGGAATTCTTTGGAGTCAACCGGTCCTTCGCCGTCAATGGGCTGGCCGAGGGGGTTGAGAACACGGCCCATGACCGCATCGCCCACCGGCACGGAGAAGATTTTGCCGGTACGCTTTACCGGGTCACCTTCTTTAATGTCGGTATCCGGACCCAGCAGGGCCACACCGACGTTGTCTTCTTCAAGGTTCAGCACCATACCCATGAGCCCGCCGGGAAATTCCAGCAGTTCCATGGCCATGGCGTTGCGAACACCGTAAACGCGTGCAATACCGTCACCGACGTAAAGCACGGTACCGGTTTCGCTCATCTCGACTCGCTGTTCGTAATTCTGAATCTGCGATTCGATGATCTGGCTGATTTCTTCGGTCTTAATCTGCATGGCCCTACTCACCCCTCTTGATGTTATCCTTCAGAATGCCCAGCTGTGCGCGCAGGCTGGCATCAAGAACACGGTCGCCGACCTTCAGCACGACGCCGCCAAGGATATCCTTGTCTACGCTGAAGTTCAGCTCAATCTTCTGTCCGGCCTGCTTTTCAAGCTGTTCTTTCACCGCATCACGCTTGGCCTTGGCCAGTTTGATGGCGGTAACCAGCTCGCCGCGGATGATGCCTTTTTCGGCATCAAGCAGAAGACTGTAAAACGCGTTGATGTCCGGCAGGTCTGCCAGTCTGCCCTTGTCTGCAAGCAGGTTGCAGAAGTTGCTGACAGTCTGGCCTGCCCCGGCGGCTTGTAAAAGCTTGGCCAGAACCGCACGCTTCTCTTCAATGCTGAAGAGCGGGTTGCGGAAGAGTCTGGCAAGCGCGGGAGATTCCTCCACGGCCTTAGCAACGGCGGAGAGCTCGGAACCGAAAGCATCGAGTTCGGCAAGCCCCTGCTTCTGCCCTATGGCAAAAAGCGCCCTTGCATACCTACGAGCTGCGATGTTGCCGGTCAATTGAGCACCACCTTTGTTAAGTACTTGTCAATGAGCTTTTCCTGCTCGTTACCGTCCAGCCGTTCTTTGAGCAGCTTTTCGGTCGCATCAACAATCATGTCCGCCAGTTCTTCGCGCATGGCGTCCTTGGCGTACTTGACTTCGTTTTCTGCGGACTTTTTGGCTTGTTCAACGATTTGTCTGGCGGAGGTCTCCGCCTTGCTGATGATGGCCGCCTTCAGCGCCTCACCCTGAGCCTGATACTCTGCGATAATGGCTTTGCGCTCATTTTCGAGATCCGCGATACGCTTTTCAACGTCGCCAAGCTGTTTCTTGGCGTCGGTTTTGCGCGTTTCCAGATCGTTGAGTTCCTGCTCGATTCCTTTGCGTCGGCCGCCGAAGAAAGCAATAAGCTTCTTGCCGGCCGCGTAGTAGATGATTGCGATGAATATCGCAAAGTTGGCAAGCCTGAATCCGAGGTTGGTCCAATCGTAATGGTGTTCCCCGGAAGCGGCTTCACCGCCGGCTGCCAGCGCAACGCCCGTGGCCAGGAGCATCACGCCAAGAACTAACAACAGTTTTCTCAGCCCTTTCAAAGCCGAACCCTCCTTCACTTTCGCCGTAAGTGTTACCCGAGGACCTTGGCAGTGGCCTTTTCCGCCAGGGCGCCCACTTGCCCTTTCAGCGTTTCCATAGCCTCTTGTACATCCTTGGCAACCTGCTTACGGGAAGCTTGCAGGATGGCCTGTGCCTCCTCGGAGGCTGCTGTGACAAGCTCCTGCTCCCTGGCGAGACCCTGCTCTTTCTGGGCGTCGCGCACTGCGGATGCATTGCGTCTTGCTTCAGACAGGGCGGTCTCATAGTTGCTGAGCTTCTGGTTGGCAGCATCAAGGAAACCCTCGGTGTCGCCCACCAGCCCCGACATCTTGTCAGCCCGCTGCTTGATGATCTCCCTAATTGGCCGGATAAGGAGAGCATTCAGCACCAGGAGCGTGACAAGAAAGTTCACCAACTGAATCAGTAAGGTGAAGTCTAAATTGATCATGCCTGCTCCCTTGGTGAGGTTGTGAATTTAAGCTCAAAGTCACGATGGGTTTAGCCAATATAACCCATTGTGTCAAAGCCTTTTTTGGAAATTTGTGAGTGCTTGTGAAAAATTTCCTGAATTTAACTGTTTGTTTTATCAGTTTATTCATATTCAAAAGGGCCGCTGTGCGGCCCTTTGTCTACTGGTCTGCAGTCTCGGGTGGAGTACCGGAGTCTGTGGCTTTCATCACAACGTCGCCCTGCAGCACCGCACCTTCCTCGATGACAAGTGACGGTGTGTTAAGGGTGCCCATGACGGTGGCCGTCCGGTGCAGCACGGCTTTTTTGCCGGCGGTGACAGTACCCTGCACCTTGCCGCTCACGATTATCTGGCCCACCTGAATCTGGCCCTGCAGGTCGGCGTCCTTGCCGACAATCAGTGTGCCCTGCGAGCGGATTTCTCCGGTAAAGGCTCCGTCGATGCGGACAGAGCCCTGAAAGTCCAGCTTTCCGTTGTATACGGTTCCCGCGCCCAAAAAGGCGTTGATTTCATCTTTCGACATTCGTGCATGCTCCTTACTGGATCGCGAAAAAAGAGGCATGTTCAGCAGCCCTTTTCATGATGCGGCTCATGATGCTTTAAAGACAAAGCGGCGCATGGAGACGTTCAGCACCAGACCTATCAGACAGAAATTGACGATAGTGGCGCTGCCGCCGTAGCTGATGAAAGGCAGGGGGATACCCACCACAGGCATCAGCCCGACCACCATGCCCATATTTATAAGAATTTGCCAGAAAAAATAAAAAAACACGCCGGCGCACAGAAAGCTGCCGAAACGGTCTTTTGCATCGCGGGCGGAGTTGAATATGGCCAGCAGGAACAGGCAGAACAGACCCAGCAGAATCATGTTGCCGATGAATCCCCACTCTTCGCCGAAAACCGCCACAGCAAAGTCTGTATGCTTTTCGGGCAGAAAGCGCAATTGTGACTGGGTGCCGCCCAGAAAACCCTTGCCCCATATCTGCCCGGAACCGATGGCTATCTGCGACTGGATGATGTGGTAACCGGCTCCCAGCGGATCGCGTCCGGGATCGAGAAATGTGAGTATGCGCTGTTTCTGATAGTCGTGCAGCACAAACCAGCCCAGCGGAATGAGCGGAGGCAGGGCGATGATGCAGGTTTTGAAAACATGCCGCGCAATGCCGCGGTACAGTATGACTCCGCCCACGTTGAGCAGCACGTTGAGGGTGGTGCCGAGGTCCGGCTGGGTGACAATGAGGGCGGCCGGAATAAGGCATATACCCAGTATTTTGAAAAGTTCACCCCAGTCCAGCGGTTCGCCCCCGCGGGAAAGCAGTCTTGCGGCGATGATCAGCGTGCTGATTTTTGCCAGTTCGCTGGGCTGCAGGTTGAAAAAACCAAAGGAAAGCCAGCGCTTGGCGCCGTAAACCGTTACGCCGAAAAGCGGAACGGCCACCAGCAGCAGCAATGTGACAATGAATACAGGCCACGCCAGACTTTTAAGGTGGCGGTAGTCGAAAAGCATGACGGCCAGCATGCCGCCCATGCCCACAGCCCCCCACAGAAGCTGTTTGCTGTAGAATGAGGAGACAGCGATGCCGTCGTCCACGCGGAACCCCGATGCCGAATACAGGTTGGCCACGCCCACGCCGAAAAGCAGCAGCGTCATGGCGATGAGCCCCCAGTTCATATGAGTCAGAATGCGTCTGTCTATGGGGCTCATTGGCTGTCAGCTCCCGCTTCTCCGGGCACGCCGAAGAGGTAGTCGAAAAGTCCTTTCACAATGGGGCCTGCGGTGCTGCTGCCACCACCGCCGTGTTCCACCATGACCACAATCACGTAGCGTTTATCGTCTTTCTGGCCCCATGCGGCCATCCATGCGTGGTCGCGTTCCCAGTATTCCATTTCTTCTTTTTTGCGGCGCTCTTCGCCCACAATGCGCACCACCTGCGCCGTGCCCGTCTTGCCGCCGATGACGGCGTCGGGTCTGCGAAGCCTGCGCGCCGTGCCCCGCGGAGCGTCAACGGTATCGACCATGGCTTTCAGGATGACTTTGCGCGCATCAGCCCCGATGGGAATTTCATGCTGCACCAGCGGCTTTTCGTCCACGAGAATCTGGGGTTTGAGCAATTTGCCGCCGTTGAGCAGGGCGCCGATAAAGCGTGCTATCTGCAGAGGAGTGACCAGAGTGAACCCCTGACCGATCGAAATATTGAGCGTTTCGCCGCGGTGCCATACCTCGCCGAAGCGTTTACGTTTCCATTCCCGCGAAGGTACCAGCCCCGAACGCTCATGGGGCAGGTCTATGCCGGTCAGTTCGCCGAATCCGGAAGCCTTGGCAAATTCCGCAATGCGGTCGATGCCGATTTTGTCGGCCACATCGTAAAAATAGACATCGCACGATTCCACAAGCGCCTTGTGCAGGTCGGTGTGCCCGTGTCCCCATTTTTTCCAGCAGCGAAACACGCGGTTGCCCATGGGATAGCGTCCGTTGCAGAAAACAGTCTCCTTGGGGTCGACCACTTTGTCTTCCAGCACCAGACCGGCCATGAGCAGCTTCCAGATGGAGGCGGGCGGATATACGGACTGGATGACTCTGTTCTGCATGGGGTGGCGCGGGTTGTCGCGCAGTTCTGCCCATTCCTTGCCGGTCAGGCCGCGGGCGAAGGCGTTGTTGTCAAAGGCCGGCGCGGTGACCAGCGCATGCAGCTGACCTGTGTCGGGATCAAGCACCACAATGCAGCCCGACTGGCCTTCAAGCATTTCAAACGCCTTGTGCTGCAGGGCCAGATCAATGGTCAGGTTGATGTTTTCACCGGCCTGAGGGGCCCGCAGTATGTGGTGAGTCAGGTCGCGGCCCACCACATCCACTTCCATCTGACGCAGACCCTTCTGGCCGCGCAGCCGGTCTTCTAAAACCAGTTCCAGTCCCTGTTTGCCCACAGTGTCGCCCAGCGCCAGTTCGGGACGCTGCTGCAACTGTTTTTCGTCTGCTTCGCTCACATAGCCCAGCAGGTGTGCCAGTTCCGGCCCCGAAGGATAATAGCGCCGCGGCCGGACAATTATCTCCAGACCGGGCCAGCGGTTTATATTGGCCTCTACCGCGGCCAGCAGCTCAAAGGAAATATCCGGAACAAGGATGAGCGGCTCGAAGGATTTAACCTTGCGTTTGTCGCGTTCGTAGCGCTGGGTTATCTCCGTCAGGTCAATGCCGGTCCACTGGCTTATCTGGGCCAGTGTGGAGGGAATGTCGTGGCAGTCTTCACGCACCAGTCCCAGACCGTAGGCCGGACGGTTTTCTGCCAGCAGCATGCCGTATCTGTCGCGCAGCAATCCGCGCGGCGCGTACATCTGTTCCTGCCGCAGACGGTTGTCACTGGCCAGACGTGCGTAATCTTCACCTTTGTGTATCTGCAGATACCAGAAGCGCAGCGCAAAAACCAGAAAGATAAGCGCCACAAGCCCCTGAAGCAGCATGAGCCCTGAACGCGGGGGCTGGAAGCCTTCCGAATCAAGCTGGACTTTCATCGGGGGCGAACCTTTTTCTGGCCTGCATGACCAGCAGCCAGCAGGGCGGGATGACAAGAGCCTGTATAATGCTTTCGTGCATAAGGCGACTCTGGATGAGGGATATATCCTGCAGCATGGCCATGACGGAAATCATGCCGAAGTGTGTCAGCCCCAGACCGGCGGACAGCAGCAGAACAAAAGAAATGTTTCTGGCCTCGAAAAGCCAGCGTCCTGCCTGCACCAGTACTGCGGCACCCAGATACTGTCCCACGGCGGGGCCGAATGACATGGTTCCGCTGCCTTCCTGAATCAGTGAAAAACAGATGATGATCCAGAATGTCTGGATGGGGCGTTCTTCCTGCAGCGCAATGATGAGCCCCGGCAGCAGAAAATCGATGCCGGGAACCAGCTTCTGAGCCCATATGGCGGCTGCAGCGTACACAAGCCACCAGATAACATTGCGCATTGTCCGAGTTCTCTTGCGGTGTTTGCGGGTCAAAACGGTGCCGCCCCGCGGAGGGGCGGCACAAGTATCGTCCGGTGCAGGCGCTAGCGCGTGGCGTTGGCGTGCGCTGTATGCGCTCCGGCCTGCGGGGGCGTTTCCACTGCGTGAAACGCGGCATGCGGTCCTGCCGGGCGTTGCAGCAGCAGCACTTCTTCCAGCCGGTCTATGCCGGCCAGCGGAACCGCGTGCACGGTCTGAAAGAGTGAGATATCGGAATGTTCAATACGCACTATGCGCGCCACGGGCAGGCCTTTGGGATAGGCGCCCGCCAGTCCGGAAGTTATGAGCGTTTCGCCTTCTTCCAGCTGCGCATTGAGCGGAACAAACCGCAGAACAAGTTCCGAGCGGGCCCCTGTGCCCATCAGAATGCCCGGTGTGCGGCTTGCTGAACCGAGCACGGCAATACGGCTGGCGGGGTCGGTGATAAGCTGCACCGTGGCCGTGAAAGGCCCTGCCCGCATGATTCTGCCCACAACTCCCTTGTGTGTCACCACGGGAGTGTTGGAACCTGCTCCCTGAAGGTAGCCCTTGTTCAGCATAATGCTGTCAAGAGCGGCTTCGGAACCGAGGCGCTGGGCAATGATGCGGGCTCCCACCCGTTCCCACTCCGCAGGAGCGGAAAAACCGTTAAGGGCGCGCAGCCGTAAAAGTTCCTGCTGTTCTTCTCGTGCCTTTGCCAGTTCAAATGAAAGATCTTTCACCTGAGCTGCCAGGCGTTCGTTCTGCTGGCGTACATCGACCAGGTACAGATACTGTTCCCAGAAATCCACGGCGCTTCGGTGAACCCATTCGCCCGGTTTCAGAACGGCCCCTGCAAACTCAAGCCCCGTGTGCGAAGCGGCATTGTCAAGAACACCGGTCCGCAGGTTCCATGTGTACAAACCCAGATACGCGAAAAGCACAGCAAAAAGTACGGCCAGAATGCGTTTGGGCGAAACGTTAATCGATTGCGACCTCCTTCAGGATGTCCAGATTGTCCAGCGCTTTGCCGGTACCCACAACAACGGTGGAAAGAGGATCGTCCACCACGGTGATGGGCAGCGATGTCTCTTCGCGCAGCAGCTGGTCAAGCCCCTTGAGCAGGGCGCCGCCGCCGGTCAGCACTATGCCGCGGTCCACTATGTCCGCTGCCAGTTCCGGCGGGGTCTGTTCCAGCGCCACACGCACTGCCTGCACTATGGAGTCCACCTGTTCGGATATTGCCTTGCGTACCTCTTCCGAGGTTATGGTGATATTCTGGGGAATACCTGTCACAAGATCGCGTCCTTTAACCTCGAGCTGCTGCTCGGGGTCCATGGGGTAGGCCGAACCGGTTTTGATCTTGATTTCTTCGGATGTGGATTCGCCTATGAGCATGTTGTACTTGCGTTTGACGTGCGTCATGATGGCTTCATCCATTTTATCGCCGCCCACGCGCACGGAACGCGAATACACCACGCCGGAAAGCGAGATGACAGCCACTTCCGTGGTGCCGCCGCCGATGTCCACCACCATGTTGGAGGTGGGCTCCTGAATGGGCAGATTGGCGCCGATGGCGGCTGCCATGGGTTCCTCGATGAGGTAGACTTCGCGCGCGCCGGCACTCTGGGCCGATTCCTTTACCGCGCGTTTTTCCACCTGTGTTATGCCCGTGGGCACGCAGATGATGATGCGCGGACGCACCAGACGGCGCGAGTTGTGCACTTTGGAAATGAAATGGCGAAGCATGGCTTCGGTAATTTCAAAGTCGGCAATGACGCCGTCTTTCATGGGACGGATGGCCTGTATGTTGCCGGGGGTGCGGCCCAGCATGCGTTTGGCGTCATGCCCGACGGCAAGAACGACATTGCCGCCGCGGTTATCTTTTTTTACGGCGACAACGGAAGGCTCGCGCAGAACGATGCCTTGTCCTTTCACATAGACGCAGGTGTTCGCGGTGCCCAGGTCTATAGCCAGGTCGTTGGAAAACATACCCAGCATAAAATCGATTGCTTTAGACATGTATGGTCTCGCTTGCCTCGGGGGGGATGGATGCGTAATCAGTTTCTGGTCAACAGCGTGTGCTTCCAAATTGTCCGACTTGTCAACTGGAAACCCGATGAACAGATATTACCAGCTTTCTTCGTACTGGCGCCACCGCTACGGGGCGCGTATTCAAAAAATTCCTCTCGATG
The DNA here is from genome assembly GCF_000482745.1 of Oleidesulfovibrio alaskensis DSM 16109. Classification (NCBI taxonomy): domain Bacteria; kingdom Pseudomonadati; phylum Thermodesulfobacteriota; class Desulfovibrionia; order Desulfovibrionales; family Desulfovibrionaceae; genus Oleidesulfovibrio; species Oleidesulfovibrio alaskensis. The sequence goes on along the minus strand of NZ_AXWQ01000006.1, from coordinate 69,255 downwards.
CGGGGTTCACCTGTCCCAACCGCGACGGAACCCTGTCACACAGCGGATGCGTGTTCTGCAATCCCGGCGGATCCGGATCGGGACTGGCCCGCAAGGGTCTTACCCTGCCGGAGCAATGGGCACATTGGCAAGGCATTTACGGGCCTCGCCACAAGTCGGGGCTATACATAGCCTATTTGCAGTCATTTTCCAACACGTATGGCCCGCTGGAAAAGCTTGAGGGCGTACTTTCTCAAATCGAAGGGTTCACCGGTGTTGTAGGAGCGGGCATAGGCACCCGCCCTGACTGCCTTGACGAGCAGCGCCTTGACCGGATAGCCCGTAGTATCGGGCGCATCGATGCGGCGCTTGCTGCTTCGGGTATACAGCCGCAGGGCATTTGCGGCAAGGCCGGAGCGGAGGTATGGCTTGAACTGGGGCTGCAGAGTTCCAGCGATGCCACGCTGCGGCGCATAAACAGAGGCCACGATTTTGCCTGCTTTGTCAAAGCCGTACATATGGCGCATGAGCGGGGCCTCAAGGTGTGTGCGCATCTGATAGCCGGTCTGCCCGGCGAAACCGGTGCCGATTTTGCCCGGACTGTTGCCGATGTGGCAGCCCTGCCGGTGGCCGGCGTAAAGTTTCATGGCCTGTATGTGGCCGAACATACCGCCGTGGCAGCGATGTGGCGCAGCGGGGAATACCGGCCCATGGAAATGGAAGAGTACGCGCAGGCGGTCGCTTCCGGACTGGCGGTACTGCCTGCCGGCGTTGTCATACACCGTCTGACAGGCGACGCCGCGGAAGGCGAACTGCTTGCCCCGGCATGGAGTGCCGACAAGCGCGGCGTCATAGCCCGCATAGAGGCAGTCATGCGGCAGAACGGCCTGTGGCAGGGGTGCAGGGCAGACGCGCCACACAGTACGCCGTTATGGTTTTCGCAGCAGCACATGCTGCCGGCCGCCATGCACGACCGGTGGCGCCGTTCGGTTGAGGAACACTGCCGCGGCAATGCGGCAGGCTGAGCTTTGCGACGGCCGCTGCTGACGGCGGCGCTGTGCCTTACGGTACAAGCCGCAAAGCGAACCTGATTTGTGTGCAACCGTTAACGCGACGGGGGTAGGCTATGTACGATGTCGAGATACTGGTGAGCGGCCCGCTGGCCATGCTGCTTGAATGGAGCGGCCCTGATGGCGCGCCGGACGGGCCCGCCTGTGCGGAGCCCTGTATTGCCCGTGTGGGGCTGCGCTGGTCGGCAGGACTTGACGGAAGCGGTCTGCTTACGGGGGCAAAACTGCCCCGGCCCGGCGCGGAAGCCGGCGACCTGCTGCCCCGTACTCTCGTGGCATTTTCCGGCAGCGTGCCGGACGGCATGCATAACGGTGCGGCGGAACTTTCGGCCACCGGCAGCCGCATGCTTGAGGCGCTGGACAGTTATGTACAGCAGGGCAGAACGCAGTGGCCACAGGTTGATCTGCCCATGGGCGGACTTACCCCGTTTGCCCGCAAGGTGCTGGAAACGCTGCGGCACGAGGTGCCCGCCGGCAGTACCGTCACATACGGGCAACTGGCCGCCATGGCCGGCCGCCCTGCAGCCGCCCGCGGGGTGGGGCAGATAATGGCCCGCAACCGCTGGCCGCTTGTCATTCCCTGCCACAGGGTTCTGGGCAGCAAAGGGGCCATGGTGGGGTATACGGGTGCGGGCGTAGATATGAAACGCTATCTGCTGCAGCTGGAAGGGGCTTCACTGTAAGCGGGCAGGCTGTCAGGCCAGAAGCAGCGCACACCACGGCGGCAGAGTGACCGGTATGTGTGTTCCCGCGGCAAAGCGGTGGGGCAGGTCTGCCTCATCTTCCTGTGTATGCGGACTGTGCCAGCGGCGGTCGGCCGTGCACAGTGCCTGACTCCACGCCTGCTGGCGGGCCAGCGGGGCCGTGGCGGCGTCAATGCTGAACGTGGCTGCCTGCGGTCCGCAGTTGAGCAGCAGCCACGAGCTGTAAATCCTCGCGGGGTCGGTTCTGCCGGTGCAGATGACCTGCGGATGGGGTCTGCTTACATACAGAGTCTCAAATGAAGGGCTGTCCAGCGAGGGCAGGGTCTGCCGCAGCCGTATGCACCGCCGGTACAGGTCGCGGACAGTGGCATGATACCGGGTGTCCTGCAGGTGCCATGACAGCCGCGAGTTTTCAAAAGCGGCCGGTGAATGCGGTTCCGGTGCCGTGGCGCACGGCATCCAGCCAAAGGCCGCTGCTTCGCGCCGTCTGCCCTGTGCCACCTGCCGGTTCAATTCCGGGCTGTGATCCACAAAAAAGTGGAAGGGGGCCGGATCATCGTATTCTTCTCCCATGAAAATCAGCGGAACAAAAGGTGAAAGCAGCAGGGCTGCAGCGGCCATGCGCCGGGCTGCAGGACAGGTGAGCGCGTGCAGACGCTCGCCCGAGGGACGGTTGCCCGTGACATCGTGGTTCTGCAGATAGACAATGACCTGTGAAGGCTGCAGACCGCGGGGCTGGTCTCCGAAAGGTTGCTTGCGCCACGGGCACAGCTGCCCCTGCCTGAACCAGCCGCGGGCGAATATTTCTGCCAGCGCGTCCACAGGGCTGACAGCCGCTGCCGGGGGGCACCGTTTCTGAGCTTCTTTGCATTGCTGCCCTGCTGCAGGCGGGGTCTGTGCCGGTTTTGCAGCGTTTTGCGCGGTGTGGAACGCCGCATAGTACCCGCAGGATTCGCCGGTAAGCCGGGCATGTACTGCGTGGTGAAAGTCGTCACTCCATTGTGCGGCCATGCCGTAGCCACCGGCGCTGCGTGGTGTGGTCAGGTGTATTTCGTTGCGGGTGCTTTCCGCCATGATATGAAGCCGCCTGCCTGAGGCGGCGGCCAGCACCTGCGTTTCCCGCGTGAGTGCGGCGAGAATATGCTCTGCGGAATCGTCCTGCACATACGGGGTGGCGTCCAGCCGCAGTCCGTCCATATGAAAATGCGCCATGAGTCTGAGACAGCAGTCCAGAAAATAACGGCGTACGGCCTGAGCTGATGATCCGTCAAATGAAGGGCAGGCCCCCCACGGAGTGTGGTGCCGGCGGGAAAGGTAGGGGCCGAATTTCGGCAGGTTGTTTCCCTCCGGTCCCAGATGATTGAGCACCACGTCGCCATACACTGAAAGACCCAGTCCGTGGGCCGTATCCACAAAGCGGCGCAGTGCATCGGGACCGCCCGCACGGTGATGGACACTGTAAGGAAACACACCGTCATAGCCCCAGTTCCAGCGTCCGGTTGTTTCCGTCAGGGGCATCAGTTCCACGGCGGTCACGCCCAGTTCAGCAATGCGGGGCAGACGTCCGGCGGCGGCATCCAGTGTACCTTCGGGGGTGAACGTGCCGGTATGTATTTCGTAGATGACCGCGTGAGGCATGGCTACCGCACCGAAACCGCTGTCGGTCCAGATGAAAGCGGCCGGGTCGTCCGTCATGGAAGGGCCGTCAATACCTTGCGGCTGATGGGCGGAAGCCGGGTCTGCCAGCAGCTCGTCCCCCAGCCGGATGCGGTAGAGCGCACCGGCGGGCATGGGGGCTGTTCTGGCTTCCCGCCAGCCGCCTCCGCACGCTTTCATGGGAATTTCCTGCGGGCAGGGCGCTTCGATGACAAGTACCGCGGGCTTGCGGCGTGTGGTCCACAGCCGGAAGAGCCAGCTGCCGTCCGGCAGGCGGCGCGGCCCGTGGGCCGGTACAAAGAGAGTATGCATTACCGCAGAATGCGGGCAGCGGCCGGTAAAGTCAATGTGCCTGCGCGGCTGCCGTCCGCTTGAACCGTATGCCGCCCTGTGGCACATGTGGCGGTACATAACCTTGATTATGCAGAAGCCATGAATGACAAAACGACTGTAATACCTACTGTGATGGAGCGGCTGGAAAGGCTGGATACCGGACAGTGTCTGGACATGCGCACGTATAAGCGCAACCGTTCAGTGGCCATTGTGAGAACCGGACCGGACAGCTTTACCGTGGTCGAGCGGGGCTTTCATGAAGAGATGTGGGAAGGGCTGAGTGCGGACAAAATCCGGCGCCTGCTCAAGACGCTGCTCAAGCGCGAATTTCCGCGCAGCAATAAAATACGTCTGTACACTCTTGATTCGTTTGAACTGGCCGATGTGAACCGCATGGGACACGGTTCGGGGCGGTTCGGGACATGATGGTGCACAGAGCCGGTGCCGTGCAGGAAGTGCTCCGCCGTCTGCAAAAGCTGCCTTGCGGGCAAGGGGTGGACATGCGCACGTTTAAACGTGACAGGTCTGTGCAGGTGCTGCGTACGGGCGATGATGCTTTTTGCGTGGTGCAGGACGGGTATGAGCGGCACGAGTTCACGGAAGTTTCTCTGTCCGCATTGAAAAAACTGCTCCGCAGGCTGCTTGATAAGGAATTTCCGCGCAGCAATACCGTACGCCTGTATGCGCTGTGCGACGCAAAGCCGCCTGCGGAGCCCTGAGCTGCGGTCAGCGCGGCGGCAGCACCCAGCCGCGGCGTTCGTAGTGGCATGTATATCCGCCCGGAACACGCTGCAGATAGTCCTGATGCTCCGGTTCGGCCTCCCAGAAATCGGAAACGGGTTCGACCTGTGTCACCACCTCTGCAGGCCATACGCCCGAGGCGTTGATGTCGCGGATGGTTGCCAGTGCTGTTTCGCGCTGCTGCTGCGTTGTATGAAAAACGGCCGAACGGTATGAACTGCCGATATCATTGCCTTGTCTGTCCGCTGTCGTCGGGTCATGTATCCGGAAGAAGTATTCCAGAAGACTGCGGTAAGACAGCACGGCAGGATCAAAGATGATTTCAACGGCTTCCGCATGGCCGTGGTGGTTTCTGTATGTCGCGTTCGGCACGGTGCCGCCGGTGTATCCGGTGCGCGTGGCAAGCACGCCGGGCAGCTTTCTGATGAGTTCCTGCATTCCCCAGAAGCATCCTCCGGCCAGTACGGCACGTTCGGTTACTGTTTCCATGGGCTACTCCCGTGTGGTGAAAAGGTGTGCATATTCGCCGTACCCTTCCTCTTCCAGCTTGTCCGCCGGAATAAAACGCAGTGCGGCTGAATTGATACAGTACCGCAGGCCTGTCAGATGCTCCGGCCCGTCTGTGAACACATGTCCCAGATGACTGTCCGCATGTTTCGAGCGTACTTCTGTGCGGACAAGACCATGACTTGTATCTTTTTTCTCCACTATATTCAGTTCCACAGGCCTGCTGAAGCTGGGCCACCCGCAGCCGGAATCAAATTTATCCAGTGATGAAAACAGCGGTTCGCCGGAAACGATGTCCACATACAGTCCTGCTGCTGTGTGGTCGTGAAAAGCGTTGCTGAACGGACGTTCAGTGCCGTTTTCCTGCGTTACCCTGCGCTGCTCATCTGTCAGTGCGGCCAGTGCCTCCGGAGTTTTGCGGTATTTTTGCGGCATGGGATTCTCCTGCGGTGCTAGGGGTGATGCGTATACTCTATGGCAATAAGCACGCGGGTCGGTAAGTCCAGAATCCGAGGAGGAAAGAATGGTACGGGCAGGCAGGGCACTTGGTTCAGGGGAACAGCCGGCGTAGCACAGGCAATAAAAAAAAGGGATCGTAAGATCCCTTGAATATTGCAGAATGGCGGAGAGGGAGAGATTCGAACTCTCGGTACCCTGTTAAGGTACACACGATTTCCAATCGTGCTCCTTCGGCCAGCTCGGACACCTCTCCGCGAATGCGGAGTGCTATCTAGCAGTATACGGAAGGCAATGCAAGCGGAAATGCCTGCGGATATGAAAAGAGTGCAATGCACGTGCTGCGCCGGTGCAGGGTATAAAAAAAGAGCGCAAGGCTTGTACAGCATTGCGCCCTTTAGGGAGCCGGGCACCCGAAAACTACTGTTACGGCTGCTCCCTCTCGGGCCTGACCGGATTGGCAGCGCTTCCGCCGCCCGGCTCTCTTGAAATTCTATAAAAACACAACTGCCACAGCAGCGTAAAATGGCGGAGAGGGAGAGATTCGAACTCTCGGTACCCTGTTAAGGTACACACGATTTCCAATCGTGCTCCTTCGGCCAGCTCGGACACCTCTCCGCAAGAGAGGGTTAGCTAGCAGAGACAGCCCGGCAAGGCAAGTAAAAAATGTCCCGGAGACCGGATGAGCAGTAAAATGACTGGTTGCAAGGCTGCGGCGGCACGGCGGCACGGGCTTGTGTCGTCCGTGCCGGAACATGTCGGAACATGGCAGCACGGGCGTGCCACATAAAAGGGAGTACCGGAGCACTCCCTTTCATGTCACTTTTCCGTGTCTTTCGGCGCCTTGTCATTGCGGGGCTCACGGCTCCGGAATGACGGCACTCAGCAGCTTTTGGGCAGCTTGTCCATGGGCAGTATCCGCGGAGCGAAATACAGCCACAGCACGACGATTGCCAGGGGGATGAGCCAAGCCCACATACAGACCTCCCGACGGGCGTGCGGCGTCTAAATGCCCATCACGTTGTAGCCCGCGTCCACAAACAGCACTTCGCCGGTGACGGCGCCGGAAAGGTCCGATGCCAGAAACACGGCTGTGCGGCCTACGTCCTGCGTGGTTACATTGCGGCGCAGCGGTGCGTGTTCCTCAATGTGGTTGAGGATGGTTTTAAAGCCGGAAATGCCGCTGGCTGCCAGCGTTTTGATGGGACCTGCGCTCACTGCGTTCACTCTTATGCCCCGTTCGCCCATATCTGCAGCCAGATATCTGACGGAGGCTTCTAGAGCGGCCTTGGCCACGCCCATTACGTTGTAGTTGGTTATGACTTTCTGCGAGCCGTAGTATGTCATGGTAAGCACGGAACCGCCTTCTGTCATCAGCGGTTCAAACGCCTTGCACACACAGACCAGAGAATAGGCGGAAATATCCATGGCCAGCTTGAAACCTTCGCGGCTGGTATCGATGAATCTGCCGTGCAGGTCTTCGCGCTGGGCAAAAGCGATGGAATGAACCACCACGTCCACGCTGCCCCATTGTTCTTCCACTGTGCGCACTGCCGCGGCCACCTGCGCATCGTCGGTGACATCCAGCCGGAAGGTGAATTCGCCGCCCAGCTCTTCGCTTATGGGGTCCACACGTTTCTGGATGGCTTCGCCGGGGTAGCTGAAGGCCAGCCGTGCACCCTGAGCCTTGAATTCCTGTGCAATGCCGTAGGCGATGCTTTTGTTATTGGCCACGCCAAGAATAAGAATTTTTTTATCTTTCAGCAGCATAGTCTCTCCTGAATGCCTGTATGCCGTCTGCTACAGGTTCAGAGTTTTTCCGGTCAGGATGGAGTACGCTTCCGCGTACTTGTTGCGGGTTTCGGTTATGACATCCTGTGGCAGAGCCGGTGCGGGCGGGGTTTTATCCCAGTCCTGTGCCGAAAGCCAGTCGCGCAGGTACTGTTTGTCAAAGCTTGGCTGGCTTTTGCCGGGCTGGTACCCCTGTACCGGCCAGAAACGTGAAGAGTCAGGAGTCAGAACCTCGTCAATCAGAATGACGGCGCCGTCAATAATGCCGAATTCAAACTTGGTGTCGGCAATGATGATGCCGCGGCTTTCGGCGTATTCGCGGCCTTTTGAGAATATCTCAATGGACAGGCGTTCTATCTGGGCGGCTACGTCGTCGCCCACCAGTTCGCGCGCCCGCTGCACTGATATGTTTTCGTCGTGTTCACCCAGTTCCGCCTTGGTGGACGGCGTGAACAGCGGGGTTTCCAGCTTGGCCGACTCTACCAGACCGGCGGGCAGGCTGTGGCCGCAGACCATACCTGTTTTCTGATAATCCTTCCAGCCGGAGCCGGTAATATGCCCGCGGACAATACATTCGACCGGCAGCGGAGCGGCCTTGCGCACCAGCACGGCGCGGCCTTCCAGCATATCCGCGTACTTGTGCAGCGCCTGCGGAAAATCTTTTACGTCGGAAGCTATCAGATGGTTGGGCACCAGATCGGCAAAGCGCTCCATCCAGAACAGGGTGATGCTGTTCAGAATGACCCCTTTGTAGGGAATAGGTTCACCCATGATAACATCAAAAGCGGACATGCGGTCGGTGGTCACAATGAGCAGCGTCTCTGCGTCCACCTCGTAAATGTCACGAACTTTGCCGCGGGAAAGCAGTTTGTATTCTGCAATGTCAGTCTTGGTAACAATCTGCATGGTTTTTCCTTGCACGGGGTTATGAAAGACGCGATTCAACCGAGCGGGCGTGGGCTTCCAGCCCTTCCAGCCGGGCCAGCCGCGCTATTTTAGCCGCGTTTGTCTGCGTAAAAGTCTGTGACGCGGCAATGATACTTGATTTTTTACAGAAAGACTGCACCGACAACGCCGAAGAAAAGCGGGCAGTGCCCATGGTGGGCAGTACGTGGTTGGGACCTGCGAAGTAGTCGCCCACCGGTTCCGGCGAATGCGGTCCCATGAAGATGGCACCGGCATTGCGGATGCTGCCCAGAAGTCCCCACGTATCCTGTACCAGCAGTTCCAGATGCTCGGGAGCTACCTTGTTGGAAAGCTCTACCGCCGAGTTCAGGTCGGGGGTCACCACTATGGCGCTCCAGTCGCGGAGCGAGGCGCGTGCTATGTCTGCCCGGTCAAGACCGGTAACTTGTTTTTCCAGTTCGGTGTGCACTGCGGCAGCCAGCTGAGGACTGGGGGTGACCAGTATGGCGGAAGCCAGCGGGTCATGCTCCGCCTGCGAAAGCATATCGGCGGCAACGTGTGCGGCATCGGCCTGAGAGTCTGCAATGATCAGTATTTCGCTGGGACCGGCTATCATGTCTATGCCCACCGTGCCGATAAGCATGCGTTTGGCGGTGGTGACAAAGATGTTGCCCGGACCGGCAATGAAATCCACGGGGGCTATGGTCTGTGTGCCGTATGCCAGAGCGGCCACGGCCCATGCCGAGCCGGCACAGTATATTTCGTCCAGCCCCAGAACATGCGCGGCGGCAAGAATATAAGGGTTGAGGGTGCCGTCTTTGCGCGGCGGTGTGGTGACCGCAATGCGGGGAACCCCTGCAACCTGCGCCGGGACGGCGTTCATAAGCAGGCTGGATATGAGGGGCGTGTTACCGCCCTGTCCGCCGGGAACATACAGACCGGCACTGTCCACGGGACGGGTCATCTGCCCCAGCACGGTACCGTCAGGGCGGGTGATGAACCACGCTTCCTCTTTTTGTGCAGAGTGAAAACGCCGGATATTGTCTGCTGCTTCGGTAATGATCTGCAGATCATGCCGGGGGATTTCACGGGCGGCCTTTTCGATGGCATCGGGCGCGACACGCAGGGAGGAAGGATCGAAGTCGGGACAGTCGAACCGTCTTGTGTACCCCGCAAGGGCCGCGTCCCCGTCTGACCGGATGGCATCCATTATTTCACGTACGACAGGCTCAACGGAATTTTCGGGATTTTCCCGACCGCAGAGCATGTCACGGATGCCTTGCCAGTCTGCTTCTGACGAATAGGTAAGTGTACGACAGGGCATGGCGGTTCCTCTTGTTTTCTTCGCCGCGCCGGATGTGGCGCGGTGAGCCTGTTCCTTACAGCAGGCGGCACAAAAAGTCGAGACAGCGGAAGGCGTATGCCGGCGGCACGGACACCGGCGATACCGGCAGGGCGTAAAGAATATGCCTTATGTTTTTTCTGCAGCCTTCAGCCGTTGATCAAGACGGCGGCATGGCCTGTGAGGGGCTGCTGTCTGTATCTTTGCCGCAAGCCGGAAACGTGAAAAGGCCGGAAAGCCCGTAAGCTTTCCGGCCGGAATGGCGAGTGACACGCCGTCGCGTATGCGCGGTGACTCTTAGAAGGAGTAGGTCAGGTTTACGCCGGCCTTCCAAGCGTCGTCGGTGTCGTCGTTGGTCCAAACGCTGTCGTCGAGGTCGAGCTTGATCCAGCCCAGTTCAACGGCGGCGGTCAGGTTTTCGTAGATCTGGTACTTGGTGTCCACGTTAACTTCCCATGCGCTGTCTTCTTCGCTCAGGTTGCCGTTGAAGGAAGCGCCGTAGATGCCGGCCTTCTCATCGTTGGTACCTTCGTAGTAGGCAACACGGATGGTGTGGGTAACGTCTTCGATGAACTTGATGTCTTCGGCTGCCAGCACAACACCCCAGGTGCCTGCGCCGGTGATGGAGATCAGTTCGTCGCGCAGGATGCCGGCAGCGCCGTCAAAGCCGAAGCTGGTGGGAGCAAAGCCTGCGGGGGAGATAACGGGCAGACGTTCGGTGCCGTCGCCGCGGTCGTCGTCGTCACCGGTGCCGTACCATGCGGTCAGGGTGGGGGTGAACATGTCCATCTTGTATGCCAGTTTACCGGTCAGGAACCAGCCGGCTGCTTCCTGTGCGTCGGTGTCGCTGTCCACAGCGCCGTAGATGGCGTCAGCGGAGAACACGATGGGGTCGAACATGGTCAGTTCAAAAGCAGCGCCGCCCCACCATGCGGTGGCGTCGTCGCCGTTGATGGCTACGTCGTTGATTTCAACGCCAGCGTCTTTGCCGATCATGCCGTACACGAAGTAAGGAGTAACGGAGAAGCCGTCACCCTTTGCGCTGAAGATAAGACCGGCAAGGTCGTATTCATCCATGCTGTTCTTGTTGGTGTCGTCGCCGCTGTCCACGTCGAGAGGACGTGCCCAGAAACCGGTCAGGCTGTACATGTCGTTGAAGGCGTAGGAAGCCACAATGGCTGCCACGTCATCGTCCATCACGGGGTTGCCTGCAACTGCTGCGGGCAGAGCCAGACCCTGCAGACCCATACGGATCTGAAGAGCAGTGTTGGGCACGGTGAAGTCGATGTAGGCACGACGGGTTTCAACGTTCACGCCATCGGTGCCCAGTGCGCCGCCTGCGCCCTGACCGATGTTGTTGTTGTCGCCTTCCTGACCCCAAACGGTTTCACCGATTTCGAAGAACAGGGTGCCGGATACGTTTTCAGATGCGGTGATTACCGTCTGAACACGTACACGCTGACGGGCGTCGAAGTCGTCGTCGGAGCTTTTGCTCTTGTCAGCGTCATAAAAGTTGGTGTTGTCAGTCCACTGAAAAGCGAAGTCGAACTGACCGGTGGTTTTGATATCGGCTGCGGCTGCGCCGACCACCGATGCCATCACGAATGCTGCTGCAAGCAGCAGACTGGTGATGCGTTTCATTGGAGAACCTTCCTTGTTTTGGTGTGAAAACAATATTCATACATCCTTGTATGTATGAGTTGAAATATTTGTACTCGCCCTGTGACGTCGTGGCAAGGGGAAAAATAAAAAAAAAGCAAAAAAATTGTACCGTGGCTGTGGGGCCTTGAAATGGCAGGCCGGAGCGTAGGAGGAGGGGCGTAAGCGGGCACAGGCCGGTACACGGCGCAGGCAGACTGCGTCCGGCGGTTGTGCCAACAACGCGGCAGAACGCAAAAAAGCCGGAGGCCTTGCGGCCTCCGGCGTCAAAAGCATCAGGAACAGAACAGCTTAGAAGCTGTAGGTCAGGTTTACGCCAGCCTTCCATGCATCGTCGGTGTCGTCGGCGGCACCCCAGACGCTTTCGTCGAGGTCCAGCTTCACCCAGCCGAGTTCGATGGCTGCGGAAAGGTTTTCGTAAATCTGGTAGTTGGTGTCGAAGTTAACTTCCCAAGCGCTGTCTTCTTCGGTCAGGTTGCCGAAAGCTACGCCGCTCTTTTCGTCGTTGGTGCCCTTGATGTAGGCAACGCGAACAACGTGGGAAACGTTTTCGATGAACTGGATGTCTTCAGCAACCAGAGCAACACCCCAGGTGCCGGTACCGGTAGCGGAAAGGATAGCACCGTCAAGGATGCCGGCAGCGCCGTCAAAGCCGAAGCTGGTGGGAGCAAAGCCTGCGGGGGAGATAACGGGCAGACGCTCGGAACCGTCGGTTGCGTCGTCGTCTTCACCGGTGGCGTACCAAGCGATAACGCCGGGGGTGAACATATCCATCTTGTAGCTCAGCTTACCGGTCAGGAACCAGCCGGTAGCGTCGTTAGCTTCAACGTCGCCACCGTCGGTGTCGCCGTAGATAGCATCAGCGGAGAACACGATGGGGTCGAACATGGTCAGTTCGAAAGCAGCACCGGCCCACCAGGCGGTCAGGTCGTCGGCAGTGGCATCAACGTCCTTACCGATCCAGGCGTAGGAGAAGTAAGGATTGAAGGTGTAGCCGTCGCCCTTCACGCCCAGCACCAGGCCGGCCATGTCGAACTCGTCGTTGAGGTTGGTGCCGGTGCCGGTGTCGTCGCCGCCGTTGGTGTCAGCAGGACGTGCCCAGAAGCCGGTCAGGCTGAACATGTCGTTGAAGGCGTAGGAAGCCACGATGGCTGCCACGTCGTCGTCCATCACGGGGTTGCCGGCAACAGCGGAAGGCAGTGCCAGACCCTGCAGACCCATACGAACCTTCAGTTCGGTATTGGGCACGGTGAAGTCGATGTAAGCACGACGGGTTTCAACGTTCACGCCGTCGGTGCCCAGTGCGCCGCCTGCGCCCTGACCGATGTTGGCAGGGCCGCCAGCAGCGCCGCCAGCCTGGCCCCAAACGGTTTCACCGATTTCGAAGAACAGGGTACCGGATACGTTTTCAGATGCGGTGATCACAGTCTGAACGCGTACGCGCTGGCGAACGTCGAAGTCGTCTTCGGAGTTGCCGGACTTTTTAGCGTCCTGGAAACCGGTGTTGTCGGTCCACTGGAAACCGAAGTCGAACTGACCGGTGGTTTTGAACTCGGCAGCAGAGCCGGCGGCAACGGTGCCGAACACGAAAGCTGCTGCGAGAAGCAGAGTAGCAATACGTTTCATTTCTTTCTTCCTTCCTTCTTTTGCGAAAAACGTCGTTCCTGATGCGGATGACCTTAATTGAATCGATACATGCAGGTTTAGCGCAGTCGTCCGGCACGTGCAATAGGCTGAGAGCAGAAAAGTATAAAATTTTTTACCGCGCATCAGGGTTGCAAGAACTCTTACTGGTGCCGCTCGATTGCTGTTTTTCATTTTAAATTATTTAAAACAGTGCGTTGAGTAAAATTATGCGGGATGTCGGGATGGTCGCCCCTCGTACATGAGTAAATATTATTTTTTTGCCGTTATGCGGGGTGCGATGGCTATCCTGCTGAAAAATATACATACACAAATGTTTGTATAATGGGTTGCGGGTATAAAATTTTGTACCGACGAAGCCCGCTTCTCTGTCAAACGCGACGGAAAAACGGGGGCGTCAGGCGCTTTGTGCGCCATGGAAAAGGAGGGCATGCCGCGCCGCAGGTACTAGATTCCGCGGCGCCGCCGCCCGAAACGTGTGCGGCTACGGCTTTTCCGGCCTTTGTGTCCGGTCCGGTTGTCACTGCGCAGACGCCATCAGCCAGCAGGGCCGGAGCCCTGGTATGCGCAGCGCCGCCTGCGGCACGGGTGATGAAGGTACGCCGCTCTTTGCCCATGACGTTGCATTCAGCGGTTATTAAGGCGATAACCACCGCATGGATCAGATCGACATCTCATGTATTCCCACCACACCGGGAGTATATCTATATAAAGACCCCGCTGGGAAAGTTGTCTACGTGGGCAAGGCTAAACACCTGCGCCGTCGCGTGGCATCGTATTTTCGCGATATACAGCGGCATACGCCTAAAACCCGTGCCATGCTGCGCAGTGCCGCCACGGTGGAAACGCTGTCTACCACCACGGAAAAAGAGGCTCTGCTGCTTGAAGCAAGCCTGATCAAAAAGCACCGCCCGCGTTACAACATCCTGCTGCGTGACGACAAACAGTATGTGCTTTTTCAACTGACCAGAAAGCACCACTGGCCCAGACTGGTGCTTACGCGCAAAGTCCGTAAAGACGGCTCCGCCTATTTCGGGCCGTTCACCTCCGGTCAGGCCGCGCGGCAGACATGGAAGGTAATACACAAGGTGTTTCCGCTGCGCAGATGCTCGGATAAGGCTTTTCGTAACCGGGTGCGCCCCTGCCTGTATCATTTTATGAACCAGTGCCCCGGCCCCTGCGTGCTGGATGTGGACCGCGACGGATATATGCAGATGGTCCGCAAGGTGGAGATGCTGCTCGCAGGCCGTTCCACGGAACTGATCGACATGTTGCGTGCCGACATGCAGGCAGCCAGCGATGCGCTGGAATTTGAAGAGGCCGCCCGGTTGCGTGATCAGTTACAGGCTGTGGAGCGGACAGTGGAGCGTCAGGCCGCTGTGCTGCCGGGCGTGCACGATATGGATGCCGTGGGGCTGGCGGAGGCCGGAGGGGGGCTGGCCTTGAGCGTGCTGTTTATCCGGCGGTCGGTATTGCTGGATAAGCGTAATTTTTTCTGGTCGGGACTCACGCTGGAAGAAGGCCCCGAAGTTCTGCTGAGTTTTCTGACCCAGTACTACGGGCCGGGCAGCTTTATTCCTCCCCGCATTCTTGTGCCGTGGGATATCCGCACAGAAGACCGTGAAGGGGCGGAGCTGGCGCCTGCCGCGGTATGCACCGATGCCGGTCTGCTGCCCGATACGCCTTTGCTGCCGGATTGTCCGGAAGCTGCCCCCCTGCCCGCCGCGCCGGTATTCGCGGTGTCGGCGGGTGACGTCATGCCGTCGGGACACGATGCGGGCCCTGCCGGTACAGCCGATGCTCCCGTTGTACGGGGGGACTCCGCCCCGGAACAGTCCTTGCCGGCGGCGGTGCCGCCGTTGTGTGCGGAAGAGAGCGCTTCCGGTTCGGCCCTGCGGGCCGTGGCGGAGATGCTGACCGAACTGCGCGGCGGGCCTGTGCGGGTGCTGCCGCCGCGGAATGCCACGGACAACCAGCTGGTGACCATGGCCACCGAAAATGCCCGGGAAGATGCCCGTGCCGAAAAGCGTCCCGACGTGGCGGGTGTCATTGCGGCAAAGCTTGGCATGAGCGCACCGCCGGTGCGCATTGAGGCCGTGGATGTTTCGCATACCGGCGGAAGCAACACCCGTGTGGGCGTTGTGGTGTTTGAAAACGGCACTCCGGCCAGGGACCAGTACCGTACCTATGCGTTTGCGGATGATGAGGCCGGAGGGGACGATACGGGTGTGCTGGCGTTGTGGGCTGTGCGGCGGGTGCATTCCGGACCGCCGTGGCCCGACCTGCTGCTGGTGGACGGCGGGCGCGGGCAGCTTGCGGCAGTAATGACCGCACTGGAATCGGCCGGTGCGGGCGGTCTGTTTGCCGTGGCTTCCATAGCCAAAGCCCGTAATGAAGAAACCGGCAGGGCAGACCGGCGTGCAGGAAATCTGGCCGACAGAATCTTTCTGCCCGGCCGCTCCAATCCGGTGAATTTCAAATCCGGATCGCCGGAACTGCTTTTTTTGCAGCATGTGCGTGATACCGTGCATGACTATGCCATCGGGCGTCACCGCCGCGCGCGGAGCGGGGCTGCGCTTTCCGGCGAGCTGCAGCGCATGCAGGGCATCGGTCCGGCAACGGCCCGTCTGCTGTGGGAACATTTTTCCAGCCTGCAGGAAATGGTGGACGCAGGGGAAAAGGGGCTGGCTGCTCTTCCGGGTATCGGCAAAGCCAAGGCAGCCGTCATCCACGAGGGGCTTAAAAGGCTTGTGGGCTGAGTCCGCCGGCGGGTGTCTGTTCCTGCCGGAAACAGGGGAAAGGTATGACAGAGCTTTTGCATCACCGGCAGCCGCGGCGCTGCAATGCCGGCCCGCTGTATGCCGTGACAGATAGTGACGGGGTGTTTGTGGTTGTTTCTGCCGGTTTTGCCTCGCTGATGCACGGTGCCGGTGTGATGCCCGATGCTGCGCTGACGGGACGCCCCGCAGCAGCTGTTTTGGCGCACCTGACCCCGGCCCCGCAGATGCCCCTGACAGCGGTCTGGAACGGTAAGGTGTGGCTGGATTTTTACGGGCTGCTGCATGTGGAGATTGTGCCTTTCACTGCGTGCGCCTGCAAAGAGGGCAGGGCGGCGTGGCATCTCATACAGTTGCTGCCTGATGCCGCAGAGGCGTGCATGGACTGTGCGGGCAGGACAGCCCGCGGGCTGGCGCACGATTTCAACAACGCTCTTGCCTCTGTCATGGGCTTTGCGGAACTGGCAGCCGGACAGGCAGGACACGGCGGCAGCAGTGAATTGCTGCACCGCAGTCTGGCCAATGTGCTTAAAGGCTGCGGACGAGCCGGTGCCGTGCTGGAAAAAGCCCGCGCCGTGGCGGGACGCATCCCGCTGAATCTTACGCGGCATAGCGCCTGCGCACTGCTGCAGCAGTGGACAGACACGAGACGGGCCGCTCTGCCGGACTCGGTGCAGCTGTGCACCGGCACGTTGCAGGCGCTGCCCGCCATTACGGCTGATGCGCGCTGGCTTGAAAAAGCTTTTGCCGCCGTATGGGACAATGCGCTTATGGCCATGCGCGGCACCGGCGGAACCCTGCGCGTGGAATGCCGTGCAGGGCAGGGGTACGACGGCAGGGCGTATGTGTTTATGGATGTGACCGATACCGGATGCGGCATGGATATGCAGACATGCCGCGAGGCCGTGGAGCCGTTCTTTTCCGGCTGGGAAAATACAGCGGGGCAGACTTCCGCCGGAGGACAGGGCTGGGGGCTTTCACTGGCGTGGGGAGTTCTGCGTGCGCACGGCGGCGGACTGGAGATTTCTGCACAGCCGCTGGCCGGATGCCGGGTTTCGTTCCGTCTGCCTGCTGCGTGCGAGGGTTGAGGCTGGCCCGCCGGCGGTACGTGGTCTTTTTTTTTGAGGAGGGGACATGGCCCGTGTGCTGATAATAGATGATGATGACCTGTTTTGCGAAATGGTCGCGGCTGCGCTGGAGCTGAGCGGCCATGAAGTGCGCAGTGCGGGAACGGCCGCCGACGGACAGGCCCTGTGCCGATCTGCCGGTTTTGATGTGATTTTTCTTGATATCCGTCTTCCTGACGGTAACGGGCTGGAGCTTATACCCGCATTCAGCGCCTGTCCCTCAGAGCCGGAAATAATCATTATAACAGCCGCGGGCGACCCGCATGGTGCCGAAATGGCTATCGGCAGCGGGGCGTGGGATTACCTGAGCAAGCCTTCGCCGCTGGACGAGCTGCAGCTTACACTTACGCGGGCGCTGCGTTACCGCAAGCGCAAAGCGGCTTTCATCAGACCCGCTGCGGACAGACAGGGTATTGTGGGCAGCAGCCCGCGCATGCAGGCGTGCATTGATCTTATGGCAGAGTTTGCCCCGTCCGACACTCCCGTGCTTGTGACCGGAGAAACAGGAACAGGCAAGGAGCTGTTTGCCCGCGCTCTGCACCGCAACAGCCGCCGGACAGCCGGACCCTTTGTGGCCGTGGACTGTGCGTCTATCCCGAAAAATCTGATTGAAAGCGAATTGTTCGGGCACGAAAAAGGGGCGTTTACCGGTGCCGTGGCAGAGCGCGACGGCGTGTTTGCACAGGCGCATGGCGGCACGTTGTTTCTTGACGAAGTAGGTGAGCTGCCGCTGTCGCAGCAGAAGGCTTTTCTGCGCGTACTTCAGGAAAGAACCTTCCGCAGGGTGGGAGGTAAAAAAGAACTGTACAGCGACTTCCGGCTGGTGGCGGCAACCAACAAAGATCTTCCTGCTCTGGCGGAGCGGGGCGAATTCCGTGCCGATCTGCTTTTCCGGCTGCAGGCGGTGCTGCTGCACCTGCCGCCCCTGCGCGACAGGGGACGTGATATTTACGAGCTGGCGCTATACCATGTGGAAAAACTGTGTCTGCGCTACAAGCTGGGGCACAAGGAACTGACCCGCGAGGCGGCTGCTTTTCTGGAAGACTATCCGTGGCCCGGCAACGTGCGCGAACTGGTGCATGTGGTGGAACAGGCCGTGGTGGCAGCCCGCAGTGACGAACTTGTCCAGCCGGAGCATCTGCCCCGCAATGTGCGGGCGGTGGCCATGCGGCACAGAATGCAGCGCAACGGCACCGGCGGGGCGGCAGTTGTGCCCGCCGCTGTGTCCATGGCGGTTTCTGCCGGCGGCGAAGCGGCATTACCCACATGGAAAGCATACCGCGAACGGGTGATGGCCGAGATGGAGCGGCAGTATCTGCTGCGCCTGCTGACCGAATCCGGCGGCAGCATCACACAGGCGGGCCGGCTGTCGGGGCTTTCGCGGCAGCGGCTGTATGCTCTGCTCAAGCGTAACGGCATCAGCCGCTCGTGGCCGGCCGGCAACAGTCCGGCAGAAGAGACACAGGATTCCGATGTATAGTATTGGAAGGATAAATCTCTTATTAGGAGAATGTGTAAACTATTTGTTTACATATTGTGCTGAAAATAATAGCAGCACTTCTGATTAAGTAAATAATGCACGCCTGTTACAGAGAACCACGTTTTTGGTACGCCTTTTGTAATTCAGATCATACATGAATCATGTCTCTAGGGAGGACGCCATGATTTCCGATCTGACCAAAATTGTCCATGGAGTGGTTCTGGGGAGCCCCAAGCCTGCAAAAGCACTGGCACAGGAGGTGGGCAAGCCCTACTCCACACTGCTGCGTGAGATCAATCCGTATGACGGCGGGGCCAAGCTGGGGGCGGACACGCTGCTGGAAATAATGCGGCAGACAAACAACATCGAGCCGCTGCGGTATATGGCCGAGCAGCTGGGGTACTCTCTGGAAAAACCGGAAAGTGAGAAATAAAAAAAGCGGGCATTGCCCGCTTTTTTCTTGCCCGTTTATGGTGCCGGTCTCTGGTCAAATCGTGGTATACACGGTATAGTCACTGCTGAATCAGGAGGAACTCCGTGAGAATACTGGTGGTTGACGATGATACCGTAACCGTGAGCATGCTTGAGGCTCTGCTGCAGGAAGAAGGTCACGAAGTTGTGACCGCTTTTGACGGCCGTGATGTACTGGGCTGTCTGCAGGGCAACAGTCTTGATCTGGTGATAACGGATATATTCATGCCGGAACAGGACGGACTGGTAACCATTGCGCGTCTGCGTGAGGAATTTCCGCAGCTGCGTGTGGTGGCCATATCCGGAGGCGCTTCGGCTCTGGGCAAGGTGGACGCACTGAGAGCGGCCCAGCTGATGGGCGCCGATGCGGTGCTGGCCAAGCCGCTGCAGGCCGAACAGGTGCTGCGGGTGGTTAATGCTGTCAGCTCTGCTGAAAAAGGAACTTCCTTCAGCGGGATCTGACCCGTCGGAGTGCGCCTGCAGGGTGCCGCCCGCGGTGACACAAGGTGATATCTGACAGTGCTGCCATGCGGCGGACTGCTGAAACGCCCTCTTCCTCACGGAAGGGGGCGTTTGGTGTTGCAGGCTGCGGCACGGCCGTTGTCCGGCGCCAATGCTGCATGGCTGTTCCGGCATTGCCGGAAGAATGTATGGCGGGGTGCGGCAGAACGTCAGGCGTGGCAGAACGTCAGGTATGCCGGATTGTCGGGTATGGCCGCTGTGTCTGCATTGCTGCCGGACGGGGTACCGGACAGGCGGCAGACAGGCGGGCCTGCGGTGCCGGATGCAGGCTAAAAGACCGATGCGATGATGCCGCCCGCCAGAACCCTGCCTGCGGCATCGTAGACTGCGGCCACCTGCCCCGCAGCCGGAGGAGTATGGCTTGCGGCGAAAATCACCCGCATGGTGTCTGCCCCGTCTGCATCGGGAGTTACCTGCGCGGCAATCATGGTCTGCCTGTAGCGTGTCTTTACATAGACGGCATCAGGCCACTGGTCGGGCGGCACCAGTGTGTTCACCCCGACACACCGGCAGCCGCGGGCAGTGAGTTGCTTTCTGGTGCCCACCACCAGCGCGTTGCGTGAAACGTCTTTTTCCAGCACATACAGCGGCTCGCTCCATGCAATGCCAAGGCCGCGCCGCTGCCCTTCGGTATACTGCCACAGACCGTTATGGTGTCCCACCACATGGCCGTCACGGAGAACCATGGGCCCTGCTCCGGGCAGTCCGGCTGCATGGGCCGTCAGGTATGCGCGGTAATCATCGCCGGGGATGAAGCATATTTCCTGACTTTCCGACGGCAGCGGTGGAACTATGCCGCGCTGCTTCAGATGCGCTCTGACATCCTGCTTGCGCCAGCCGCCCAGCGGAAATACGGCACAGGCCAGACGGTGTTGCGGTACAAGCGACAGAAAATAGCTCTGATCTTTGGCGGGGTCGTCTCCGCGCCACAGCGAGACCGTATTGCCGGGGCGCGGCAGATCGGGCTGCAGGCGGGCGTAGTGACCTGTGGCGATGGCCTGTGCCCCCAGTTTGCGGGCCGTGTCGGCCAGCAGTCCGAATTTCATGGAGGCGTTGCACCGTGCGCAGGGGTTGGGAGTTCTGCCCTGTCTATAAGCATCGATAAACGGCTCAATGACGTGCTTTCTGAATGCCGCGGAAAGGTCTTCAACATGAAAATCTGCCCCGAGCGCGCGGCAGGCCTTTTCTATGGCCCGGGTATTGTGCGCGGTGGTTTCGGGGGTATCGTGCGGAGAAAGAAAGTGCGCGTGCAGCGCCGTGACCTGATGACCGGCCTCCAGCACCTGAAGCAGGGCGAAAAGCGAGTCGGTTCCGCCGCTGACGGCTACTGCAATATGCATGATGTGCTCCGTGCCGGAGTGTGCAGATAAAAGCCGCACACGGCACGCTTGCCGTGCCGTGTGCGGAATACCTGCCGGTTGTCTGCGGCCGCAACGGGTGCCCCGTGTGCGGACGCCTGCCGCAAATGCAGCGTTATATCTGTGCCACGGGGGTGCGGCCTATGCGTTGTTCAAGCACATGGGCCACAGAGAGCAATGTAGCTTCGTCAAAGGCCTTGCCCAGAATCTGCAGCCCCACAGGCATGCCTGATTCCGTTCCCGTACCCACAGGCAGAGAAAGACCGGGCAGCCCCGCAAGGTTGAGAGATATGGTGAAAATATCCAGCAGATACATGGTCAGGGGGTCGCCGGACATGGCTTCGTGTTTCCATGCTGTAACGGGCGAAGCAGGGCCGCAGATGACATCGCACTGCTCAAAGGCTTTTTCAAAATCCTGCAGAATAAGCCTGCGGACCTGCGCGGCCTTGCGGTAGTACGCATCGTAGTAGCCGGAAGAAAGCACATAGGTGCCCAGCATGATGCGGCGCTGCACTTCGTCGCCGAATCCTTCGGAACGGGAGTTTATGTACAGCTCGGGCAGTGAAGCCGCGTTGTCCGAGCGGTGCCCGAAACGCACCCCGTCGAAGCGGGCCAGATTGGAGCTGGCTTCGGCCATGGCCACGATGTAGTACACCGCAATGGCGTGCCGGCTGTTCGGCAGGGATATGTCGACCAGAGTGGCACCCAGGTCTTCGGCTTTTTTCAGGGCTTCACGGCAGCAGGAATCCACCTCGCCGGAAAGTCCTTCACCCCAGTATTCCGCCGGTACGCCTATACGGAGTCCGGCAAGGTCGCTGCGGGAGCCGAGAGCGGCCAGATAATCATCCACCGGTCTGTCGGAACATGTGGTGTCGCGGGCATCGTGTCCGGCAATGACGGCAAGCACTCTGGCGGCGTCTTCCACGCTGCGGGTGACAGGACCTATCTGGTCCAGCGAAGAACCATAGGCCACCAGCCCGTAGCGTGAAACGCGGCCGTATGTGGGCTTCAGCCCCACGCATCCGCAGAAGGAGGCAGGCTGGCGCACGGAGCCTCCGGTATCGGTACCCAGCGATGCAAAACACTGACCGGCGGCCACGGAAGCGGCAGATCCGCCGGACGAACCGCCGGGTACTCTTTGCAGGTCCCACGGGTTGTGGGTGGTTTTAAATGCCGACTTTTCGGTGGAAGACCCCATGGCGAATTCATCCATGTTGGTCTTTGCCAGAATGACGGCACCTGCATCTTTAAGGCGCGACACGGCGGCGGCATCAAAAAAAGGCACGTAATTTTCCAGTATGCGCGAGCCGCAGGTGGTGGCAACACCGCTGGTGCTCAGTACATCCTTGACGGTGACGGGCACGCCCCACAGGGGTTTGGCGGGGTCATAACCCGCGGCGTCCATGGCCCGGGCTTCGGCCAGCGCTTCTTCGCAGCGGGTGGCCAGCAGCGCGTGCACTGCCGGTTCGGTAGCTTCGATGCGGTCTATGCATGCTCTGACGGCCTCTTCGGCTGTCAGTGTGCCCTGTGCCAGCGCGGCGGCGGTTTCAGTAAGTGTCTGTGCGTATATCTGGGCCATGAATGGTCATCCTTGGGTATGATTCTGGATTACGGTCTGCTGAAGGAATTAAACAATGCGCGGCACGATGAAGAAGGTGCCGTCTTCTTCGGGGGCATTGGCCAGCACCTGTTCGCGTGAACAGTGCCGCTGCACCTCGTCTTCCCTGTATACCGTGGCATGCTGCACAGGGCTGTACAGCGGGGCTACCCCGTCTGTGTCCACTTCGTTCAGGGTGTCCATATATTCCAGAATCTGGGCGAACTGTCCGGCGAACAGTTCTTTCTTGTCTTCGTCCAGCTGCAGGCGGGCAAGACCGGCAATGGCCGCCACCTGTTCCTTTGAAATGCTCATGCGTCGTATCTCCTGCCGGTGCGGGCGGGCGGCAGGGCCGCCCGTCTTTGCCGGTGCGTGTCTGTCATAACGTTAGTTGCCGGCTTTTTGCTGGCGCAGTATTTCAAGCCGCTGATTGTGCCGTTCGCGGACCCGCTTGAGCCTGCTGGCAAAAGCGTCTTTGTCCAGCGGCACGGCGCCGTCAGCGGAAGGCTGAAACAGAAACAGTTTCTGCGAAGCGTGCCCGCCGGCATCCCACCGGATGGGGGCCATGCTGAAATCCATCATCTGCGCTTCGGCGATGCGGGCGTTGACCGTGGCGGCGTCTGCCGTATCTTTCAGGCCGAGGCGCGCCCCGAAGCGGACAAAATCATACCCGAGTCCCGACCAGAAATCAGGAGTACCTGTGCCTGCCTCCTGCATGCCTTCGGCAAGCTGGCGCGCGGCGGGGCTTTCCAGATGGGGGTTCCACGCATCGGGAAAGACGGCAAGCCCGAGATTGCGCACATCGACGTTGTTTTTGGCCGCCAGAGTGCGTCCCCACAGGCTTGACCCCAGCAGCACCAGCCGGTCTTCCTGATAAAAGAAAAAGTAGGGAATCAGCACTTCGGTTGCTTTCCAGCCGTCGGGCAGAAACACGGCCTGAAAGGGGGTGTCGGGCGGCAGAGCGTCCTTTGCGCCGGCCGCACCAAGGAATCTGCGGACAGATTCGCCCCATGAGGTGACATCCGCCGGGTTGTATGATGCATGATGCAGACCTACACCCTGCGTTGCAGCCTGCTGCGAGAAAAGATCACGCATTCTCCTGCCGAAGGCTTCTTCCGGCACCATGACTCCCATGGAGTCGATGCCCAGTCCGCTTACGGCGAACTGCAGCAGCGCGTCTGTCTGGTCTGTGGCGGCAGGAAAAAAGCGCCATGCCTGTGTGCCTTCGACTCCCTGATCCAGAGAGGCCAGAAATGTGAAGAACACGTGGTTGCCGGTCAGTCCCTGCCGCTGCGCTGTCTGGAATATATCGGACCGCAGCGGGCCGCCGACCAGTGTGTATCCTGCGGGCAGCTGCTTCAGTTCCTTTTCCCAGCCGGTGGCGTCGGTATTGATGATGCGCAGGCTCAGGTTCATGCCGTCCTGTGCCATCTGCCATTGTGCGGTGCCGGCACCGCGGGCCACCTTCCAGCCGATGCCGCTGTAAGGACCTGTCAGCGGCAGACACAGGGCTATGCCCTGTTCCGGCCTGCCGTATTGCTGTTCCAGCGGCGCCAGTATGCTGTCTGCCAGTCCTTCGGAAGCAAGCTTTGCATGTGCGCGCAGATAAGCCAGCGACTGCCAGGCCTGCGGCCATGTGGCCGTGTCGGCTGCCAGTCTGCGGGCCTGCTCCAGTGCTATGACCGCATAGGGGAAGCGCGGGGTGTTGTCTGCCGTCAGTGTGTCGGAAAGCTGCTTCAGCGCAGCCGCATCGGCGCGGCCGAGGTCGGCGAAAAGACGCTTTTCCAGTTCCGCGCGCACTGCATTGTCGGGCGCTTGCAGCCAGATACCTTCCAGCTGCACTGCGGCGTCCTGTGCGGCTTCATCGCGGATGAGCAGCCGGGCCAGAGTCAGGGCGGCGTCGATGCGCAGCGTCCACGGAGCGGCAGCGTCTCCGGCAACGGCTGCCGCGGTTTCCTGAGCCTGTGCGCTGTCTTTCATGTGGTGCACGGCCGCGCGCCATGCCTGCCGCCAGGGCTGCATGGTCCGGGCGTCTTCTCCCTGCAGCCGTGCCGCGGCACGCCACTGTTCCAGCGCATCCAGCGCCAGATGGGCATGATTGTTGGCAGCTGCGCTCAGCGCAAAGAGTTCAAGCACGCGCAGGCGTTCTTTAAGTGTCAGGGTGTCGCTGTCCAGTAGACTTTTGGTCAGGCGCTCGCTGCGTGCGTAGTCGCCGCCGCTGTAAGCCTGTGCAGCGTCGGAAAGCAGATCATCAGCCACCGGAACTGTTGTCTGTTCGGGCGGGGTAAGAACCTTTTTTGAAACACAGCCGGATGAAAAGGCGATCATGGCCGCCATCAGCATGGCGGCGACAAAGGCGGACCGGCGGAAGAATGGGGTATGGCGCATCGGAGTAGCTGTCCGTAAGGTTTCTGCCGGCAGCGGAGTCCGGCTTTCAGAATAAAAAGAGGCCTGGATGATATCGGTCATGAAAAAGGCCTGACCCGCGGAAATGCGGATCAGGCCAAGCTAATCATGTTCCGGCCGGAATGCAAGGCCGGAGCGCGTCACCCCGCGCTAGTTCTTTACTTCGGTGTAGTCGGCATCCACCACATCTTCGTCCTGAGATGCCTTTGCTCCGGCGTCACCGGCTCCGGCTTCTGCGCCTGCGGCACCCTGAGCACCGGCCTGCTGCTGTGCATACAGCTTTTCAGCCAGCTTGTGCGATGCCTGCGAAAGCTCGTCGGTAGCCTTTTTAATGGCGTCCACATCGCTGCCTTCCATGGCGGTCTTCAGCGCTGCGGTTTTGTCTTCGATTTCCTTTTTCAGGTCGGCTTCCAGCTTGTCACCAAGGTCGCTCAGCGACTTTTCGGTGGTGTAGATAAGCGAGTCGGCCTGATTGCGGGCTTCGATGAGTTCTTTCTTCTTTTTGTCTTCATCGGCATGCGCTTCCGCTTCTTTGACCAGATTCTGGATTTCGTCTTCGGAAAGACCGGAAGAAGCAGTGATACGGATGGACTGCTCTTTGCCGGTGCCGAGGTCTTTGGCGGAAACGTTTACAATACCGTTGGCGTCAATGTCGAAGCTGACTTCAATCTGGGGCATACCGCGCGGTGCGGCGGGAATGCCGGTCAGTTCAAAGCGGCCCAGAGTCATGTTGTCGGACGCCATGGGACGTTCACCCTGCATCACATGGATGGACACCGAAGGCTGGTTGTCCGCGGCGGTGGTGAATGTCTGGCTCTTCTTGGTCGGAATGGTGGTGTTGCGCTCGATAAGGCGCGTGAACACTCCGCCCAGAGTTTCGATACCCAGCGAAAGCGGGGTCACGTCGAGCAGCAGCACGTCCTTGACGTCACCTGCCAGAATGCCGCCCTGAATGGCTGCACCCATGGAGACAACTTCATCGGGGTTCATGGAACGGTTGGGTTCCTTGCCGAAGAAGTCAGCAACTTTTTTCTGCACCAGCGGCATACGGGTCATACCGCCCACCAGAACCACTTCGTCCACTTCAGAAGCGGAAAGACCGGCATCGGACAGTGCTTTGCGGCAGGGTTCGATGGTGCGTTCCACCAGATCTTCCACCAGCTTTTCCAGCTTTGCGCGCGAAAGCTTGATCATCAGGTGCTTGGGACCGGTCTGGTCGGCAGTGATGAACGGCAGGTTGATTTCCGTTTCCATGGAGGTGGAAAGGTCTTTTTTGGCTTTTTCTGCTGCTTCCTTCAGACGCTGCAGAGCCATGCGGTCGCGGGAAAGATCTATGCCGTTTTCGCGGCGGAATTCTTCCACAAGGTAGTTGATGACACGCTGGTCGAAGTCTTCGCCGCCGAGAAAGGTGTCGCCGTTGGTGGCGCGCACTTCAACCACGTTGTCGCCCACTTCCAGAATGGAAATGTCGAAAGTGCCGCCGCCGAGGTCGAATACGGCGATTTTTTCGTTGGCTTTTTTGTCAAAACCATATGCCAGCGAAGCAGCCGTGGGTTCGTTGATGATACGTTTGACATCAAGACCGGCTATGCGGCCTGCGTCCTTGGTGGACTGGCGCTGCGAGTCGTTGAAGTAAGCGGGCACGGTGATGACGGCTTCGGTCACGGTTTCGCCCAGATAGGCTTCCGCGTCGGCTTTCAGCTTTGCCAGCACCATGGCGGAAACTTCGGCGGGGCTGTACTTGCGGCCTTCGATTTCAACATAGGCGTCGCCGTTGGGACCTGCCACGATCTGGTAGGGGGAATGTTCCTTCCAGCGGGCCACTTCGGGGGCGTCGGCCTTGCGGCCCATCAGACGCTTGATGGCAAAAACCGTGCGTTCGGGGTTGGTCACGGCCTGACGTTTTGCAATGTCACCCACAAGGCGTTCCTTGTCGGTAAAGCCCACCACGGAAGGTGTGGTGCGTCCGCCTTCGGGGTTGGTGATGCACTTGGGGTCCTTGCCTTCCATGATGTAGACACAGGAGTTGGTGGTCCCAAGGTCGATACCAATAATCTTGCCCATTATACTAATCCTCCTCAAGAGATCGATATTGAATCTGCCGGCTCTGCGGCGGTGAATTTTTCGTTTCGAGGGAAAATTAAGACTGTTTTTCAGACGGGCAAGGGGCGGGATGCTTTTTTTTTGCACAAAAGCGGGATGTTGACGTGTTTTTGGCGGAATATATGCCGTGTATACGGCATGTTGAGGAAATGCCGCTTTTTGTTTCGCAAACAGGGCCTGCCCTAACATGCCGGTATTGCAGGGCCTGCACGGTATGCCGCGGCTGCCCGCTAAGAAGGAAAGGAAAAGTGCGTCTGCAGCAGCAGCCAGTTGCCGTCATAGCACTTGAGTACTGCGGACAGGCGCAGGGCCACATGCACCTCTTCCTGTCCGAGGGCGAACAGCGCACGGCAGGCGGCCACCACCCAGCCGGTGTCGCCTTCTGTTCCGGCATGGTGCCATACTATGTCTATTTCCGCCCTGTCGAATGACAGAAAGTCGGTGGCCAGCCCTTGGCGCATGGCATCGGGGCCCACGTAGTTCTGTTCTCTGTCGGTGCCGATGGCGGCAATGGCCTGAGAAGGGGCATAGCACGCGACCACGTCTTCCACGTGCCGTGCGGTGTACGCGGCGATAAAGCTGTGTATGCGGTCCAGCGGTGCGGTAGCTGCGTTCATGGCGACCTCCGGATGAGAGCTTTTTATCAGCCATACGCTGTTTGTGCGAATTATGCCAGCCCGACGCAGGCTGCGGGCCGGAAGTCTGCCGGAACCTGTCCGCTGCGGTGTATGGCGGAAAGAGCTGTGGTGCGGGACGGGGGGCGTATGGCGGCAGCGCAGCGGATATGGCGCGGCCCAGTGCCGCGGAAGCTGAAAACCGGCAGCCGGAATAAAGCGCGGCCTGCGGTGCGTCAGTGCGCACCGCAGGCCGCGGTGTTGAAACTGTATGAGTCTTTGCGGGAAGTGACCGGACGGAACAGCGCTGATCAGGCGCTGACAGTGACTTTGGCGGGGCGCAGCAGGCGCTCCTTGAGGCGGTATCCACGCTGCATGACGGCGATGATGGTGCCTGATTCCGTGCCGGGAGCCTCTTCCTTGCTTACGGCCTCGTGCAGAGCGGGGTCAAAGGGCTGGCCTTTTTCGCCCACGGGCTGCAGGCCGTGACCTGCCAGCGCGTCCAGAAAGAGCTTGCGGGTCATTTCCACACCCACTGCCATGTTTTTGCAGGCGGGGTCGGATGAACCGTACTGCAGGGCAAGGTCAAGGTGGTCAAGAGTGGGCAGCAGGTCGGAAAGCACTTTTTCCGCGGCATATTTCAGATGTTCTTCACGTTCGCGTTCCAGCCGTTTTTTCACGTTTTCCAGCTCGGCCAGTGCACGCAGGCGGATGTCTTCGGCCTTCTGGTGTTCGTCACATGCCGGACAGACTCGTTCCCTGCACAGGGCTGCCACTTCTTCGCCGGTCAGCGCGTCAACGGCGCCCTGTGCCGCCTCCTGCTCCGCACCGCGGGCGGCTTCGGCAGCCAGTTCTTCGTTTTCTGCAGGTATGTCACGGGTTTCGTCGTTCGCCATTTTTGAAGAATCTCCTTTATATTCAAAACATCGGCATAGCCGTCATGATGCGCGTACAGAACGCCCCCGCCGGAGCGGGCACGTTTCAGAACAGCAGGGTAGCTGCGGCTCAGTCCGAATGTTCGGTGCCGAACCTGTCCTGCAACAATGTAGTAAGGGTCTTTGAGATACAGTCAACCACCGGCAGTACCTGCCGGTAGTTCATGCGCAGCGGACCCAGCACGCTGACAACCCCTGCGGGAGAGGCCTGCTGCAGTCCCCCGTACGGGGCGGAAACCACGCTGCACCCCAGAGGCGCGGTGCCTTCGTTTTCGTCTTCCTGCCCGAAGCTGACCGTCACCGAATCGCTCAGTATGGCTTTGTCCAGCAGTTCCAGAATGCTGTTGCGTTCTTCAAGCAGCGCCAGCATGTCGCGTATGCGGGTATGGTCTGTAAATTCCGCCTGATCAAGCATGTTCAGCGTACCGTTGACAAAGACCTCGCGGTCGTCATCCATATGCTCGAAAGCCAGCCGGGCCAGCCCGAGAGCGCGGAAATACAGCGCTTCAAGATGCGCTTCCGCCGCCTGCAGTTCGCGCGCCACACGCACCCGTGCCTGAGACAGCGTAAGCCCTTTACAGTATTCATTCAGGTAGTTGCCGTAGCGTACCAGTTCGTCCTGCGTTACCGGTGTTTCCACGCTCAGCACATGATTGCGCACCAGCCCGCCTTCCAGTACCAGTACGGTGAGCACCAGCGTGTCACTGATTTTAACAAAATCAATGGTATGCCAGCGCACTTCGTCTCTGCTGGGGGCCAGCACAACGGCCACCTGACGTGAGTGTGCCGAAAGCATGCGCGAAGCCTCGCGCAGCATGTCGGATATTTCCAGTCCGTGGGTTGTCAGTTCGTTGAGAATGGCTGAACGCTCGTCGCGGGAAAGGGGCCGCGTTTTGAGCAGTGCGTCAAGATACAGCCGGAACCCGCGCGCTGTGGGAATGCGTCCCGCCGAGGCATGCGGCTGCGAAAGATACCCCTTGTCAGTCAGTTCGGCCATGGTATTGCGCATGCTGGCGGCGGAAAGCCGCAGGCCGGAGCGTCTGGCCACGGAAACAGACCCCACTGGGGCGGCCGTGGCGATGTAGCGCTCTATGATGGTGGCCAGAATTTCGGCCTCTCTGTGTGCCAGATTCATGCGTTTCTCCCGTGGAGCAGGGCCATGGATGACAGGCCGGCAGCGCCGTCCGCATCATGCAGACAGCCCGGAAGGTTGTCTTATGACTGCCTGAAGCGGTAACAACGGGGGAGCCACCTGTCAAGGCGGATAACCGCAACCTATGAATCCGCAAGGAGTTCCAGTGCGTCCAGTACTGCGGCGGCATGACCGTCCACGGTTACGGGCGACCATACGCGGCGCAGTATGCCTGCCGGGTCGATGAGAAATGTGGACCGCACAATGCCCGGCGATTCTTTGCCGTAGCTCTTTTTCATGCGGTAAACACCGTATGCAGAGGCCGCATCTTTTTCCTTGTCGGACAGCAGCGTAACGGCAAGTTCCTGTTTCTGCGCAAAATTACACAGCGATTTCAACGAATCAGGACTGACACCGGCCACGGTGCAGCCCAGCGCCTCAAACCGCGGCAGCAGATCAGTGAAGTCTTTGCCTTCGCGCGTGCAGCCGGGGGTGTTTGCCCGCGGGTAAAAATACAGCACAAGCCACCTGCCGTTGAAAGACTGCAGGGTATGCGTGGTTCCGTCCTTGTCTGCCAGTGCGAAATCGGGGGCGGGCGAACCTTCTGCCGGCATGCCGGCCGGTGTGACGGACATGGGTGTTCTCCTTGTTTGTCCGCCGCGATGTAAAAGACCGCGCGGCGGTGTCTGCTACCTGGAAGCGGGTCTGCCGAACATCTGCCGCAGCAGACCGCCCACATCTTCCAGCGTTTCAATTCCGGTATCGGCCGGTTTTTTCAGCAGGTTGCCGACACCTTTTAAAATGTTTCCGGTAAATCCGGCCACATCAAGCCCGTATGACGGCGCTGCAAGCGGCCCTGTGATGCTGACGGGAATAACGGGCAGCCCTGTTACATGCAGTCGGGCCTGATAGTTCACGGTGCCCGACGGCAGATCGGCCCAGCCCGCCCCCGTGCCGCTCAGGTCGTAGGAGGTGAGTTTCATGTCATTGTTTGTCACCCTGCCGGAAACAATGTCAAATGTGCCGGTCAGGCTGTCGAAACGCTGCTGTCTGGCGGCCTTGTCCAGACGTTTGACCTGACTTTCCTGCCGCAGGTGGGACGAGGCTTCCGCGGGAACTATCTGTACGCCGTGTACAACCCCTTCGGTGAGTGACACCGATCCGTTGCCGGACAGCGACGGCGCAAGGGCAGCCCACTGCAGGCTTTTTCCCTGAACGTTCATTCTGGTCTGCAGTATGCCTGAAAGCAGCTTTCTGCCCGCCAGCACGGTCACGGGTTGTTCCACCTGCAGACCGGAAACGTGCAGTGCGCCGCGCACAACCGGCAGGGCGGCGGTGGTGTCGGCACCGGCGCTCAGGGTCACGCGTCCGCCGTAAGCTGCCATGTCCAGCGGGTCGATGCGCAGTACGCCGTCAGCGGCGAGGGCACGGGCAGTCAGGCCGGTCACTTCCAGCCCGCGGGCCTGCAGTGTGCCTATACTCACGTTGCCGTCCAGCCGGAGCCTGCGCAGCCGTTCGCGAGATGCGGCGTCAGCGCCGGTGGTGTTTGTTCCGCCGGCTTGCGGCGCAACAGACTGTGCAGCGGGTGCAGTGCCGGGCATGGTGCTCTGCCGCCGGTCAGCTTTGCCGGACGCGGGCTTGCCGGACGCCGACTTGCCGGTCTGCTGCGGCTCGGCGTTTTTCATGCTCTGTTCCTGCGGCAGGTACATGTCCAGATTCACCTTGTCTGCGGCCAGCGCAAACCGGATATCAGGGGACACTCCCGGCACCAGCGTGGCATTGCCGGAAAAGGCGGTCTTGTCGAGACGCCCCGTCAGCCTGTGCACGGTCAGCCTGTCGGCTGCTGCGGTCAGATTGATATCTGCCTGCAGTGCAAGGGCTGTATCGTCCGGCAGTTGCAGCGGCATGCCCAGCTGTTCCAGCGTGCGGCGCAGGGGCGATTCCGCATGGATCGATGCCTGCACCGCATTGCGCATCAGGTCGGCCGAAATCGTGCCTGTGAGCGTCGAGTCCATGGTGCTGATGCGCAGACCGTTTGCCGTGACAGTCATGTCCGGCATGTTGAAGCGCAGATCGCCCGCGGCTTCCAGAGTGGCCCTGCCGGAAGGGACCGACGGCCCCGAAGCCGTGATGCGCAGGCTGGTGTCGGCTGCGGTTACGGTTTCCAGCGTTTCGCCCAGCTCCAGACGGGTGGTCAGCGAGGCCGTGCCCTGCATGTCAGGGCTGGTCAGCAGCCAGTTTCCTTCAAGGCTGATGTCCGATGTCCTGCCGGGGGCGATAGCGGTGGTGGTAAGTGATATGCCGG
Source organism: Oleidesulfovibrio alaskensis DSM 16109 (assembly GCF_000482745.1). Classification (NCBI taxonomy): domain Bacteria; kingdom Pseudomonadati; phylum Thermodesulfobacteriota; class Desulfovibrionia; order Desulfovibrionales; family Desulfovibrionaceae; genus Oleidesulfovibrio; species Oleidesulfovibrio alaskensis. The sequence continues at coordinate 37,640 of NZ_AXWQ01000006.1, read as the reverse complement.
TGGCGGCCGCCGCAAGACCGGTCTGCATGTCAGTGTATTGTACCGAGGCATCGCGCACCTGTACCGACTGCACGCTGAACGCGGCCAGACCGGCTCCCGCAGCGGCCTGAGACGCGCCGGATGGTGCAGTGTCTGTTCCGGCGGGGGGCAGAGCATTGCCGGCCGGTGAAAACAGCCAGTTGGGCGCACCCTTGACATTGCGCATGAGGTGGACCGAAACACCCGACAGCACCACTCTGTCTATGTGCAGTTCTTTGTGCAGCAGAGGGCGCAGCCGGGCATGCAGCTGCAGGTCTTCGGCCCTGAGAAAGGCGTCTTCGCCGAAGCCGGCGGGATTGCCCAGCAGCAGCGGGCCGGTGCTGATGCCTATCCACGGAAAGAGTGACAGTTCCAGCGTGCCGGTGAGCACCAGAGTGCGGCCCGTGGCTTTCTGCACTTCGCGTGTGATGAGACTTTTGTAATCATTGGGGTCGAATGTGGCCACAAATATACCGGCGGCACCCGCCAGCAGGGCAAATAGAACCAGTATGATGACGGACACCGTGCGCAGGGGGCTTTTCATGACGCGGCCTCGTATATGCAGCTTGAAATATTATCATAAACAGAAGAAACGGCCGCAGTATACGTGATGGAAAGCAGGGCGGCAAGGCGTTGCGGAGCCGGTGCTACTGACCGTGGGGGGCCGGGTCTTCTGCCTGCTGGGCAAAGCTGTTCTGCAGGCCGGCAATCTGGTTGTCGGTAAGTGACAGAAATTCAAGCCCCACGCCGGGGATTTTGCACCCCTTGCCCCAGCGCTGTACCTGACACACCTTTGCCACCACCGGTGTTTTGTCCTCCAGATCGACAAACTGTATCCACACCTGCGTATCCGGTTGCCATACCGCCACGGAAAAAACAAAGCAGCCCAGAACAGAAATGTTCATGGTGCATGTTTTTACCGTGGTCTGCGGAGTAAACAGGGCAGACGTGGACATGAGGATGTTGAAATGGACGTCGAGGCGTGCATCGCGCCGGATGGTGCGCGGGGAAAAGTTTTTGCAACGCGTTTCTATAAACCGGCGCACGTTTTCATGCGGGTCACCTTCCTGTCCCAGAATGATGATGCCTGTCTGCTTGTCCGGACGGGCGTGCAGACAGGGGTACAGGCTCAGAATATTCTGCAGTTCGTTGCGGCCTTTGCCCGCCATGCGCAGCAGTGTGGGCATGTCGATCAGTACGCCGTTGAACGGTTTTTCACGCAGCGCTTCCAGCGCCGCCTGCGAATCGTGCACCTCGTGCGCTTCCACGCGGAGCGTTTGCAGTACGGCCCTGTAGGGGGCTGCTTCCTCGGTATCTTTGGCCAGAATAAGAATGCGCATGGTAGTATCCTGTTATCTTTTATGCTGCACGGAAATGCGCCATTGTCAATAATAAGCTGCAGCCGCCGCATGCACCGGCAGCCGGAAACGCTGGCAAGCCTCGTGGAAATGCTGTATCTGCCTTCGGATGAGCACCTTGGCGCAAAAAACGTTTTCCGTTTCTGTCTCACGCAGCCGCACTCCGGCGCTGATGATTCAGGGCACCTGCTCCAATGCAGGTAAAAGTATCCTTACTGCGGCCCTGTGCCGTATTCTGCTGCAGGACGGTCTGTCTGTGGCGCCTTTCAAGTCGCAGAACATGGCACTCAATTCATTTGTGACCCCCGACGGTTTTGAGATCGGGCGCGCTCAGGCCGTTCAGGCGGCGGCGTGCCGGCTGGAACCTGACGTGCGCATGAATCCGGTGCTGCTCAAACCCAGTTCCGATACGGGGTCTCAGGTCATTGTCATGGGCAGGCCGGTGGGCAACATGCGGGTGCGCGAATATATGGCCTATAAACCGCAGGCTTTTGCCCGGGCCTGCGCTGCATATGATTCGCTGGCGGACGAACATGACGTGATGGTGCTGGAAGGGGCCGGCAGCCCCGCCGAAATCAACCTGAAGCAGCACGACATAGTGAACATGGCCATGGCACGCCATGCACAGGCCCGGGTGCTGATTGCCGGTGACATCGACCGCGGCGGAGTCTTTGCCGCGCTGGTGGGCACATGGGAACTGCTGGACCCTTGGGAACGCGATCTTGTGGCCGGTTTTGTGCTGAACATGTTCCGCGGTGACGCCTCGCTGCTCGAATCCGCTCTGACATATGTGACGGAACGCACCGGCTGCCCGTTTTACGGTGTGGTGCCGTATGTTTCCGGTCTGGGACTGCCCGAAGAGGATTCCGTTTCCTTCAAAGAGGCTCTGCGCGGTTCCTGTGGCGGCATGCCGGAAAGTGTTTGGCCGCACGGAATGCTGGAAGCGGTACTTGTCGACCTGCCGCACATCTCCAACTTTACCGATGTGGACGCTTTGCGCGCGGAACCCGACGTGCGCTTGCGGGTGGCAGGTACTGCGGAGGCGCTGGACGCCTGCGGAATGCCGCATCTGCTTATTGTTCCCGGCAGTAAGAACACGCTGGCCGATCTGGCAGCGCTGGAAAATAGCGGCATGGGGGCCCGTATCCGTGCTCTCGCCGGGGCAGGATGTCCCGTGGTAGGCATCTGCGGGGGCTTTCAGATGCTGGGAACATCAGTAACCGACCCGCACGGTGTGGAGTCCGGCGCCCGCAGCCGCGAAGGACTGGGGCTGCTGCCTGTGGAAACCGTGATGGGCCGGCATAAAACGCTGGCCCGCACTGCGGGGCTTCACTGCGATACGGGATGCCGTGTGAGCGGGTACGAGATTCATCACGGAAGCACCACCGCAAACGGGCCTGTGCGGACAGTGCTGCGCGATGACAGCGGTGCTCCGCTGGGACTGGGCGACACTGACGGTGCGGTTTGGGGAACCTACCTGCATGGTATTTTTGACGAAGACGATTTCCGCCGCGCGTTTCTGGATGCGCTGCGCCGCCGCGCCGGACTGGAACCGGTGGGACGGGTGGTGGCCCCATACAGCATTGACGGCGCGCTGGACAGACTGGCGGCCGTGGTCAGGAGCAGCATGGATATGACTGCCCTGTACCGTGTGCTGGGATTGTAGCGGGGCGTTGGTGCCGGAGGCCGCAGCCTGTCTGGGGCAGTCTGTTTGGGGCAGCCGGTTTGCTGCGGGTGCCGGTTCCGGTCCGGCGGTACCGGCGGGTGTGTTTTGGGGCGTACCCTTTACGCGGGCAGTAAAAAAACAAGCGCCGCGGACGGCGCTTGTCTGTCAGGCTGCGGGGGGACTGGTTTGCGCGGGAGGCTCAAAAAGGTTCTGGGCCACGGCGGTCTGCAGTTTGGCAGTGTATTTGGGGTCGTATTTCTGTCTGTCTTTGGCCAGATGCGCGGCCGCGGTCATGGGATCCATGGCTTTGGCGTAAGGGCGCTGACAGATCATGGCGGAAAAGGAATCAGCCACGGCGGCAATGCGGCCCATGCGGCTGACGCGGTCGGCTCCGAGCTTTTGCGGATAGCCCGAACCGTCCAGCCGTTCGTGGTGTTCCATCTGCGCCTGCCGCATTTCGTCAAAGGCCAGACCCAGCTTATGCATTATCTTTGCGCCGATAAGCGGGTGCGGCGTTATTTTGTCGCGTTCTTCCAGCTTGAGAGGAGTGGTTTTGGAAAGGATGAACGCCGGCACCTTTGCCATACCGAGATCGTGCAGCAGCAGCGCCAGCGCGGCCCTGTCCAGCAGACGGCGCTTGAGGGTGGCGTCAGTTTCGAGCAGCAGCCACAGCCCTACAAAAAGCGTGTTCAGCGAGTGGCTGACCAGCGTGTGGGTGCGGCTGACGCGGCGCATGAAAGACCGCAGGCGGTGTCTGTCCTGCCATATGTATTCCGTAAATACCATGACATCGCGGTAAAAGAGATCAAAGACCGGTTTAACCGGCTGCTCCAGAAAATCGCTCAGCCGCTGGCCCAGTGCCATTATGCAGATTTCGGCCACTTCTGCTGGTTTCAGGTTGTCATCCACCAGTACCAGATCAAGCTGCTTGATGATGTGCTTGGAGTAGATGGCCCTGTCTGACCGCGCCACAAAGACATCGCCGCCGATGCACAGTTCGCGCAGCTGTTCTATATTCTCGTTGGAAAGCCGCTCTCCCTTGCGGAAGAGCGGCTGGAGCTGTGCGATGTCTTCTCGGAAGCGGAACAGGTCGAGCGGCGGCCTGTACTTCGGGAAGCTGTTCAGAATCTCGATACTGATCTGATAATATTCTTCCGAAATATTGTCAGGTATGGTCGATTTTACCGCGCTCATGTTCTATTTTCTGTATATTTTTACCAGGTTGGTGCCGCGGGGTTTTTCACCGGGCTTGGGCTGTCCTGCTGTTATCACTACTTCGGCCCCGTCTTCAAACTGCGGCGCGTTGTCCACAAAGAGTTCGGCACGCTCAAGATGACCCGGCAGTGTTTCATCAACCTTGTGGGGCCATACGCCCCATGAAAAGTTGAGGAAGCGCAGCGCTTCGTCATCGGGAGTAAGCGCATGGATGGTCTGACGGGGTCTGCGGGCGGATAGCACCCGTGCCGCGCTGCCGGACATGCTGTGTGCCACTATGGCACCCGCGCAGGTCTTGTCGGCCAGCAGACATGCGGAATAGGCCAGAAAATCAGGTGTCTTCTGCTCATCAAGCGGGGGCAGCACAGAAGACTGCTCCAGATGCAGCTCTTCGGCCGCGCGGACTATCTGCCGCATGAACTGAACCGTCTCCACAGGGAAGTTGCCCATGGCCGTTTCTTCCGACAGCATCACGCAGTCGGCACCGTCCAGCACCGCGTTGGCCACGTCAGTGGTTTCGGCGCGGGTGGGGCTGGGGCTGTTGACCATGGAAAGCAGCATCTGCGTGGCAACGATAACCGGTTTTGCCTTGCGGTTGCAGGCGCGGATGATGCGCTTCTGCATGGCGGGCAGCTCGGGCAGGGGGCATTCCACACCCAGATCGCCGCGGGCCACCATGACAATGTCTGTCACTTCCAGAATTTCTTCCAGCCTGTCCACGGCGTTGCGCCGTTCCAGTTTGGCAATTACAGGCACGTTGCGGCCTGCCGCCTTGATGAGTGCCTTGGCTTCGGCCACATCTTCGGGCGTCTGCACAAACGAAAGCGCCACGGCATCCACGCCCATGCGCAGCCCGTCCTGCAGATCTTTTTTGTCTTTTTCGGTCAGGGCGGCCAGGTGGATAGGCTTGCCCGGCAGGGCAAGGCCCTTGCGCGAGGTTATGATACCGCTGTTGTTTGCCACCAGACAGAACAGATCGGGGCCGACCTTGCTTTCCACATGGAACTGCAGTCCGCCGTCGCTCAGTACCACCCTGTCGCCCGGTTCCATGCCGTCAAGAATTGTCTTGTGCGTGAACGGAACGAAGGGTAATCCGTCTGCCGCCGCCTTGCCGGGAATGCCCAGCAGGATACGGTCGTCCTTTGCCAGCGTCAGGGCGCCGTCCGGCAGTTCACCTATACGGATTTTAGGGCCGGAAAGATCCTGCAGCAGGGTTATGGGTGTCTGGTATTCCGCCTCCAGCTGTCGCATGAGAGCAATCAAATCAACAAACTGCGAGGCGTCACCATGTGAAAAATTGAGCCGGAATATGCGTACTCCGGCCTGAATCAGCCGTGAGAGGGTTTCCCGGCCCGAAGAGGCAGGGCCCACTGTTGCGATTATTTTCGTTCTCATAAGGCCGATTCTTTTTCAATTGCCAGCGCTTGTCAAGCGTCTTGATTCATTCTGCCGTTCTCTTTTCTGTAAAAATCACGCGCACTCATTGACACACGCCAACATATAATAGATGGGGTGGTAAAGTGTGGTAAAACGTGGTAGAGGACGCAGTATGAGTTTCAAGGGACGTTCATATCGCAGTCTGGACCCTAAGGGCCGGCTGATGCTCCCTCCGGAGGTTCGCGATGCATTACTCGCGGTTAGCCCCGAAGGCAGGGTGTCCCTTACCACGTTTGACGGCTGCCTTGTGGCCTATACCCCCGAAGACTGGGAAAAGTTTGAGGCGGGTTTTGCCCGCATAAAAAATCCTTCGCGCAAAATGCGTGACTTCAGGCGGCTGGTCATAGGCGGAGTGGAAGAACTCTGCGTGGACAAACAAGGCCGGGTCAAACTTTCAAGAGCGCATATGGAATACGCGGGCATCACGAAAAAAGTGGTGATCGTGGGGCAGGGCAGCCGGTTTGAAATCTGGAGCGAAGAAGAACTCGAAGCGGTGATAGGTCAGGACTTCGGGGACGTGACGGACGAACTGGCGGAAAGCGGTGTGGATTTTCCCATCTGAGGCAACAGTACAATGCGAGGCGACTTGTGACGGCAGACAACGGGCATGACAACAATCGGCATCAGTACACAGCTCATGTTCCTGTGCTGCTGGACGAGGTGCTGCATTATCTTTCGCCGGTCAGGGGCGGGCGGTATCTGGACGGTACGCTCGGTCTTGGCGGACACAGCGAAGCGATAATGAACCGCTGCGGCGGAGATGCCTGGCTGCTGGGGCTGGACCGTGACCGCGAGGCGCTTGCCGCCGCATCCGGAAGGCTTGCTCCTTTCGGCGACCGCGTGACCACCCGCTATGCCTGTTACAGTCAGTTTGCCGCCATCATGGACGAAATTGGCTGGACCGGGCTGGACGGGGCGCTGATAGACATCGGTGTTTCCTCTATGCAGATAGACACTCCTTCCCGCGGATTCAGCTTTTACGCTGACGGCCCGCTGGACATGCGCATGGACCCTTCCGGTGATATACCGTCTGCCGGTGTGCTGGTGAACACAGGCAGCGTGGAGCGTCTTAAGGAAATCATAAGCACGTACGGCGAAGATCCCATGGCGGGCAGGATAGCCCGGGCCATCGTGGACGCGCGTGCCCGCAATCCCATAGAAACCACGGCCCGTCTGGCCGAGGTGGTGGAAAGCGCCTATCCGGCAAAATGGCGGGCAAAATCCCGCAACCATCCGGCAACGCGCACGTTTCAGGCGCTGCGCATGGCCGTGAACGGAGAGCTGGAGGAACTGGAGACCTTTCTTGCCGCCGTCGTCGACAGGATGAATCCCGGCGGACGTATTGTGGTGATCACCTTTCATTCACTGGAAGACCGGCTGGTCAAAAACGCATTCAGAGATGAAGCCAAGGGCTGTCTGTGCCCCAGGCATATTCCCGTGTGCGTGTGCGGCAAAAAGCCGCGGGTCAATGTGCTGACCCGCAAACCGGTGACCGCGGGGCAGGCGGAGCTGCAGGCCAACAGCAGAGCCTCCAGCGCCAAGCTGCGTGCCGCGGAGCGGATTTAAGGCGTTGTTATGCAGAAATACGGAAGCTGGATACTGGGCATGGTGCTTTCGCTCATCAGCGGACTGGTGCTGGGGTTGACACTGGTGTGGCTGAATGTGGAGCGGGTGGACATGGCCTACGGACTCAAAAAGCTGCAGGTGGAACTGGACAGCAAGCAGAGTCATGCATCCAAGCTGGAGGCGGAGCGGGACAACCTGCTTTCGCCCTACCGGCTGCGCGAACTGGCGGAAGGTCTGGGGCTGGGGCCCGCAAGACCGGGCCAGATACGCAGGCTGGAAGAGTAGCGCGGGCGGCAGGTATCCGGGGAGAGGGGTGCCGCGCACGGAGCTGAAATTTTCTGAACGGGGGGAGGCCGTACCGGCGGTGCGCAGGCACAGCCGGAGCATGAGCAGGAGAAACAGGCGGTGTTGAAAAGCAGAACTGCCGCGAACAAAAAGCTGAAGCGCCAGCCGAAAGCCGTACCCGCCAGTCCTCCAAAGGACAGAAGCGGTATACGGCTTGTGTCCGTTGCGGCGGTTTTTGCACTGCTGTGGGCGGGGCTGTGGGCCCGCGCATGGTATGTCCAGCTCATTGACGGTCCCCGGCTGGCGGCTATGGCCAGCAGACAGCATCATGCCACAGAACTGGTCACGGGCCAGCGCGGCGATATTCTGGACAGAAACGGACTTGTGCTTGCACGCAGTGCCGATTTCAAATCTGTTTTTGTACGCCCCGTGGAAGTGGCCGACCGCAGAGAAGCCGCCCGCATGCTGGCTAATGCGCTGGGCAGAACCTATGCGGAAATGCTGACCAAGGTCTCGCGCCGCAGTTCTTTTGTGTGGGTGGCCCGCGAAGTGGATGACAAGGCCGCGGCGCGCATCCGCCGTGCCGGTGTGCCGGGCGTTTATCTGACCACGGAATACAGCCGCCTGTATCCTTACCGTCAGCTTGCCGGCAGGCTGCTGGGGTTTGTGGGTACCGATGACAAGGGGCTGGAAGGCCTGGAACTGGCTTTTGACGAGTATCTGACCGGTCAGAGCACCAGACAGGTGGTGCAGCGTGATGCGGCGGGACGGCGTCTGTATATGGACGGTGCGGGCTTTGCCGAAGGGCTGAAAGGCAAAACCCTGCGGCTGACGCTGGATGCCCAGATACAGTTTTTTGCAGAAGATGCACTGGCTGCCGCGGTGCGCCGTTATGAGGGGGCCTGGGGCGGTTGTCTAGTGGTGGACGTGCCCACGGGCGACATTCTGGCCTGGGCGGAGTACCCGCCGTTCAACCCCAACGCCTACAAAGGCTATGCGCCCTCCATGTGGCGTAACCGGCTGGCCATGGATGCGCTGGAACCCGGTTCCACCGTAAAGCCTTTTCTGATTGCCGCGGCCATGGAAGACGGGCTGGTGCAGCCGGACAGTCTTTTCTTCTGCGAAAACGGCCGTTGGAAGCTGCACGATGTGACCATCCGCGATACCAAGCGGCATCAGTGGCTTACCGTGGATAAAGTGCTGCGTTACTCCAGCAACATCGGCATGGCCAAGATAGGGTTGGAGATGGGCGCCGCCAGATACTACGACTACCTTGACAGACTGGGGTTCGGCAGGCGTCCCGACGTGCCGCTGCCCGGCGAGGGGCGCGGTATAATCCGGTCGCCGGGTGAATGGCGCGAAGTAGATCTGGCTGCCGCGTCGTTCGGTCAGGGGTTTGCCGTCACAGGAGCTCAGCTGGCCAAAGCGTATCTGGCTCTGGCCAACGGCGGCGTAACCAGACCGCTGCGGCTGGTGGACGACGGCGGGCAGAACCAGCCCCGTGGAGAGAGAATTTTTTCGGAGCAGACGTCAGCCGCGGTGCTGGCCATGCTGCGCGAGGTGGTGGAAGGCGACGGAACAGGGCGGCATGCCGATATAGCCGGTCTGGACGTGGGCGGCAAAACCGGCACAGCCCAGAAAGCAAGCAGAAGCGGCAGCGGTTACGGCGACGAATATGTGGCCTCGTTCGTGGGGCTGGTTCCGGCGCTCAATCCCCGCCACATTGTGGTGGTCACAGTGGATAACCCGCGCAAGAGCCACTACGGCAGTGTGGTGGCGGCACCGGTTTTCAAATCTGTTGTCAGCAGAACGTGGGCCTACCTCGGACTGCTGCCCGAATCTCCGGCGGATGCCGGCGGTCTGGCTTCGGCAGACGCTCCCGAGGTTTCCGGACGTGTCATGCCTGTTGCCGGTTCCTTCGGGCGGCCTTCGGCCGTTGTGGCCGCCGCGGATGATCTGACCGTGGTACCGGATGTGGTGGGGCGCAGCCTGCGCAGCGCCGTGGAAGTTTTTGCCCGTAAGGGTCTTATACCGGAAATTAAAGGGCACGGGGGCACCGTTGTGCGGCAGCAGCCCGCGGCAGGGTCGCCGTGGCCGGATAATATAACAGAATCACAGTACGTACTGTGGGTTATGGAGCAGTCCTGACCATGAAAAGCACACTCTCATTCGACGCGCTTGCCGCAGCGGTGCGCGCCGGACTGCTGAACATCCGTATTGATTCACGGAAAGTACGGCAGGGCGATGTCTTTGTGGCCCTGCCGGGGTCTTCCGTGGACGGCGGGGCGTTTATTGCCGATGCGCTTGAGCGCGGAGCGTCATATGTGGTCTGCAGACCCTGCAGCGTGCCGGTGCAGACCGGCGGCGCGGCCGTGGTCGTGGCCGAAGACCCGCGCACGGCTCTGGGGCTGCTGGCTGCCGCACGCTATGATACTGCCGATACGGGGTTTCCGCTTGTGGGCATCACGGGAACCAACGGCAAGACAACATGCACTTATCTGCTGGACCATCTTTTCCGCACTGCCGGGCACGTCACCGGTCTGCTGGGCACCGTGAATTTCCGCTGGCCGGGGCACGACGAAGCCGCGCCCATGACCACCCCCGACTGCGTTGAACTGCATTCCATGCTGTCGGACATGCGCGATGCGGGCGTCGAAGCCGCCTTCATGGAAGTTTCATCACATGCACTTGACCAACAGCGGGTTTCCGGCGCTCGTTTTGCCGCGGCGCTGCTGACCAATTTAACGCAGGACCATCTGGATTATCACCACGATATGGAAGCCTATTTCAGCGCAAAATCCAGACTGTTTCTTGAACTGCCAGACGAGGACAAAGTCTGCGCGGTGAATGCCGATGACCCGTACGGGCGCAGGCTGCTGCCGCAACTGGGCCGCGGTGTGGGCTATTCGGTACAGGGTACTGTTGTGCCGGACTGTCAGGTGCTGCAGGCCACCATACTTTCAAGCGGGCCCGAGGGGCTGCATCTGTCCATGGATTTTGAAGGGAAGACATGGGAGCTGCGTTCGCCGCTGGTGGGCGCGTTCAACGCAAGCAATCTTGCAGGGGTGCAGGCTGCGGGGCTGGCCATGGGGCTGCCCGTTGAGGCCATGCAGGGGCTGGCAAGCTTTTCCGGTGTGCCCGGCCGCATGGAGCGCATAGAAAATGACAAGGGTCTCAATGTTTTTGTCGATTATGCCCACACGCCGGATGCACTGGAAAATGTGCTCAGGGCGCTGCGGGCCGCAGGTTTTGCACGGGTCATAGCCGTGTTCGGCTGCGGCGGCGACCGTGACCGTACCAAGCGTCCGCTTATGGGGCAGGCCGTGTGCCGTCATGCAGACGTGGCGGTACTGACTTCTGACAACCCGCGCACCGAAGACCCGGTGGCCATCATGGCCGATGTCAAACCCGGTCTGGCACAGTGCGACCATGTGGTGGAAGAGCCCGACAGACGCAAGGCTCTTGCCGCGGCGGTGGAAATGGCCCGCCCCGGCGATGCCGTGCTGGTGGCCGGAAAGGGACACGAGGATTATCAGGTGATCGGCACCACAAAGATACATTTCAGTGATCAGGAAACCCTGCGGGAGCTTTTGGCGTGCGCATGAATCTGGAACAGATACGCGACGCTCTGGGCGCCGTGGGAACGCTGGGCGGAGCGGACATGACCGTGCCTTCCGGTGTGCAGACCGACAGCCGGTGCGTGCGCGACGGCGAATTGTTCTTCTGCATATCCGGCGAACGGTTTGACGGGCATACCTTTGCGGCGGAAGTGCTGGAAAAAGGTGCCTGCGCCGTGGTTGCCGAAAGACCTCCTTTTTCCATGGATGAAATGCAGGACAGGCAGGACCGTCCGGTGCTTATCGTGCCGGACACCGTGGCGGCGCTGGGCAGGCTGGCGCTGCACCACCGTATGGGGGCTTCTGCCGTGGTCACCGGCATCACCGGCACCGCGGGCAAAACCACGGTGAAGGAACTGCTGGCCCATGTGCTTTCCGTGCGGGGCGCAACAGCCAGAAATCATCTGAACAGAAACAATCAGATAGGGTTGCCTCTTTCCATGCTGGCAGCTACCGGCGATGAGCGCTTCTGGGTGATGGAGGCCGGCATCAGTCAGGCCGCGGACATGGATGAACTGGGCAGCGTGCTGCGCCCTGATCTGGCGGTGGTGCTTAATGTGGGACAGGGGCACCTGAGCGGTCTGGGCGACAAAGGCGTGGCCCACTACAAGGCCCGTCTGCTGAAGCATATCGCGCGCGGCGGTGTGGGACTGGTGAGTGCCGATTATCCCGACCTGCTGGCGGAAGCCCGTAAAAACTGCGGAGAACTCCGGCTGTTTTCGGCTGTGGACCCTGCAGTGCCGTATTTCTGCGAATATGCCGGTCCGGCGGGTGAAGGCCGCGGGCTGTACCGTGTACGGCTGGAAAGCCGCGAATTTGAGACCGAAGCTCCCTTCCGCGGAGCCTACGGTGCCGAAAACGTCATCGCCGTTGCTGCCGCAGCCCATATACTGGGCCTGACCAGTGCCGAAATAGCCGAAGGGCTGCGCACTGCCGAATTGCCGCAGCAGCGGTTCAACTGCCGTCGTTACGGCCGGTGGCTGGTCATTGACGACACCTATAACGCCAACCCGCTTTCGGCCGGACGCATGGTGGAATCAACGGCGGAAAACGCCTGCGGAGAGCCTGTGGTCTTTGTGATGGGCGAAATGCTGGAACTGGGCGAAGCCGCCGCGCAGGCTCATACGGAACTCGGCAGAGCACTGGGAAGGGCGTGCCCCGCGGCCGTTTTCTGGAAAGGCGGCCACGGCGGGCATGTGCAGGAAGGACTGCACGCCGAGGGCTGGAACGGCCCGTTTGTGCCCGTGGCTGATGCAGGAGCGTTTCTGCGTGCTTTCGGTGCGCTGGGCATCGCTTCCGGCACGGTCTTGTTTAAAGGATCGCGCAGCAACAGGCTGGAGACGTTTGCGGAAGCCTTCTGCAGTGCAGTCCAGAACGGTCAGGAAGGGAGATAACCGCATATGCTGTATCATTTCCTGTATCCGCTCAGCGCGGAACTGCCGCTGCTCAACGTGTTCCGGTACATCACATTCCGTTCGGTGTGGGCGCTGCTGACGGCGCTGCTCATCACCATTTTCATCGGCCCGCGGTTTATCCGCTGGCTCAAGCGCGTCAAATGCGGGCAGTACATTCAGGAAGAAGTCTCCTGCCATGTGCAGAAAGCGGGTACCCCCACCATGGGCGGGCTGCTCATCGGCTTCAGCCTTATCATCAGCGTGCTGTTGTGGGGCGACCTGACCAACGTGTACCTGTGGCTGGTCATGCTGGTGTTTACCGGCTTCGGTCTGGTGGGCTTTCTGGATGATTATACCAAGCTGCGGCGCAAGACCAATCAGGGGCTTACCGCCCGTTCCAAATTTTTGTGGCAGATGGTCATAGCGGCTGTGGCCATGTATTTTCTGGTCAAGGAACCGGCGTACTCCACCGTGCTTTCGTTTCCGTTTTTCAAAAATCTGCAGCCGGACCTCGGCTGGTTCTACATTCCGTTTGCCATGATTGTGCTGGTCGGTTCGTCCAACGGGGTCAACCTGACAGACGGCATGGACGGGCTGGCCATAGGGCCCACCGTGGTGGCGGGAATCGTTTTTTCCATTTTCATCTACATTGCAGGACACAGCCAGATAGCCGGATACCTGCAGGTGCCCTATGTGCCCGGCATGGGTGAGGTGACCGTTTTCTGCGGCGCACTTATCGGTGCCGGTCTGGGTTTTCTGTGGTTCAACGCCTACCCCGCGCAGGTGTTCATGGGCGACGTGGGTTCGCTGAGTCTGGGCGGCGCGCTGGGTTTTCTGGCTGTGCTGTGCAAACAGGAACTCATCATGCTGGTGGCCGGCGGGCTTTTTGTTCTCGAATCGCTCTCGGTCATTCTTCAGGTGGGGTATTTCCGCATGACCGGAGGCAAGCGCATTTTCCGCATGGCTCCGCTGCATCACCATTTCGAACTGAAAGGCATTCCCGAGTCAAAAATCATTATCCGCTTCTGGATAATGTCCATCGTGTTCGGACTGATGGCGCTTTCAGTGCTCAAGCTGCGCTGAAGGGGAAGACAGATATGCATACCGTTATACCGCATACACACGACACGCCTGCCGCCGCACCGGTACGTTCCGGCGCTGTGGCCGTGGTGGTGGGCACCGGCCGTTCCGGCACGGCTGCCGCACGTCTGCTGCACCATCTCGGGGCGTCAGTCCGCATAGTCGAAAAAGACGAAAGCCGTGTTTCCGCCGAATTCGCCTCGCTGGCGGCTAGACTGGGATTTGACTGCCGCTACGGCAGCCACAGCGCAGAACAGTTTGCAGGTGCCGATATTCTGGTACCCAGCCCCGGCGTGCCGGTGGCATCACTGCTGCCGTATCTTGATGCCTCCCGCCCGCCGGAAATTATGGCCGAAATTGATCTGGCTGCGCGCTGCGTGACCAGTCCGATGCTGGCTGTAACCGGCACAAGCGGCAAAACCACAACCGTCAGCCTGTGCGCGGCCATGCTGCGTGCAGCGGGCAAGCGTGTTTTTCTGGGGGGCAACATAGGCACGCCCCTGTCGGAATATGTGCTGGATGTGGCTGCAGGTGAGGCTCCCGCCGATGTGCTGGTGCTGGAAGTCAGCAGTTTTCAGCTGCAGACATGCACCACACTGCGGCCCGAAGTGGCGGTGCTCATAAATATTTCTGCCAACCACCTCGATTACCATGCTGACATGCAGGAGTACCTTGATGCCAAGTTCCGGCTGTTTGCCCTGCAGGGGCCGGATGATCTGGCCGTGCTGCAAAGCGGCATGGAGGAACTTGCCGACCGCTATGCGCTGGCGGCCCGCCGCGAGTTTTTCGATGCTGTGCGGCGTTTTCCGCGCACGGCGCTGCTGGGCAGTCATAACATGGCCAACATAGAGGCAGCCTGGCTTGCCTGCCGGGCTTTCGGCGTGACGCAGTCGCAGGCGGCGCAGGCGGTGGAAGAGTTTGCCCCGCTGGAGCACCGGCTGGAAAAGGTGGACGAGGTGGCCGGCGTGCTTTTTGTCAATGATTCAAAATCCACCACGGTGGATTCCATGAAGGCGGCGCTGGAAAGTTTTGACAGGCCCGTATTGCTGCTGTGCGGCGGCAAATGGAAGGGAGGGGATCTTGTATCGCTGATTCCCGTCGTCCGCCGTCATGCAAAAGCCGTGGGGCTGTTCGGCGCCAGCAGAGAAATTTTTGAACACGCGTGGGCGGATGTGGTGCCCATGAGCTGGGATCATGACCTGCAGACGGCGTTCAGACGTATGACGGCCATGGCACAGCCGGGCGATGTGGTGCTTATGTCGCCTGCCACGTCCAGTTATGACCTGTACAGCAACTACAAGGAACGCGGCGAAGATTTCAAGCGGAATGTGGCCGCGTGGAAAGCGGAGCGTGACGACTGATGGCAAGGGCGCAGACGGCAGAAGGCATCCGCACGGCCGACTGGTGGCTGCTTGTGGCGGCACTGGCACTGCTGGGCTTCGGACTTATGATGGTGCTGTCTTCCAGCGCGGTCATGGCCGAACGGTTTTACGGCAGCAAGTACTTCTTTTTTCAGAAGCAGCTTGTTTATGCCGGAGCCGGACTCGTCGTGATGTGCGCTTTGAGCATGCTGCCGCGCGGCGTACTGTACCGTATGCAGTATCCGGCTCTTTTCGGGGCTTTTCTGCTGCTGGTGCTGGCGCTTACTCCGCTGGGGGTAGAGGTGAACGGAGCACGGCGCTGGATTTCTGCGGGGCCGTTTTCCATTCAGCCGCTGGAATTTACCAAAATCGCTCTGGTGCTGTATCTCGGCTATTTTCTCAGCGCCAAGCAGGAGCTTGTGAAAACCTTCAGCCGCGGGGTCATACCGCCGTTTTTTGTTACCGGCGTTCTGTGTTTTCTGCTGTTGTTGCAGCCGGACTTCGGCGGTGCTGCGGTGCTGGCCATGATTCTGTTTTTCATGTGCCTTACGGGTGGCACGCGGTGGGTGTATCTGGCGGCTTCCGCCCTGCTTGCCTGCGGGGGGGCCTGGCTGCTTATCGTGCAGTCCACCTACCGGTCGCGGCGTCTTCTGGCGTTTCTCGACCCGTTTGCCGATGCGCTGGACACCGGCTACCAGCTGGTGCAGTCGCTGTATGCGCTGGGTACGGGCGGAGTGGCCGGAGTGGGACTGGGAGCAGGACATCAGAAGCTGTTTTTTCTGCCCGAAGCGCATAACGATTTCATAATGGCCGTGGTTGGCGAAGAGCTTGGATTTCTGGGCGTGACGCTGGTTTTTGTGATGATGGCTGTCTTTTTTTACAGAGCGTTCACCGTGGCGGTGCGTCAGCAGGACCTGCGCGACAGGCTGACAGCCTTCGGCGTGACCATGATTCTGGTTCTGGGCGCCACCCTTAACATGGCCGTTGTTCTCGGGGTTGCCCCGCCCAAGGGGGTACCCATGCCGTTTCTGAGCTACGGGGGCAGCAGTCTGCTGGGCACGCTTATCTGTGTCGGCCTGCTGCTTAATTTCTCGCGCAGCGCAGGGAGTACACAATGAAGCGCGTGCTGCTGACAACCGGTGGTACAGGCGGGCATATCTTTCCCGCACTGGCCGTGGCCGAAGAAATACGCAGACAGTATCCTGCCGCAGATATTCTTTTTGTGGGCGGAAGTTACGGGCCTGAAGCACGCATCGTGCCCGCGCACGGGATACGCTTTGAAGGACTGCCCGTACGCGGAGTCATGGGGCGCGGCTTAAAGGCGCCGCTGGCTCTTGCTGCCATGACAGCCGGGGTGGCCAGAGGGATGCGGCTGGTGGGTCGCTTTAACCCGGATGTGGTTATCGGGTTTGGCGGATATGCCGCCTTTGCCGCCATGGTGGCTGCAAAGCTGCGCGAAAAGCCCTGTGCCGTGCACGAACAGAACAGTGTGCCCGGCATGGCCAACAGGCTGCTGGCAAAGATAGCGGACAGGGTTTTTATCTCGTTTCCCGATCCGCAGGAATATTTTCTGCAGCGCAAGACTGTGCTTACGGGAAATCCCGTGCGTGCGGCCATTGCCGCGGCCGGAGCGCACCGCGCAGGGCATGTGCCGGCGCGCAGGCTGCTTGTGATGGGAGGCAGTCAGGGGGCGCACGCCCTTAACCTTGCCGTCGTAAACATGCTGCCGCAATTGCGGGACGCCGGTGTGGAAATACTGCACCAGACAGGCGCTGCCGATCTGGAAACCGTACGGTCGGCATACGACAAGGCCGGCGTGCAGGCCACGGTGGTTGATTTTGTGGAAGATATGGCTGCTGCGTATGCCTGGACAGACCTGGCCCTGTGCCGGGCCGGAGCCACAACGGTATTTGAACTGGCCGCCGCCGGGGTGCCCGCCGTGTTTGTGCCGTTTCCTTTTGCAACGCACGACCATCAGACCGCCAACGCTGCTTTTCTGGCGGACCGCGGAGCGGCACAAAGCATAGCGCAGCGCGATCTTGAGTCCATGCCGCCTGCCGTGCTGGCAGGACAGATCATTGACCTGCTGAAAGACCACGGACGGCTGCAGGGCATGTCTGCGGCGATGCGCAGGATGGCAAGACCCGAGGCTGCAGCCGCCATAGTGAGCGGCGCAAAAGATTTGATAAGGAAAAAGCCCTTAAGGTCGCTGGTGCCTGAGCGGGAAGGAGAATAACGGCGTGATCGGAAAAGTTTTCAGAATTCATATGGTCGGCATAGGCGGCACGGGAATGTGCGGCATAGCCGAGGTGCTTCTCAATCTCGGTTTCGAAGTGCGCGGCTCCGACATGAATGACAGTCCTTCCGTGCGCCGTCTGCGCCGTCTGGGGGCAGATATTTTCATCGGCCACGGTGCCGAAAACGTGACGGACGCACAGGTGCTGGTGAAATCGACAGCCGTGAGCATGGATAATCCGGAAGTGCAGGCCGCGCAGGAAAAGGGCATTCCCATTATTCCGCGTGCCGAAATGCTGGCCGAACTGATGCGGCTGCGCAAGGGCATAGCCATAGCCGGCACCCATGGCAAAACCACCACCACATCGCTTACGGCAGCCATTTTTGACGAAGCCGGTACCGACCCTACCGTCATCATCGGGGGCAGACTGAATGCATACGGCTCCAATGCACGGCTGGGAGAAGGCGAATTTCTGCTGGCCGAAGCTGACGAGTCCGATGGATCGTTCCTGTGTCTGTCGCCGGTGGTCAATGTTGTGACCAATGTGGATCTGGACCATGTGGACTTTTATCATGATCAGCAGGCCATCGACACAGCGTTCATCAACTTCATGAACAAGGTGCCTTTTTACGGCATGAACGTGGTGTGCGGTGATGACGCCGGTGTGCGGCGCCTGCTTCCTCAGATCAAACGGCCTGTGCTTACCTACGGTTTCGGTCCCGACAATCAGTTACGGGCCGAGACTGTAACCTGCGGCGAGACCAGCCGGTTCAGGGTGCTGCTGCATGGCGAAGATCTGGGCGAAGTGAATCTTGTGCAGCCCGGCAGACACAATGTGCTTAACGCGCTGGCAGCCATAGGTGTGGGGCTGGAAACAGGCATCGCGGCGGATGTATGTCTGCGCGGGCTTGCCAACTTCCGCGGAGTGGGGCGCAGGTTTGAGCGCAAAGGCGAGCGCGGCGGAGTGCTGGTCGTGGACGACTACGGGCACCATCCGGCGGAGATTGCGGCGACTCTTGCCACGGCGCGCACGTGCTACCCCGGGCGCAGGCTTGTGGTGGCTTTTCAGCCGCACCGGTTCAGCCGGACCAAGGCGCTGTTCGGCGACTTCTGCAAAGCTTTTGACAACGTGGACAAGTTGCTGCTGACGGAAATTTATCCTGCGAGTGAGGCTCCCATACCGGGGGTCAGCGGTCAGAGTCTGGCGCAGGGAATCCGGCAGGTGAGCAATACCGATGTGGATTACTTTCAGGATTTTGATGCCATGCGTGCCGCACTGCCGGAAACGCTCCGGCCGGGTGATCTTTTTCTTACTCTTGGCGCCGGCAGCATCTGGACGGTGGGACAGTTTTATCTGGACGGGGAATAACAGCTGTGAAGCCCGTGATACTTTCTGGTCCGGTGCTGAAAGAGCGCACCACACTCCGGCTGGGCGGACAGGCCCTTGCCGAAGTGCGTCTGGACGACATGCATGCCTTTGACGGGCTGCCGCGGGTGCTGGAACGTCTGGGAGGCACTCCGGCTGTGCTGGGGCGCGGCAGTAACATACTGGCCCGCGACGGAGAATTGCCGCTGGTGATAATCAACCCCGCGCTGAAAGCAGAGCCGGAAGCATGGGCAGACCCGCAGGCAGAAGACCGTGTGCTGGTGCGTGTTGCTGCGGGAGTCCGGTTGCCGGTGTTGCTGGGCAGACTGGCGGCACAGGGGCTTTCGGGACTGGAAGGTCTGGCGGGGGTGCCCGGAACCGTGGGCGGAGCCGTAGCCATGAACGCCGGATCGTACGGCAACGACATGGGCTCGGTGCTGTCTTCCGTCGAAATTTTTTCTGCCGGTACCGGCATGATCCGCGTGCCGCGGTCGCAGTGCCGCTGTGAATACAGGCATTTTTCGGTTCCTGCTGCCGGAGGATGGTTTGTGGTGGCTGCCGTGACGTTGCAACTGCGCAGGAGCACTGCCACTGCAGTACGTGATGCAATGCGCAGCAATGCGCTGCTGAAAAAGAAGACACAGCCCGTGACGGAACACAGCGCCGGATGCGTTTTTAAAAATCCCGCTGATGGGATAAGTGCCGGCAGACTGCTGGACCAGTGCGGATTCAGAGGGCGCGGAAAGGGCGGTATGGCTTTTTCGTCACTGCATGCAAATTTTCTTGTCAACAAAGCACAGGGTACGTCAGACGATGCAATGGAGCTGATAGATGATGCCCGGCATGCTGTTGAGAGAGCCACAGAGCATTATCTTGAGCTGGAAGTGAAAATCTGGCCATGGCAGTAAAGCGTTCAACGAATAAACGCGAGTCTGCACCTCGCAGGAGTAATAATAGTTACAGGCGCAAAAAAAAGGTTTTCAAATCTCCTGAACTTCCGTCAGGATGGTTTTTTGTTACAAGCGCTGTAGTGCTAAGTGCAGTACTGCTTTCTGCAATGAGCTTCAGTTGTCTATATGCGTACAGACTTTTGACGAGTACCGGATACTTTGCTGCAAAGCAGATTGAAATTCAAGGCATACACATGCTCAGTGATGATACTGTCATCAGCATCTCTGAAATAGGTCCTGGTACAAACCTGCTGAGTGCCAATATCGAAAAAGTTGAACAAAGGTTACTTGAAAATAACTGGGTAAAAAATGTTTCTGTAAAAAGGTTGCTTCCTGATAGAATTCATATAAGAATAGAGGAGCGTGTACCTCGGTTCTGGGTGCAAAAGGGCGGTGTTTTGTGCTATGCCGACAGTGAAGGACGCATAATAGCTCCTGTCGGTTCGGAAAAATTTGTATCGCTGCCCTTGTTGCAGATAGACTCCGAAGCCGCCGAGCTTGTGGGATATATGCCGCAGGTCATACGCGCGGTAGGCGCTTCGGCGCTGCCCCTGCAGGTGGACGATGCCTCGCGCATACACCTGACAGCAGGCAGAAGCGTGGAACTGTACATGGAAGATAAAAATCTTCGTCTGGTTTTCGGGCTGGACGATATGGATGCGGACCTGAGGCGCCTTAGCCTTGTATTTGCCGATCTGGGCAGACGTGGCGAACTGGAAGGTATGCGCGACATGCGGGCGGAAGGCCCCAACGTGTGGGTACGCCGGCATGCGGCAGCCCGCTAGAACAAGGTTCCGCCGGAGGAGGAGGAATGGCCAAGTCGGATCTGATAGTCGGTCTTGATATCGGCACCACCAAAATATGCTGCGTTGTCGGCGAACCCACGGAAGAGGGCATCGACATTGTGGGCATAGGCACCAGTCCTTCCACAGGGCTGCGTAAAGGGGTGGTTGTCAATATCGAACAAACCGTCCAGTCCATCAAAAAAGCGCTGGAAGAAGCCGAGCTTATGGCAGGCTGCGAAATCCGCTCGGTCTACGCGGGCATCGCGGGCAGCCATATAAAAGGCGCCAACAGCGACGGAGTCATCGCCGTGAAAGGCGGAGAGGTGGCTCCGCGCGATGTCGAGCGCGTGCTCGACGCTGCCAAAGCGCTGAATATTCCCATGGACCGCGAGGTCATTCATATCCTTCCTCAGGAATATATAGTGGATGAGCAGCGCGGCATTGCCGATCCTCTGGGCATGGCGGGCGTGCGGCTTGAGGTGAAGGTGCACATTGTCACCGGCGCTGTGGCCAGCGCCCAGAACATTGTGCGTTCCTGCCATCGCAGCGGGCTGGATGTTTCCGACATTGTGCTTGAGGCACTGGCGTCATCCAAAGCCGTGCTGACCGAAGAAGAACGCGAGATCGGCGTGGCACTGGTTGATCTGGGCGGCGGCACCACGGATATAGCGGTGTTTGCCAACGATTCCATAAAGCACACGGGGGTGCTGGCGCTGGGCGGGCAGAACCTGACCAACGATATAGCTTTCGGGCTGCGTACCCCCATGGCTTCTGCTGAAAAAATTAAAATCAAATATGGCTGCGCCATGGCCGAGATGGTCCGCGACGACGAGGGAATAGAGGTTGCCAGCGTGGGCGACCGCGAACCCCGCCGCCTGTCGCGGCAGGTGCTTGCCGAAATATGCGAACCCCGCATGGAAGAAATCCTGTCGCTGGTCGATCAGGAGCTTGTCCGTTACGGGTTCAAGAACATGATAGGCGCAGGTGTTGTTCTGACCGGTGGTACGGCCCTTATAGAAGGCTGCCAGGAACTGGGGGAACAGATTTTCAACCTGCCCACCCGCATAGGGTATCCCCGCAACGTCGGGGGATTGAAGGATGTGGTCAACAGCCCGAAATTTGCCACCGCCGTGGGGCTTTTGTGCTACGGCGCGGAAAAGGAAGGGCTGGAACTGAAATTCCGGATCCGCGACGGCAACATGTTCAACCGTGTGCTGTCGCGTATGCGGAAGTGGTTCTCTGATATATCGTAACTTTGGGTTTCCACCGTATCGGCTAAAGGAGAGGCATATGGATTTTCACGATATCGATATCGACAGCTCGGCCAAGATCAAGGTCGTCGGCGTCGGCGGTGGCGGCGGTAACGCCGTGAACAACATGATCACATCGACGCTCAAGGGGGTGACTTTTATCACCGCCAACACCGATGTGCAGGCATTGCACCGTTCGCAGGCGGAATTTAAAATTCAGCTTGGCGAGGCGCTTACCAAAGGTCTTGGCGCCGGTGCTGACCCCGAAGTGGGCAGACAGGCAGCCCTTGAAAGCATTGAAGCCATCCGCGAAGCGCTGGGTGAAGCTGACATGGTATTTGTCACCGCCGGCATGGGCGGCGGCACCGGAACCGGTGCGGCGCCCGTTATCGCGCAGGTGGCCAAGGAAATGGGCGCGCTGACAGTGGGCGTTGTGACCAAGCCGTTTTTCTTTGAGGGCAGAAAGCGCCTTGAAGCGGCGGAAAAAGGTATCGAGCAGTTCCGCCAGCAGGTGGACAGCCTTATCACCATTCCCAACGACAGGCTGCTTTCGCTGGCTTCCAAGAAAGCGACTTTCATTGAGATGCTCAAGCGCGCAGACGAAATTCTGTACTTCGCCGTGAAAGGTATTTCAGACCTCATCATGGTGCCCGGTCTGATCAACCTCGACTTTGCCGACGTCAAGGCGGTCATGGGCGAATCGGGTCTGGCCATGATGGGCGCGGGTACTTCGTCCGGAGAATCCCGTGCGCACGAGGCAGCCCAGCGGGCCATTACCAGCCCGCTGCTTGAAGACGTTTCCATTGACGGTGCACGCGGCGTGCTGATGAACATCACCAGCAGCTACGATCTGACCATTCAGGAAGTGAGCGAAGCCGCAGGAGTCATTCAGGAAGCAGCGCACGAAGATGCCCGTATTTTCTTCGGTACCGTGTTTGACGAAAACATGGGCGATGAAATGCGCATCACCGTCATTGCCACCGGCATTGATACGTCGAGTCTGGATGAAATGCATTCCAGCGGCAAAATTACACAGATACGCGGACGTGCGGGCAGCGGTTCCGGCGGCGGTGGCGGCACTGTGTCCGCAACGCCCCATGCTGCCGCGGCAACAGCTCCGCAGGCGGCAGAAACGGCTCCCCGCAGAACGCTGGACAGCAGCGTACCGCGCGGTGTTGCCACGTTCACCGAAGGCGACAGAAGTATTCCCGCCTACCTGCGCAAGCAGCAGGCTGCACAGCCCGCGGCACCCGCGCCCCGTCAGGCAGCGGTTAACGCCGATGAGGATTTCACCTTTGACGAGGATGAATTTGAAATTCCCTCGTTCATCCGCAGAAAGCCTCAGTAACGTTCCGGTTGTGTCTGTTTGATACAGGCGCGGCAGATGACGCGGCTTTTTGCCCGCACCTGCTGCGGTTGTGCCCGTCATGGCGCGGACCGTGGCGTAGTCAGATTCATCAGGTAGACCCCGGCTTGCGGGAAACGATAGCCTCTCCTTTCCCGTATCCGGATCATTAAAAGGCCGCTCTGTACAGAGCGGCCTTTTCAGTTTTTATCTCTCCGGCACAGGCGGCGTCTTTGCGGAGCATTTTTCCGCAGGCTGATGCCGTAAGAAAAATCAGGGTACGACGCAGAAGTGACGGCACATGACCGGTGAGGCCGCACGCGCCGCTCTGCCGGCACCGGATGCCGTCATTCCGGTGTTCCGGCGGTCTCCGGCTGCTGCGGTACCCGTTTGACGTAGTAGACGCATCTTCCCTCGGCAATAAGCTGATCAGGGGCAGCGGCTGCTGTAACGCGTACATGCACGCTGGCTATGCGGTTGCCCATCACGCGTACTTCACCTTCGGCCAGCAGGTCGTCAAAAGGTGCCGGTCGCTGATAGTCCACACGCATGTCAATGGTGGCTGTTTTATCCAGCGGGCCGAAATGCGTCCACAGCGCCACGGCACCGCATATATCCACCAGTACCGCCGTCACGCCGCCGTGCAGCGCGCCGCGTGCCATGTTGCCGCAAAAGGCGTCCTGATACGGCAGCCGTACTCTGGCAAAGCCGGGTACGGCATGTTCCACACGTATTCCGAGAAGTTTGTGAAACGGGATGGACTGTTCCACAAACGTGAGAAGATCTTTGTGTATTTCCTGCATGGAGGCAAAATACGACGGCGCCGTAAACTGCGCAAGAATAATAGGCACTGTGTGCGCACAGCAGTATGAGGAACTGCTCCAAGGTGTGTTGACAGGCACATAAGGGGGGTTGTATAGCTTGTGAACTTATTCTCAGGGCGGGGTGCAATTCCCCACCGGCGGTCAGCCGGCCCGCGGTGATCAGCTCCGCGCCGGCACAGCCCGCGAGCGCCTGCCGTGGCGGCAGGGTCAGCAGATCCGGTGCAATTCCGGAGCCGACGGTCATAGTCCGGATGAAAGAGGATAAGGCAGCAACCTGTACGCAGGGCGGTGCGCCGCCTGTGACAGTCCTTTCGCCTGTGCCGCGTGTTGCGGTGCTGGCTCACTGCCTGTTCCCACGCCCTTGTTCCGTCTTTTTTCACCAGAAGGGAGTGGTATAATGTCTGCAAAAGAATCTTTGCTTACCGGAACATTTGAAGAACGTGTCGAAGCTGCTCTGGATGCCCTGCGCAGGGGCCACGGCGTGCTGGTGACCGATGATGAAGACCGCGAAAATGAAGGTGATCTGATTTTTGCGGCCGAAACGCTGTCAGACAGCCAGATGGCCATGCTCATCAGGGAATGCAGCGGCATAGTGTGCCTGTGTCTGACAGATGAAAAAGTGCGCGCGCTGGGACTGCCCATGATGGTGGAAAACAACTCCAGCCAGTATCAGACGGCGTTCACTGTTTCCATCGAAGCCTCCTGCGGCGTGTCCACCGGAGTTTCGGCAGCGGACAGGGTGTGCACCATTCAGGCTGCCATAGCCGATGATGCCTGCCCGTCGGACCTGTGCCGTCCGGGCCACGTGTTTCCGTTGCGGGCCCGTCCCGGCGGAGTGCTGGAGCGCAGAGGGCACACCGAGGCCACCGTGGACCTGATGCGCCTTGCAGGGCTGAAACCCTGCGGCGTGCTGTGCGAAGTGACCAACCCCGACGGTACCATGGCCCGTCTGCCGCAGATTGTGGATTTCGGCAGAAAACATGATATGGTGGTGCTTACCGTGGATGATCTGGTACGGTACCGTGAGATGAAGGAAAACAAATCGGCCGCGGCGTAAGCCCGCCCCGCCGGCCGGTCTGTGCCGGAACAGCCGGAGATTTTCAGACGGAGCACCGATAAGTCGGCATGGTGCTTCCTGCAAACGGAAAAAGGCCGCCTCTTTCAGAGGCGGCCTTTGATTTTAGTCGGGCATGTAAGCGCGGTGCTATCTGCCGGCCATCTGCTGCAGACGGCGGATGCGCTCTTCCATGGGCGGGTGCGTGCTGAACAGTTCGGCCATACGCACGCCGCTGAACGGGTTGACAATGAACATGTGCGCTGTGGCCTGATTGCCGCTTTGCATGGGTATTCTGCCGCTGTAGGCCCCCAGTTTCTGCAGGGCGCTGGCAAGATACATGGGATTGCCGGAATACCGGGCTCCGGCTTCATCCGCCATGAATTCGCGCGAGCGTGAAATGGCGAACTGGATGAGCGATGCGGCAACGGGAGCCAGAAACGCCATGGCCAGCGCTGCAATGGGATTTCCGCCGCCTTCCTCGTCATTGTTTCCGCCGCCGAAAATGGCGGTGAACTGCAGTATGTTGCCCAGCATGACAATGACCGAAGCCATGACACCGGCAACGCTCTGCACCAGAATGTCTCTGTTTGCTATGTGCCCAACTTCATGGGCGATAACCCCTTTTAGCTCTTCGGGGGTCAGCAGGTGCATGATGCCTTCTGTCACCGCCACCACCCCGTGTTCGGGGTTGCGGCCTGTGGCAAATGCGTTGGGTGTCTGTTCGGGAATGATACACACGCGGGGCTTGGGAATGCCGGCGCGCATGACCACCTCGTCAACCATGGCGTGCAGCATGGGGGCCTCGGAAGGACTGACCTCGCGGGCGTTGTACATTTTCAGGACTATTTTGTCGGAATACCAGTAGCTGCCCACGTTCATCAGCAGGGCGAAGGCAAAAGCGAAGAAAAGTCCAGTCCGGCCGCCCATTACCCCGCCCATCACAATGATAAGGCCGGAGAGCAGCGCAAGCAGAAGGACGGTCTTCAGTTGACTGGTCATCGAAGGTCTCCTTTTATCCGTAAACTGTGTGTTCTGTGTAGCTTGCAGATGTTTATCCCGCAGGTATCGCGGGAAAACACGTCAGAAGGGAGGAACAATACCCCCCTGACGACAATGATAATCCCGTCCGGCGCGAAGGCAAGAGGCGCAACAGCCTGAAACGTGTTACATCATGGTGCTGTGCAGTTTCTGTATCAGAGCGGCGTCAATTGAAACATCCCATTTTCCCCACCAGACCGCCGCCAGATACGCCGTCCACAGCAGTGCCACAGTGCCGTAGGCGATGGCCCAGTCATACTGTGGTTTGTTCAGGCAGGTCACCTGCAGGCAGTCTTTCTGCGGGCAGCTGCTTATGCATTCGGTGCAGCCCATGCATTCCGCTCTGTTGACCCGCTGCTGCGCATGCACGGCTATACCGGCAGGGCAGGCCGCGGAACACCGGCCGCAGCCGGTGCATGCTGCAGCATTGCGCCGTACGGCGCAGGGGCTGAACAGGGCGGCTATGCCCAGCAGCGCGCCATAAGGACACAGAAAACGGCACCACGGGTTGGAAACAAAAAGGCTCAGCAGGGCCAGTACCGCCAGCACTGTCAGCGCCGTGGCCGAAGGGTGCAGAAAAAAGAGCAGCATTTTGCTGTCGGCCACCATGTTGTAAGGGCCGGTCAGAAAGGATTCCACTGCCCGTGCGTCCATGCCGGTGCTCATTGTCCACAGAAAACCGGCCATCAGGATATACTTGGGAGCGTGCAGCACTGTCCGGATAGCTTTATGCACCGCGGTGCGTGCAGGTGCCGGACGGCTGCGGTTCAGCCCCAGGCGTTTGCCGGTGCGTTCCAGCAGATTGCTGGCCCAGCCTGCGGGGCATATGTACCCGCAGAACCCCTTGCGCAGCAGCAGGCAGATAGCCAGTGCCGCGAAAAAGATGGTCAGCCCTGCGGGATGCACGGGGTCCCACATGCCGGTATTGAAAAAATGCACGGCCCCCAGCAGCGCGCTGATGGGCAGAAACCCTTCGACCATGGGCGGTTTGGGTACATAGACGGCCGATGCGCCGGTGGCCCATTGATAATAAAGAAAGAAACGCCAGCCGCAGAAAATGCAGAACAGGCCAAAGGCAAGCTGTACAGTGCGTCGCACGCGTGCAGGCGAAATCCTGCCGCGCCGTATGCGGGAGCGTGAAAGCATGAGTGTGTCACCCCTTGTGCGCCGCGTTGCGGCGGTATGCAGAGATGGATGTGTGCCGTGCTGTCCGCACTAGCGCACCGGCGGCACAGTTGCAAGCGGAGCGGCAGGACGGTGCGCTGTACAGGCGTGCTTCAGCGGCCGCCAAAAATAAAACCCGCCTGTCCGGTGACAGGCGGGGCGGAAAAACGTCCGGCACAGGCCGGAAGGCTGCGGTCAGCTGGTTTTTTTAATGTAGTAAATCGCGCTGAGAACCGCGCCCAGACCAAGAAAGAAAAAAAGAAAATCCATTCTGATACCCTCGTTAACGCCTGTTGTGATTCATTTCACTATGTGCCTGCCTATCCTTACCGGAAAGCTGACGGATTCTCAAGCCTTGAGCGTCCGCTGCCCGCGGTGTCCCCGTTGCATATCTGTCTGAACGCGGCGGCAGCCTGACGTGCAAATTCATGGCACAGCGCGGGATCTTTGCGCCCTGCGGGGTTTTCAAGTCCGGTATGGGCATCGACACCGGCGGGACGCACTGTCAGCACCGCCTGCCGGACGTTTTGCGGTGTCAGACCGCCCGCCAGAATGACAGGCAGCGGAGAACGCCGCACCAGCGCACGGCTTGTCCGCCAGTCATGCGTTTTGCCGGTGGCGCCGTCCGCGCCGCTTGCCGGATCATGGGTGTCGGTTATGTAGGCGTCGACCAGCTGCGCTGTCGCGTCGATGATACCGGTCAGCTCTTCCAGATTGTCCTTTCCGGTCTCTGTCTGTCTGACAACCAGACTTTTGATGATGTACAGTCCGGGCATCATGGCGCGCAGCGCGGCCAGCTGGTGCACGGGTATGCCGCCGTGCAGCTGGACGTGGGCGGTGCCCAGCATGCGGCACAGGTCGCGGATATCCTGTGCCGTGTCCAGATATGTTATGCATACAGGGCAGACCGGTCCTGCGGCGGACGGGGGCAGTGTCTGCAGCATGCGGCACAGCGCGGCGGCGTCATGCTCGGTGATGTCTTCGGTATGCACGGGCAGACGCAGCGGCAGTCCGATGCAGCGTATGCCGCTTTGCGCAATGACAAGAGCTTCCCGGGCATCATGTACTCCGGCCGCCTGAACAAGGCCGCAAAAAGGGCGCCCCCTGCGCGGCAGGATTACGGTGGTCACAGGGTGTCTCCTGCGGGGCAAACCGGTCCGCAGTATGTTATGCGTCCGGCATTCAGGTGCAGTTCATGGGTTGTTTCCGGCGGGATGTCTTCCTGATGGTGGGTCACCAGCACCAGCTGCCTGCCCGACCGCATAAGTGCGGACAGCGTGGTAAGCATGATGCGGCGGGCGGATTCATCAAGGCCGGAAAGCGGTTCGTCAAGGATGAGCAGCTGCGGATCGCGTACGAGAGCGCGGGCCAGCATAAAACGCCGTAACGTGCCGTAGGACATGCGGCGGATGTCAGTGCCGGCCAGCGCCGCAATGCCCAGCCGGTCCATCCAGCGCAGGGCTGCGGCGTGCTGTTGCGCGTCGGGTGTCTTTCCCCACAGTCCCGTGGAATCGTAAAAACCGGTGTGCACCAGTTCCTCGCCGTTCAGCTCAAGCCGGGTGGAGTGGTAGCCGTCATGACCGTAAAGCGCCTGCACTCTGTCGGAGACCAGCGCCACGTTGCGGCGCACTTCTTCAAGCGGCACCGGTCCGGCCATGCCGAACCAGCGCACTATGCCGCCCCAGGCCTGTCTCTGATCGCCGTACAGCAGCCGGAGCAGGGTTGATTTTCCTGCTCCGTTCGGGCCGCGGACCACCCAGTTCTGCCCCGGTAATATGCTCCATGTTATGTCATGCAGCACCGGCGTGCGTCCCAGATACACATCGGCGTGTTCTATTTCCACCACCGGCGCTGCCCCCGCACATGCGGGGGGCGGCGTGCAGCAGCTGCACTGTCCGGCCGCGGTGTCTGATGCACCGGCCGGCAAGGGCTGGTGCGTGGTGCGCATCAGGTGCAGCGCCTGATGCAGTCCGCCGGTGAATACCAGTCTGCCCTGACGGAGCAGCACGGCCTGCCGGATACAGTCCGGAAACTGCCCGGCTCTGTGCCCGCTCATAAGCACGGTGGTACCCAGAGCAGCCGCCCGGTCGATGGCTGCCAGCATTTCGCGGCGGGCAGCTGCATCCAGACCTTCGCATACTTCATCCAGCAGAAGCAGCTGCGGCGAATGGACCATGGCGCGCGCCAGAAGGATTTTGCGCAACTGTCCCTGCGACATGGCTTCGAGCATAACCGGCATCAGATGCTCCGCGTCCAGCGCTTTTGCCAGTCGGGCGGCCGCATGGCGCTGTGCCGTACCGGCTGGACGGTACAGCATGTCCGTGCCGAAATAGCCGGAAAGCACGATTTCTTCGCCTGTTATGCGCCATGAGCGGCGCAGGTAGTGCTCCTGCTGCTCTGCCGAAACAAGACCGCAGTGTGTGCGTACGGCAATGGGCGAATCTTCTGCCGAGCCGCGGGGAAACCATAATATGGTGCCGCCGTCGTGCTGGTCGGGGCGTATTGCTCCGGCGGCAAGCCGTAACAGAGTCGATTTGCCGGCGCCGTTGCCGCCCAGCACGGCGCAGTGCGCACCGCGGTGCAGCGTCCAGCTGACTGCATCCAGTGCCGGAACGCTGTTGTGCCGGACACTGACGGATTCCATTGAAAAAAGCGGTGTGTTCTGGGTCATGGTGTATGGAGAAAACGTTGAAAAAAGGCTGCCGGAGCAGGGAGGAAGCAGACTGCCGCGGCGCTAGGCCGTGATGTGCTTTTGCAGGGCCGGGATACCGCTCAGCCCTGCCTTTTGTCTGCGGGGCTGGCCGCGACTGCGCAGGGGCATGTGCCCGTGCCGCATGGAGCAGGGCAGGGGCGCACGGAAACGCACCCTGCCCCGAGTATGGCGGACATATGCAGCGCAGACGGCAGCCGCGCGTCAGGGTCAGAACGGCCGCGAGTGCATGCGCCGTTTTACAAAGTAGACGCTGTCGTTATAGCCGAAGTCCCGCGCGTACTGTTCCAGCCGGTCAAAGGCGTACCCCACCGAGGCTTCGCTGTGTGCGTCGGACCCGAAGGCAACGGGGATGCCCATTTCGGCTGCCAGTTCCATAAACTGCGGGCAGGGATAAATTTCGGCGCAGGGTTTGCGCAGACCGGCAGAAGATACTTCGATGGCCATGCCGGCCTCGTGGACGGCGGTAAGCGCCTGCCGGAACATCTGTCGGGCTTCGTCTCCTGCCGCCCATTCGCGGAACAGGTCAATGCTGAAAATTTTGATGATGTCGGGGTGGGCCACTATGTTGAAAAGGCCCGTCTGCGCCATGGCCTGCATGGTGGCAAAAAAACGGTTGTACAGCGACACCTGCTGCGCCTCGCTCAGCACCTGCCAGTCTTCTTTGCGGTAATCAAAGCCCCATGTATCCAGAAAATGAATGCCGCCTATGACATAGTCAAAGTCATGGGCTTTCAGGGTGTCTGCTATGAATGTCTCGCTGCCTTCCATCCAGTCCATTTCAAGACCGAAAAGCACCGTGGCTTCATTTTTAAATTCTTCGCGCAGCCGTTTTACGTCCGCCACATAGGTGGGAAAACCTTCTATGAGCTTCGGCTGGTAATCGCTGGGGTAGCTGTGTGTTTCCGGCCGGGGCGAATGTTCGGAAAATCCGATGATGTCTATGCCCTTTTTACGGGCGGCATGAAACATTTCTGTCACGCCCGCCTTGCCGTGCGAGTGCAGCGTGTGCAGGTGAGTATCGGTTTTGATCATGGCGGCATCCGGTTTTGGGCCGCGTCGGACGCAGAGGGCACAGGCGCGGACTGCGCGGGCGCGGCTATTGTTTGGGGTTGTGTACTACAGTGGCAATGGCTTTGCGTACGGCTTCCAGAACATCTTCATCCCGTACCGGGTCGCGCAGCACGATGCTGCCCTGCTGGGCATACCGTGCAGGCAAAGAATTGAGGGCCAGTGCGTAGATGTCGTGCAGGTCGGCGGCGCTGGGGGTCATGCCCGGCGGTTCGGTGAGCACTTTTTCCATCATGCGCAGCACGCGGGCTTCGTTGCGGTTACGGATATGGTAAAAATCCGCGTCCCCCAGACGATACTTTTCGTGTAACTGCTTGCTCATGGCGTCTCCTGTGCAGGTTTGGCGCAGTGCATTGCTTTTCCGGCGCAATATCACAAAACGCCGGAAAGGTCAGTATAGCAGTCACATATTCAAAGGGGCAAGCCGCGGACAGGGCAAAGTGCGCCCGGAGAAGAAAATTATACCCCGCACGGTGTGCGCGCCATGCGGGGCCGGAAGGTCAGCTGCGCCGCAGCACGGGCAGGTGTTACAGCTTGGATTTTATGACCATGTCGGTGATGGGCCCGCGCGAGCGCTCTCCTTTCAGCACCATGTGAGCGTAGTTGGAGTATCCCTTGAATTTACGCACAATCCAGTTGAGCCCGTTGTTTGATTCGTTCAGGTACGGGTTGTCCACCTGTCTCGTGTCCCCGAGGCACAGGCATTTGACGTTTTCGCCCATACGGGTCAGCAGGGCGCGTACTTCAGACCGCGAAAGATTCTGGGTTTCATCTATGATGACCACTGCGTTTTCTATGTTCATACCGCGGATATAGGCCAGCGGCAGTATCTCAAACCGCTTGGGGTCAAAGCGCAGGGGGGCTTCGCCCGCATTGAGAAACAGCCTGTTGGCGGGGCGTACGCCGTGCAGCTTGAGCAGCAGGTCGCCGATGTATCTGATGTACGGTTCCATTTTTTCACGGATGTCACCGGGCAGAAAACCCATTTTGGCGCCCAGCTCTATGGTGGGTTTGACCACATATATCTTGTTGTAGCGGTGATGCTGCAATACCAGATGCAGCGCCGATGCCAGCGCCAGATATGTTTTGCCGTATCCTGCCTCGGACTGCACGGAAACAAGGTCTATTCTGTCGTGCAGCATAAGCATCAGCGCCAGATTCTGGTATACGCTGCGGGGACGCACCTGCCATACGTCCTGCATGTAGCTTATCACCTCGTCGCCGTCCGGCCCGTTGAAGACCGGTCGGCCTTCTTCCCAGCGGAAGGCGTTGGGCACCGGCGGTTCCCCTTCGGCGGTAAAACCGGTGAACTGCTGTGATTCAGACTGGAACGGGCGGGAATCTCGGTATTCTTCACAGCGTATGCCACCCATGCCTGCCTGAAGCTGCAGTATTCTGTCGTTGGTGACCAGAATGGGGTCTTCAATGTCTGCATCGTGCACTTCACGCAGAATAAAATTGTCCACCACCTCTTCGGTAAAGGGAGACACGCTTGAGTCATTGCGGATGAACTTGATTATGTCGCGGTGTTCCAGCAGCACGTCCACCACGCGGGCCACTATGTGCCGCAGTCTGGGGTTTGTTTTCAGCGAGTTGAGTTCCAGCAGTACATGGTAGGGGATGAAGATGTTGTTTTCTTCTCCGTTGCGCAGGCTCAGAATGCTTTCCGGACTTTCAATAAGAACGTTGGTATCCAGCACAAAGTTTTTGCTGCCCATCATTCCCCCTTGCGGGTCGGCTGTTGCGGCCGGTTCCTGTTGATGAAAAAGGGCGGCGGCGGGTGCCGCCGCCCTGATAAAGCGGTGTGCGTGCTGTCTAGCGCAGCTTTCGCTGCAATCTGGCACGTATGATGATGGCAAGCAGATTCATGCCCAGCACCAGCACTATGAGCACCAGCGCAGTGCCGTACTGCAGCGGACGGGTTTTTTCTATGTCTATGCCTGCGGTGGCCAGTACATATATGTGGTAGGGCAGCGCCATTACGCTGTCAAAGACAGAGCCGGGCAGCTTGGGGCTGAAAAACATGGCTGCGGTGAACATGATGGCCGCTGTTTCTCCGGCGGCTCTGCCTATGCCCAGAATGGCGCCGGTCAGAATGCCCGGCGTGGCCGCGGGCAGCACCACCTTGGCCAGAGTCTGCCATTTGGTGGCTCCCAGCGCCAGCGAGGCTTCGCGGTATGTCTGTGAAACAGAGCGCAGGGCTTCTTCGGATGCGCCGATGATAAGCGGCAGGATAAGTGCCGCCAGCGTGAACATACCGGCAAGCAGGCTGACACCCATCTGCATGAGCGTCACAAAGAACGCCAGCCCGAACAGGCCGAAAACCACAGAGGGCACACCGGCCAGATTGTTGATGGCCAGACGCATGGCATGCACAAAGGGGCCTGGTCTGGCGTATTCATGCAGGTATATGGCGGTGCACACACCCCAAGGCAAAGCAATGAGCATGGAACCGTAGCTCAGGGCAATGGTGCCGAGTATGCAGGGAAATATGCCGCCGGCTGTCATTGCGTCGCGCGGGTGGGCTGTCAGGAATTCCCAGTTGACAGCGGGTAGACCGTAAAAGAGCACAAAGCCGCATATGACGGCCAGCGCAAGGGCGTTGAGCACCACTGAGGCCCTGAACAGCATGAACATGAAAGTCTGAAAAGGCTTGCGGCGCTGCAGAAATTTCTGGTCCTGAACCAGTGTGCTTGCGGCGTGCTGCACTGTGTTCCCCCTGAAGACGTTGGCGTTTGGATGAGTCGGTGCGTGGGTCATTACATTGCTCTACAGGGTCGAAACGCCGACCTGTTTCTTTTTTTCGGCGATCCATGCGGCCAGTATGTTGAACATGAGCGTAAAGATGAAAAGCACCATGCCCGTGGCGAAAAGGGCGTGGTAATGATCGCTTTTAAAGGGTGCTTCGGCCATTTCTGCCGCGATGGAAGCAGGCATGGGCCGCACGGGGTCAAACAGACTGCCCGGAATCATGGCCGCACCGCCGGCCACCATCAGCACCACCATGGTTTCGCCGATGGAGCGCGACATACCCAGAATGACAGCCGTGCTTATGCCCGGCAGCGAAGCAGGCAGCACCACGCGCGAGATGGTCTGCCAGCGTGTGGCGCCCAGCGCCAGCGAAGCTTCGCGCAGTTCGTTGGGTACGGAATAAATGGCGTCTTCGGAAATGCTGGTAATGGTGGGAACAGCCATGAATGCCAGCATGATGGCCGCGTTTGTCAGGTTGAGTCCCGTGGCCAGCCCGAATGTCTGCTGCAGAAAAGGCGCCACCACAACCATGCCGAAAAAGCCGATGACCACGGAGGGCAGAGCCTGAAGCATTTCCACCAGCGGCTTGACCACGCTGCGCATGCGGGGCGATGCGATTTCAGAAAGATATACGGCCGTCATGAGCCCCAGCGGTATGGCAATGACGGATGACAGCCCCGTAACGGCCAGCGAACCGGCAATCATGGGCAGAATGCCGAAGTCGGCGGGGTCGTCTGTGGGGTACCATGCCGTACCGAAAAGAAAATCAAGCGGGGGTACCACGTTGAGCAGGGGCAGTCCTTCCACAAAGAGAAAAATCATAATCAGAAAAAGTACAATGATGCACAGACCGGCACTGGTCTGAAACGCTCCGGCAATGATGGTGTCTTTTTTACGGCGAGAGAGTGTGATCATGTCGGTTGTCTGTCCGCCTTGGGCTTGGTTGCACGGCAGGCCCCGTGCCGTATCCGGCAGGGGCCTGGCCGCGTTGTTCTTCAGGGACGGAGTGTAGAGGAAGAATGTTACAGCTTGATGAAGCCGGCTTCTTCCACAATGTTCTGGCCTTCGGGCGACAGGATGAAGTCGATAAGGCCCTTGGCCGCACCGGAAACGCTGCCGTCTACATATACCTGCAGGGTGCGGGCGACGGGGAAGCTTTTGTCCTTGGCGGTGGTTGCGTTGCCTTCCACACCGTTCACGGTCAGCGGCTTGACCGAGTTGTCAACGTAGCCGATGCCGTCGTAGCTGATGGCGCGGGGGTTTTTGGCCACGGCCTGCAGCACTGCGCCGGAAGATGCCTGCAGCAGCGCACCGGGGAACACGCGGGTCTTACCCATTACAAAGTGGCTCCAGGTCTCGTAGGTGCCGGAAGACGTGTCGCGCGAAACCACCACAATGCCTTCGTCTTTGCCGCCGACTTCTTTCCAGTTGGTGACCTTGCCGGCATAGATGGCCTGCAGCTGGTCAATGGTCAGGTCGTTGACGGGGTTGCTTTTGTTGACAATGGGAATCACGGCATCAAGGGCGATGACAACCTGCTTGGGGTTCATGCCTTTTTCGGCGGCCATTTTGATTTCTTTGTCTTTCATGGTGCGCGATGCCATGGCGATGTCGGTGGTGCCGTCCAGCAGCGCTTTGATGCCGTTGGAAGAACCGCCGCCGGAAACTGCGATTTCCACATCGGGGTTGGCTTTCATGTATGCTTCAACCACACGCTGCATGATGGGCAGAATGGTTGTGGAACCGGCGATTTTGATCTTCTGTCCGGCAAAAGCGGAAGAAGTGAGGCCGAGCACCAGGGCGGCGACGATGGCAAGATGTTTCATACGCATGGGTTTTCCTCCGATGTGGTTGATGACTTGTTTGTTGTTGTATGCGCCGTACCTGTATCCGTCCGGCGTGTGGGTAACCTAGGTGTCCTTTGTTACGGTGCTGTGTCATGCGGGCAGCATGTTTGTTACGGGCGGTATTCGTCCGGGATTCTGTGGTTTGTCTCCGATATTTCAACATGTTATGTTTTTATGTTTTTGTTCCGGAAGGCTCCGGCAGGTCACAGCACGGTTACAGGGGGCAGTTGCGGCGCACGGGGCCGGTATAGTGCCTTGGCGTCGGTGCGGGATGATAATTTTGTGCTGCAGGCGGTCTGCGGGCCGCTTGCATGTTGTCAACGGCGGCCGCGCAACGTATGCTCTGCGGTGCATGTATGCACGCTGTGTCCGGTAATGCAGACTGTTCGGGAACTGCTATGAAAATCACCTCTTCCGCTTTTTCAGCCTATGCACAGGCTGCCCGCTCCGGCGAGATTTCCCGCGCGGGCAGTGATGTGGTGCACAGCAGAAAAGCCGTGGGACTGCGGCTGGGCAAGCTGGGCATACGGCTGGAGACGGAAGAGACGCTTGACCATGCCTCTGTGGCGCGTGAGGCGGGAGACCGTCTGAACAGACTGCGGGGATTCAACTTTGCCGAATCGCTGCAGGCGCAGGACGCGGAACTGTACGAAGCGCTGCGCACTGCGCCGCCGTCCCGTGCGGCGGAACAGCCCGCGCTGGAATCGGCCTTTGCCGCTCCCAATTACACACGCAATGTGGGAGTGCGCACATACCGGCGGGTTTCCGGTTTTCCTCAGGCTCATTCTTCCATGATAAATGTCAGAGCGTGACGGCCTGTCTGCTGCTCCGGTGCAGGCGGCGTCATGCCGCGCGCAGATGCGGGCACAATCCGCTGCGTGCGGTGTCTGCAGCGCGTGCCCGCAGCCTTTTGCCTTATTTCTTCTGATTTTTTTCTGCGCCGGTGTCCGGCTGCCGAACCACGGACACTGAACGTTCCGTCCTGCTGAATATTCACGCCGATTCGTTACCATTGCGGCGGCTGCCCGCCCGCATGCAGGTGCCTGCCTGCACGGTATGCTCTTTTGCCGTGCGCAATCTGGCGTGCGCAGCTTGGCGTATACGGTCCGGCGGGCGCAACGTCTGCTCGGGTCAGTGTGATATTACAGCTCCCTTGGGAAACAGCTAACAGCTCAAGGGAGGACGTATGACTGTTTCGACAGGGCCTATTGTCTGCACATATGCAGGCGA
Organism: Oleidesulfovibrio alaskensis DSM 16109; assembly: GCF_000482745.1. Taxonomy (NCBI): domain Bacteria; kingdom Pseudomonadati; phylum Thermodesulfobacteriota; class Desulfovibrionia; order Desulfovibrionales; family Desulfovibrionaceae; genus Oleidesulfovibrio; species Oleidesulfovibrio alaskensis. The sequence goes on along the minus strand of NZ_AXWQ01000006.1, from coordinate 1,019 downwards.
CGGGGTACAGGACTGCTGGCCTGTTCCGTTCGTGTTTTTTGCACCGGACGAGGTGGGGGCCATGCTTGCGGATGAGACAGGCCGAAAGCGGCGGCTGGAGTACGGGCGCGAATACAGTGTGGAAGCCGTGCGCGGGGCGGACGGAGGCTCCTGCCGGTGCTCTGTGAAGCAGGGGCAGAAGCTCACGGTGTTTCTGGACATAGCGCCGACACAGGACATGGATCTGCGCAATACGGGGGTGCTGGATGCCGAGCTGCTGGAACGGGCCTTTGACAAGCTGACCCTGCTGAATCAGCAGGTGCGCGAAACACTGGGGCGCTGCGTGCAGGTGGGCATGGGCGAGTCCGCCAACCCCGAGGCGCTGCTGGCCGCCATAGACGAAGCCGCTGCGGTGTGCGCGGCGGGACGCAATGCTGCGGAACAGGCCCGCGATGAGGCTGTGGCGGCGCAGGCGCAGGCGCACGAGGCTGCGCGGCGTATCAGCCTGCCGGATCCTGCCGCCGGAAGTGGCGGAAAGCTGCTGACGGTGACGGAGGACGGCCGCTGGATTCTGGGCAGACGCGTGGGCTGCGGTGACAACGACATACCCGTCAACAGCATGCTGCCTGCCGTGTCGCAGGCGCACGCCCCGCAATCCATCATACAGGCGCTGCGCGGGCTGCGTCCGGAAGGCTGGACAGCCGCGGACTGTGACGCGCCGGTGCTTGCGCTGCTGCCGGGGTGCATCTGCACCCATGGCGGACGCTGGTCTCCCGCCGGAGTTGTTTCGGCCTCTTCCGAGTACAGCAGCGCATATTCCGCGGGCAATCTGGTGAACGGCAGCCCTTCAACCGACGGCAGTACGGGCATCTACGCGTCTGCAGGTAATACCGCATGGGTTGAATACCGGCATCCGCTGGTCAGAAAAGTACGCGGTTTTTCCATCCGTTCGCGCAACCACAGTGATGCCACGGACGAGCGGGATGCCCCGCACGCCCTTACGGCGTATGCCGACGGCGCGGAAGTGAAAAGCTTTACCA